>NZ_FNRT01000002.1:4207757-4509050 GCF_900105585.1 Nocardioides exalbidus
CCTCCGGCGAGGGCCCGTAGGGGTTCTCGTTGACGTTGAGCTGGACCGGGAGGTCGAGCTGCGGCGCGCCATAGGGCTCGATCCCCTGCAGCTCCTCGCGCAGGGGTGGGAACGCGGCGTTCACGACTCGGCTCGCGTCTCGGAGCGGGAGGCGTCGAAGCGGACCGTCACGGCCTGGCCGTGGCTGGGCAGGTCCTCGGCCTCGGCGAGCGCGACGACGTGGTCGGCCACCTCGGCGAGCGCGGCCTGCGAGTAGTCGACGACGTGCATCGACCGCGTGAAGGCGCGCACCGACAGCCCGCTGGAGTGGCAGGCGCAGCCCGCGGTGGGCAGCACGTGGTTGGAGCCGGCGCAGTAGTCGCCGACGGAGACCGGTGCCCACGGGCCGATGAACACGGCACCGGCGTTGCGCACCCGGGCGGCGTGCGCGCGCGCGTCGGCGGTGTGGATCTCGAGGTGCTCGGCGGCGTAGGCGTTGACGACGTCGACGCCCTGGTCCATGTCGTCGACCAGCACGATCCCGGACTGGCGGCCGTCGAGGGCCGTCCGGATCCGCTCGGTGTGGCGGGTGGCGAAGACCTGCTTGTCGAGCTCGGCCTCGACGGCGTCGGCCAGCGCGAGCGAGTCGGTGACGAGCACCGAACCGGCCATGGGGTCGTGCTCGGCCTGGCTGATCAGGTCGGCGGCGACGAACGCCGCGTCGGCGCTGTCGTCGGCCAGGATGGCGATCTCGGTCGGCCCGGCCTCCGAGTCGATGCCGACCACGCCGCGCAGCAGCCGCTTGGCGGCGGCGACGTAGACGTTGCCGGGACCGGTGACCAGGTCGACCCGCTCGCACGGGCCGGCGCCGTGGGCGAACATCGCGATCGCCTGCGCACCGCCGACGGCGTACACCTCGTCGACGCCGAGCAGCGCGCACGCGGCCAGGATCGTCGGCTCGGGCAGCCCGCCGCTGTTCTTCTGCGGGGGGCTGGCCAGCGCGATCGAGCGCACGCCGGCGACCTGCGCCGGGACGACGTTCATCACGACGCTGCTCACCAAAGGGGCGAGCCCGCCGGGGACGTAGAGCCCGACGCGGTCGATCGGCACCTTGCGGTGCGTGACGACGGCGCCCGGCGCGAGCTCGCTGGTCACGTCGTGCTCGAGCTCGGCGGCACAGGTGATCCGCAGGCGCCGGATCGACTCCTCGAGCCCGGCCCGGACGGCCGGGTCGAGGGTCTCCAGAGCGGTGGTGATGGCCTCGCGCGGCACGGCGATCTCATCGCTCTCGACCCCGTCGAACCGGGCGGACAGCTCGGTGATCGCCTCGACCCCACGGGCCCGGACGGCGTCGATGATGGGCTGCACCTGATGCGTGGCGGCCTCGACGTCGAACTCGGCGCGAGGCACGCTCGCGCGGTAGTCGACGGACGCCGGGTCGGCGCCCCTCAGGTCGATGCGGCGGATCAGGGACATGGTCCGATCCTAGTTTCACCCGGCGGGTCGACCGGCATCGCGGGCCCGGCGTGGACAGCCTCCGGCTAGGGTCGGAGGGTGAGCGAGCAGCTGCCGATGTTTCCGCTGAACACCGTGGTGTTCCCGGGGATGAGCCTGCCGCTGCACGTCTTCGAGGACCGCTACCGCCTCCTGGTGCGCCACCTGCTCACCGTGGAGGACCCGGCCCAGCGTGTCTTCGGCACCGTCGCGATCCGGGAGGGCTACGAGGTCGGTGACCACGGTGCCCAGTCGGTCTACCGCGTCGGGTGCGTCCTCCAGCTCACCGAGGTCGACCGCCGCGACGACGGCACGTTCGACATCGTGGCCGTCGCGCGCGAGCGGATGATGCTCGAGGAGATGCAGCGCGGCGAGGAGTTCCCGCACGGCGTGGTCGCCAAGCTCGGCGAGCCGGAGGTCGACGTGCCGACCGAGGTGCTCGACCGTGCGCGCTCGACCTTCACCGCCTTCCGCGCGGCGATGACCGCACTCCAGGGCGACCCGTTCAGCGGCACGCTCCCCCGCGACCCCGACTACCTCGCCTGGACGCTCTCGGCACTCACCCCGCTGCCGATGGCCGAGCGGCAGTCGCTGCTCGAGGCGGAGGACGCCACCGAGCGCCTCGAGCTGGTCACCCGTCTCCTCACCGAGGAGCTCCGGGCGATCAACGTGATCCCGTCGCTGCCCGCCACGCAGGTCGCCCGCACCGCGTGGTCCCCCAACTAGATCCGCTGATGGCGAAGAAGTCGAAGACCGTCGGGGGTACGCCGGCCACGGTGGCGCTGAGCGCCGCCGGCATCGCGTTCGAGGTGCGGGCCTACGAGCACGATCCTCACGCGGAGTCCTACGGGCTGGAGGCCGCGGAGGCCCTCGACGCCGACCCGGCCACGGTGTTCAAGACGCTGCTCGCCTCCCTCGACCCGTCGACGGGCTCAGGGCGACGCGACACGCTCGTGGTCGGGATCGTGCCGGTCACCGGGCAGCTGGACCTCAAGGCGCTGGCGCGGGCCCTGGGCGGGAGCAAGGCCGTGATGGCCGAGGTCGCCGCCGCCGAGCGCGCCACCGGCTACGTCGCGGGAGGCATCTCCCCGATCGGGCAGAAGCGCGCGCACCCGACCGTGCTGGACGCCTCCGCCCTCGACCACGACACCATCCTGGTCTCGGGTGGGCGGCGCGGGTTCGACATCGCGCTCGCACCACGCGACCTGGTGGCGATCACCGGAGCGGTGACCGCCACCATCGGTCGCTAGGTCTGGCGGCCTGTCGGATCAGTTGGTCGTCAGCTTGAGCATGCCGTGGACGACGTCGCCGTCGACCCACCCGCTGACCCCGAACGACGAGAGCGGCTCGAGGTTCTTGCTGAGCTCGGGCTCGTCCTTCGTGAGCCGGACCAGCCAGTCGTCGTCGGCGTCGAAGTTCACGAACAGCACGGTCTGGGCGTCGCCGTCGATGACCTGGGAGTAGACGTCGCTGCCACCGAGGCCGCTGTCGCTCTCGAGCGTGCCGCGGTAGTCGTCGCTGAGGGCGAGCACGGCGTAGCCGTCACCCTCGGAGACCTGGAGGTACTGCTCGGCCTCCGGACCCGCGATAGCACTGATCTTGTCGAGGACGGCCTGGATGTCGCCGGCGTCGCCCTTGATCTTGATGCCGACCGGGATCTCCTGCGGTCCGCCGTTGGCGATCGCGTCGGGGTCGATGCCGCTGCCGACGGAGACCGTCACGCCCTCGCCGAGGAGCGTCTCGACGTCCTCGGGGAACGACAGGCCGGTCTCGGTCTCGAACTGGGCGAGCTGGTCGTCGATCGTCGCGGCCTCGTCGGGCGCGAGGGTCTTGACGTAGTCGAGCAGGCCCTGGGCCCAGCCGTCGCCGAGCGAGAAGCCGAACGCGGCGACCGTGTCCTCGGGGAGGTCGGAGACCATGTCGACGCCCTCCTCGCTGGTGAGGAACTTGGTCAGGTCCTTCTGGTAGTTGCTCATGGCGTACTCGATCTCGACCGAGCCGTCGTTGAAGCGGACCGTGGCCGCGGCGCCGTCGAAGTCGTTGATCATCTGCTGCAGCTCCGGCGGGATCTCCTCCGAGCCGGCGTCGGACCCCGGGTCCGCGCTGGTGCTGTCGTCGGTGGTGAAGCAGGCGTCCATCTCCTCGGCCGTGGTGGCGTCGGCGAAGCACTCCTCGTCGAAGCTGCCGCTGCCGCTCGTGGAGCTGCCACCCGTGAGCGGGCTGGCGGCCATGCCGAGCGGGGAGGCGGCGAGGTCGCCGACGTACTTGGCGGCCTCCTTGGAGACGTAGAAGGACATGAAGCCGTCGTCGCCGGCCTCGCCGGTCCACTCCCCGAAGGCGGAGTCGGCCGCGAGCGTGCCCTTGTCGGTCGCGTCGACGACCTTCTGCGCGAGCTCCTCGGTCTCGGCGACGACCATCCAGTCGCCGTCGACCACCCAGCCGCCGGCCTCGCCGTCGGTGGTGCCCCCGCAGGTCTCGACCAGGTTGGCCATGCCGTCGTCGGCCTTGCCGGCGTCGGTGACCTGGACGACACCGACCGCGGTCGGCTCCTCCTCGCCGAGGTCGATCGCCGCGATGGCGGCCCGCGAGCCGAGCCAGGGCTTCACGTCGTCGGCGTAGTCGAGGCCCTCGCACTCGCCGGACTTGGTGATCTCCTCGAAGAGCCGCTCGCGCAGGTCGTCGTCGGTGTCGAGGTTGATCTCGTCGGTGAACGCCGGGAACTTGCGCAGCGTCTTGATGGCCTCGATCTTCTGGCCGCCGGAGGGGTCCAGGTCGACGCTGGCGTAGGCGATCGTCGAGGCCGGGAGGGCCTCGGCAGGCTGGGCGCCGGTCGAGAAGAAGCTGGTGGCGGCCCAGGCACCGCCGGCGACGACGGCGCCGCCGACGACCAGGGCACCGAGCGCGACGAGCCGCTTCTTGTTGTCGTTGGCCGGGGCGGGCATCGCCGGCCCCGTGCTGTCCAGGTATTCGGGACCGTTCGGTCCGCCCGGCGTCGTGCTCATCTCGATCTGCTCCCCCACGTCACACACGCCCCGAAGAAGGTCGGGACCACCCCGTCTGGTCGGGACTCAGCCTACCCACGTGAACGGCGGGCCAACCCCTGCTTCCCCAAGAGATACGTGCCGACCAGACCAGCCATCGCGCCCGCCGGCAGGGCGAGCAGCGCGCTGGAGTGCCAGGCCACGCGGTCGGCGTCGGGAGCGGTGAGGCCGAGATCCCCCGGCAGCTTCGTGTAGTCGGGCTTCGCAGCCGCCAGCACCTGCGGGTCGGCCGGTCCCAGCGCGTGGCCCACGGCGTACATCAGGAAGCCGGCGGCGACCGCGGCGACCAGCACGCTCACGGTGGTGACGACCTCGTGCCCACGCCAGATCCCGCAGAGCACGCCGAGCACCAGCCCGAGCGGCACGGCGATCACCACGAAGAGGGCGATGCTGCTGAAGGACCGGTCGGGGCCGGCGGGCTCGAGGTACCACTGGCCCTGGTAGGTCAGGCCCGTCGTCGGGTCCCACAGCCACTCCCAGAGCACGCCCGCGGCGGCTCCGGCGAGGAGGAACAGCGCGGTCACGAGACCGACGCGGCGCAGTGCGCTCATCCGGCCAGGCACCCCGGCCCGAGGAGCTGCTTGAGGTCGGCGAACAGGGCCGGGCTCGGGCTCACCCGCAGGTTGTCGTCGAGCCTCAGCACCTTGGTCGAGCTGCGGGTGAGCAGCCGCAGCTGCACCTCGGTCATGCCGGGGTGCGTGCCGAGCACGTCGCGCAGCTGCGCCACGACGGGCGGCGTGCACCGCGTCGACGGGAGGCTGATGACGACCGGACCGGTCGGCCCCTGCGTGAGGTCGGGCGCGGTGACCTCCTGCGCCCGGAGCTCGGGCTGGTCCTTGTCACGCGAGAGCTGGCCCTTGATCCGCACGATGTTGTCCTCGACGAGGAGCGTCGAGGCGAGCGAGTAGGAGCTGGGGAACAGCAGCACGTCGATCGCGCCGTCGAGGTCCTCGAGCGTGATCGTGGCCCACGGGTCGCCCCGCTTGGTGATGCGACGGGCGACCGAGGTGATCAGGCCGCTGACGGTGAGGGTCGAGCCGTGCGGGCGGTCCTCGTCGAGCATGAGCTGGCCGATGGTGCAGTCGGTGCCCTGCGACAGCACGTGCTCCAGGCCGAGCAGCGGGTGGTCGGAGACGTAGAGCCCGAGCATCTCCCGCTCGTGGCTCAGCAGCGTCATCTTGTCCCAGTCGTCGATGTCGGGGATGGTCACGCTCACCCCGAAGCCGCCGTCGTCCTCGCTGAGCCCGCCGAAGAGGGAGTCCTGGCCGATCGCCTCGTTCTTCTTGAGGTCGACGAACTGGTCGACCGCGGTCTCGTGGACCGCGACGAGCGCGCGGCGCTTGTGCTTCATGTCGTCGAAGGCGCCGGCCTTGATCAGCGACTCCACGACGCGCTTGTTGCACACCAGCGCGGGGACCTTCTCCATGAAGTCGTTGAAGTCGGCGTAGCGGCCCTTCTCCTCGCGCGCGGCGGCGATGCCGGCCACGACGTTGTGCCCGACGTTGCGCACGGCGGTGAGGCCGAAGCGGATGTCCTGGCCGACGGGCGTGAAGTCGGCGTGCGACTCGTTGACGTCGGGCGGCAGGACCTGGATCTTCATCCGGCGACACTCGTTGAGGTAGATCGCCATCTTGTCCTTGTCGTCCTTCACCGAGGTGAGGAGCGCGGCCATGTACTCCGTCGGGTAGTTGGCCTTGAGGTAGGCGGTCCAGTAGGTGATGACGCCGTAGGCCGCGGAGTGGGACTTGTTGAAGGCGTAGTCGGAGAACGGGAGCAGGATCTCCCAGAGCTTGTCGATGGCGACCTGCGGGAAGTTGCGCTCGAGCATGCCGGCCTGGAACCCGGCGTACTGCTTGTCGAGCTCCTCCTTCTTCTTCTTGCCCATCGCGCGGCGGAGGTTGTCGGCGGCGCCCAGGGTGAAGCCGGCCAGGACCTGGGCGATCGCCATCACCTGCTCCTGGTAGACGATCAGGCCGTAGGTCTCTCCCAGCACGGGCTCGAGCGCCTCGGCGAGAGCCGGGTGGATCGGCTCGATCGCCTCGCGACCGTTCTTGCGGCGGGCGTACTTGTTGTGGGAGTCGGCACCCATCGGTCCGGGCCGGTAGAGCGCGGAGACGGCCGTGATGTCGGCGAAGACGTCGGGCTGCATCGAGCGCAGCAGCGAGCGCATGCCCGAACCGTCGAGCTGGAAGACGCCGAGCGTGTCGCCACGGCCCATCAGCTCGTAGGTCGGCCGGTCGTCGAACGGCAGCTCCTCCAGGACCACGTCGAGGTCGCGGTTGACCTTGATGTTGGCCAGCGCGTCCTCGAGGATCCGGAGGTTGGACAGGCCGAGGAAGTCCATCTTGACCAGGCCGAGCGACTCGCACATCGGGTAGTCGAACTGCGTGATGATCGCGCCGTCCTGCGGGCGCGCCATGATCGGGACGACGTCGATGATCGGCGCGCTCGACATGATGACGCCGGCCGCGTGGACGCCCCAGTTGCGGATCTGGCCCTCGAGGCCGAGCGCGGTGTGGAAGATCGTGCGGACGTCGGCCTCGGAGTCGTGGAGCGCGCGGAACTCGCCGCCCTCGCCGTAGCGCTTGTGCTCGGTGTTGAAGATGTCCTTGAGCGCGACGCCCTTGCCCATCACGTCGGGCGGCAGCGCCTTGGTGATGCGGTCGGAGATCGCGAAGCCGTGGTCGAGCACGCGGGCGGCGTCCTTGATCGCGGCCTTGGACTTCAGCCGGCCGAAGGTGGCGATCTGGGCGACGCGCTCGGTGCCGTACTTCTCGGTGACGTACTTGATGACCTCGCCGCGTCGCGCGTCGTCGAAGTCGATGTCGAAGTCGGGCATCGAGGGGCGCTCGGGGTTGAGGAAGCGCTCGAAGAACAGGCCGTGCTCCAGCGGGCACAGGTCGGTGATGCTCAGCGCGTAGGCGGCGATCGAGCCGGCACCGGAGCCGCGGCCGGGGCCGACGCGGATGCCGTTGCGCTTGGACCACTGGATGAAGTCGGCGACCACGAGGTAGTAGCCGCAGTAGCCCTTCTGCGAGATGACGCCGAGCTCCATCTCGACGCGGTCCTTGACCTGCTGGTCGAGCCGGTCGCCGGGGTAGCGGGCCTCGATGCCGCGCCACACCTCCTTGCGGAACCAGCTCTCCTCGGTCTCCCCCGCCGGCACGTCGGCGCGCGCCATGTAGCCGCCGGTGGACTCGGTGAACTCGACGTTGCACCGCTCCGCGATCGCGAGGGTGTTGTCGCACCCGTCGGGGAACTCCGACCAGAGCTCGCGCATCTCGGCCGCGGACTTGATGTAGTAGCCGCCGCCGTCGAACTTGAGCCGGTTGGTGTCGGAGAGCCGCTTGCCGGAGGCGACGCAGATCAGGGCGTCCTGGCCGTCGGCGTCCTCGGGGTTGGTGTAGTGGGTGTCGTTGGTGACGATCGTCGGCAGGCCGAGCGTCTTCGCGATCTTGACCAGGTCCTCGCGGGTGGCCCGCTCGGCGGCGATGCCGTGGTCCATCAGCTCGAGGAAGAAGTTGTCCTTGCCGAAGATGTCCTGGAACTCGCCCGCGGCCTTCAGCGCCTCGTCGTACTGGCCCAGCGTCAGCCGGGTCTGGATCTCGCCCGACAGGCAGCCGGTGCTGGCGATGATGCCCTTCGAGTACTGCTGGAGGAGCTCGCGGTCCATGCGGGGCTTGTAGTAGTAGCCCTCGATGCTCGCCAGGCTGGCGAGGCGGAAGAGGTTGTGCATCCCCTCGGTGGTCTCGGCCCACATCGTCATGTGGGTGTAGGCGCCGCCACCGGCGACGTCCTTGCCGCCCTCCTCGGCCAGGTCGCCCTTGCCCCACCGGATGCGCCGGCGCTCCCCGCGCGGCGTGCCGGGCGTGAGGTAGGCCTCGATGCCGATGATCGGCTTCACGCCGTGGCGCTTGGCCTTGCTGTAGAAGTCGTAGGCGCCGTGCAGGTTGCCGTGGTCGGTCATCGCGATCGCCGGCATGCCGAGCTCGGCCGTGCGGGTGAAGAGGCCGTCGAGGAGCGAGGCTCCGTCCAGCATGGAGTATTCGGTGTGCACGTGGAGATGCACGAAGTTGTCTGTGGCGCCGGCCGACATGGAGGAGACTTCCGCACCTTTCGGGGTCGCTGACGGAGCTGTTTCTATCGGGAGGATGCTGACTGCGCAGCGGAGAGGGGGAAGAGCAGTCAGCCTACGACAGTGTGCCCGGCCCCACCGACAGGACACGGCCCGCCCGCGGCAACCCTCACCGCCAGTCGAGGGCGTGCCCGTGGCCGTGGCTCCACGCCACCGGTACGCCGTCGAGAGCGGTCACGAACCGGCCGCTCGGCACCTCCAGGTCACCCGTCACGCGGGGCAGCACCCGCCGCCCCTCGTTGCTGATCCACCGGCACCGGCCGGCGGCCACCAGGCCGGTCATCAGGTCGTGGAACCGCTCGCGGTCGTGCGGCTCGAGGTAGGCGATGACCGCGGAGTGGAACACCACCGGCACGCCGTGGGGCGAAGCCTCCTCGACCAGGTCCTCCACGTGGTCGAACAGGTCGCCCCGCCTCAGCACGGGCGGTTCGCGGCGCGCCACCTCGATCGCGGCGCGCAGCCGCTCGCGGCGCTCGTCCTGCTCGGGCCACACCAGGTTCTCCAGCCAGGCCATGGCGTCGGGGTCGGTCACGCCGAGCGGGTTCAGGTCGACGCCCCCGCGCCACGCGACCTCCGGGTGCGCGGCGGGGACCGGCACCGGCCCGGTCGCCGTGGCTGTGAGGAGCGGTCCGCCGCTCCCCCGCAGCTCGCCCAGTGGCGGCCAGGCGTAGTCGTAGCGGTCGGGATGGAGGCAGAGTCCGGCGCTCGCCCCCACCTCGACCAGGGCGAGCGGCCCCTGTGCCTGCTCGCCGACCAGCCCGAGCACCGGCGCCAGGGTGGCCAGCCGGCCGACCTCGTTGGTCTGGGTCGCGCGCGCCAGGATCGTCGCCCTGACCGCCGGCTCCTGCTCCAGCAGCACCTCCCGCAGTCCGGCGTACGACCCCGGCGCGGGTGCGCCGTGCCAGCGGGCGGCCGCGAAGACGAGGTTCGGCTGCCGCTTGATCGGCGGCAGGCCGGCGAGCCACGCCAGGACCTCCTCGTCGCCGACGACGCCGAGGGCCCACTCCTCGAAGCAGGGTGAGTCGCCCGCGGCGTAGGTGGCGAAGTCGCGGTACTCCTCGATCAGGTCGCCATGGAGCAGCATGCGACCCATCCTCCGCCTCTGCGGGCGTCGCGTCAGCGGCGGGTCGGGAACGCTCCGCCCGGGCCGATGCCGGCGTTGCCCATCCGGATGCCGGAGAACTCGAGGCCACGCTCGCGCACGCCTGTCGGCAGCACGGTCAGCGCTGGTCGTCGGTCGCGGCGGCGATGGACTCGGTGATGATCAGGTCGACGATCCGGGCCACGCGCTCGTCACCGAGCTCGGGCACCACCTGCGCGACGCGGTGCGCGATCTCGGCCTCGCGCACGGGGTCGCGCTCGGTGGACGGCTTGAGGCCCTGCACGACGCGCGTGAGGGCCGTGCGGCGTGCCAGCACGTCGCCGAGCACGAGGTCGACCTCGTCGATCATCGAGCGCAGGAAGGCGAGCGGGTCCCGGCCCGGCCAGACCAGCTTGATGTCGGGCGCCTTCTCGTCGTTGACGGAGCCGTCGGTCCGCTCGAGCGCGAGGAAGCCGTGGTGGGCGTAGAACGCCCGGGCCGGGAGGTTGGACTCGAAGACCCACAGCCCGATGCCGTCCGGGTGGTCGGCCAGGACCCGCAGCAGCAGCGCGGAGCCGACGCCGCTCCCCTGCGCGTCGGGCAGCACGTAGAGGTCGTCGAGCCACGTCGGCGTGGCTCGCGTGTAGCCGACGACCCGCCCGTCCAGCTCGGCCACGTGGACGTCGTACGACGTCAGGTCCCAGCCGGCGACCCACGACCTGGCCTCGTCGGCGCTGTGCACGTCGGGCGGGAAGGCCTCTCCCGCGCCGGCGCGGGAGGCGAGGTGCACCTCCGCGATCGCCGGCAGGTCTGCCGCCGTCGCCGGGCGGAGGGCCAGGTCGATGGTCTGCACCCGCCTGTCCGTGGGCGTCGCGTCAGTGTTCATCTCGAATGGCCTCGAGCGCGTGGGCGAGGTCGTCGGGGTAGGAGGACTCGTAGGTGACGTAGTCACCGGTCTCGGGGTGCTCGAAGCCGAGGCGCATCGCGTGCAGCCACTGCCGCTCGAGGCCGAGGCGCTTGGCGAGGGTCGGGTCGGCGCCGTAGGTGAGGTCGCCGACGCACGGGTGCTTGAGCGCGCTCATGTGGACGCGGATCTGGTGGGTGCGACCGGTCTCGAGGTGTATCTCGAGGAGGCTGGCGAAGCGGTGTGCCTCGAGCGTCTCGTAGTGCGTGACGCTGTGGCGGCCGTCGGCCATCACGGCGAACTTGTAGTCGTGGTTCGGGTGGCGGCCGATCGGCGCGTCGACCGTGCCCGCGAGCGGGTCCGGGTGCCCCTGGACGAGCGCGTGGTAGGTCTTGTCGACCGTGCGCTGGCGGAAGGCGTTCTTGAGCACCGAGTAGGCGTGCTCGGACTTCGCGATCACCATGACGCCGGAGGTCCCGACGTCGAGGCGTTGGACGATGCCCTCGCGCTCCTTGGCCCCGGAGGTCGAGATCCGGAAGCCCGCGCCGGCGAGGTGGCCGACGACGGTGGGCCCGCGCCAGCCCGGGGACGGGTGCACCGCCACGCCCACGGGCTTGTCGATCACGACGATGGCGTCGTCGTCGTGGACGATCCGGATGCCCTCGACGATCTCGGGCTTCACCTCGAGCGGGTCGCGCTCGGCGGGGATGGTCACGTCGAGCATCGCGCCCGCGTCGACCCGGTCGCTCTTGCCGGCCGCGGTGCCGTCGAGGTGGACCAGGCCCTGCGAGATCAGGTCGGCGGCCTTGGTGCGGGAGAAGCCGAACATCCTCGCCATCGCGGCGTCGACGCGCTCGCCCGCCAGGCCGTCGGGGACGAAGACCGTGCGCTGCTCGGCGTGGGTGGTCACGCCGGCCCGGGATTCTGCTCGGGATCCTGCGCGGGCTCCCCGTCGGCGTGCTGCCCCTCGCGGGTGCCGTCGATCCGGATGCCCCGGAAGGTCTGGAGGATGATCACGCCCGCGGCGATGTTGATGCAGACGTCGGCGAGGTTGAAGACGGGCCAGTTGGGCAGCATCAGGAAGTCGACCACGTGCCCGTGGAACGGCTCCGGCTCGCGGAAGATCCGGTCGGTGAGGTTGCCGCTGACGCCGCCGAGCAGCACGCCCAGGCCGATCGCCCAGCCCGTGCTGCCGAGGCGGCGGCTCAGCCACAGCACGACGACCACGGCCACCATCGCCAGGCAGGTGAAGACGATCGTGAACCCGGTGCCGGTGCTGAACGCGGCTCCCGGGTTGAAGGTCAGGTGCAGCGTGAACCAGTCACCGACCAGCGGGACGTCGCCGTCGGCGAGAGCGGACAGCGCCCACTCCTTGGTGCCGAGGTCGGCGGCGTAGGCCACCAGCGCCACGGCGGCGAAGACGAGCCGGGCGTCGATGCGTCGACGGACCTGCTGCTGATCGACCTGGTCGCTGGGGTTCAGCGACGCTCCTCGCGCTGCTTGCATGACAGGCACAGTGTGGCATGGGGCCGAGCCATCAACCGATTCTTGCCGATGGGGTTGCCGCAGGAGTCGCAGACGCCGTAGGAGCCGTCGTCGATGTGCGCGAGGGCGCGCTCGATCTCGGCCAGCGTCTCGCGCTCCTTGGCGAGCACGGTGAACTCGTGGTCGCGCTCGAAGCTCGTCGCACCGACGTCGGCCTGGTCCTGCCCGGCGCCGTCCCCGGCGTCGCGCATCAGCCCGGAGAGCTCCTCCTCGGCCTGGCCGATGATCGTGGTGAGGCGCTCCTGGTGCTCGGTGAGCTCCTTGACGACCTCGTTGAGCTCCGCCTTCGTCCAGGCGTCCTCGCCCTCGAGCACGACGAGCGTGCTGGGGGTGGCCTTCTTGACCTTCTTGGGTGCGACCGACTTGTCGGGCGCGGTAGCGGCCTTCGTCACGGGGGCTGCCTTCTTCGTAGTCGCGGTCTGGGTGGCAACAGTGTTGCTGGCCGCTCCAACCCTCGTGGCCGCGGTCTTCTTCCCGGCGGCGGGGGCCTTCTTCGCGGGGGCCTTCGTGGCAGGCGCAGCCTTCGTGACGGGGGCCTTCTTCGCGGGAGCCTTCGCAGCCGGAGCGGCCGTCGTCGCAGCGGCCTTCTTGGCGGGCGCGGCCTTCTTCGCAGCGGCCTTCTTGGCGGGCGCGGCCTTCTTCGTCGCGGGCGCGGCCTTCTTCGCCGGAGCCTTCTTTGCTGGAGTCTTCTTCGCGGGAGCCTTCTCCGCCGGAGCGGCCTTCTTGACAGGAGCCTTCTTCGCAGGAGCCTTCGCCACCGGAGCGGCCTTCTTCGCGGGAGCCTTCTTCGCAGGAGCCTTCGCCACCGGAGCGGCCTTCGTCGCGGGAGCCTTCTTGGCAGGCGCAGCCTTCTTGGCGGGCGCAGCCTTCTTGGCGGGCGCAGCCTTCTTCGCGGCCGGCGCTGCCTTCTTCGCCGGAGCGGCCTTGGACGCGCTCCCCGAGCGCCCGATCACGCGACGGGCGGCGGCAGCGGCCGTACCGGCCAGGGACTTGCGCGTTGTGCCTGCCATCTCCGAGGACCCCCAGGAGCGTCGGGTGTGGCTCGAGCCACACGGTGGCAGGGACAGTAGCCGCTGTCGGAGGGCCAGCCAACACAGCCACGCCGAAAAGCGAGGACGACCACCCTCACGGGCGGTCGTCCTCGCTTTTCACAGGCCTGTTCGAAGGGGTCAGCCCTCGTCGTCGCCGAGCACGGAGCGCAGGCGCTTCGGCGCGGTGCCGCTGTCGACCGGCGCCTGGCTCTCGGCCCCCGTGGAGAGGGACTCGAGCTGCTGGGTGAAGTAGGTCTTGAGGCGGGAGCGGTACTCGCGCTCGAACTGGCGCAGCGTCTCCACGTCGCCGTTGAGCTTGTCGCGCTCCTTCTCGAGGTCGCCGAACATCTGCTGGCGGCGCTCGGCGGTCTCGGAGTCGAGCATCTGCGAACGCTGGCGGGCGTCGGCCTCCATGCGGTCGGCCTTGGTCTTCGACTCGCCCTCGAGGCGCTCGGCCTTGGTGCGCGCGGCGCCGACGATGCGGTCGGCCTCGTTCTTGGCGTCCTCGACGAGCTCGTCCGCGTTGCGCGTCGCGATCTCGAGGAGGCGGGCGGCAGCGTTGGACGCGTCTGCGACGGTCTCGACGCGCACCGTCTGCACGGGGGCGGCGGGCGCGGCGGCCGGCACGGGCGCCGGGGCGGCGACCGGCTCGGGCTCGGGCTCCGGCTCGGGCTCCGGCTCGGGGGCAGCAGGCGCGAACGACACCGGGGCGGGCGCCGGGGTCGACGAGCCGCCGGACTGGGCAGCCGACAGCTTGGACCGGAGGTCGTCGTTCTCCTTGGTGAGGCGGGCGAGCTCGGCCTCGACCTCGTCGAGGAACTGGTCCACCTCGCCCATGTCGTAACCCTCACGGAGCCGGACAGGCGTAAAACGCTTGTTGCTCACGTCCTCAGGCGTCAGCGGCATGACGTCACCCAAACTTTCACGATTCGATTACTCGGTGGCTCTGCTGTCAGAAGACAATAGCGCCCGGAATGCCACGGGGCACAGTGACCCATGTGACGGATGGTTCCAGTACTGGTTCCAGTACTACTGCAAGAAGATGGTCGCGACCACTCGGAGCAGCAGCCATGCTGCCACCATCACCAGCAGGAAGCTCAGGTCGAGGGCCACCTGACCGATCCGCAGCGGCGGGATCACGCGCCTCAACGCCACGATGGGCGGGTCGGTGGCGGAGTAGACGCCCTCGAGCGCGACGAGCAGCGGCCCCCTCGGCTCCCACTGCCGGGCGAACACCTGGACCCAGTCGACGATGAACCGGATCCAGAGCAGGGCGATGAAGAAGAAGAGGACGTAGTAGAGCGTCAGGCCGATGGCGTACACGTCGTCAGTATCGCGGAGGGCTGGTCAGGACTGGTTGAAGAACCCGTCCTCGACCATCCGCTCCTTGTCCTCGGCCGAGATCGCCACGTTGGGCGGCGAGAGCAGGAAGACCTTGTTGGTCACGCGCTCGATGGATCCGCGGGTCGCGAAGATGAGGCCGGCGGCGAAGTCGACGAGGCGCTTGGCGTCGTTGTCGTCCATCTCGCTGAGGTTCATGATCACGGGCGTGCCGTCGCGGTAGTTCTCGCCGACGAGGCGCGCCTCGTTGTAGTTGCGGGGGTGCAGGGTGGTGATGCGGCTCAACTCGGCCACGACTCCCGTCTGGACCGAGGCCGGTCGGCGGCGCTCGGCAAGGTCGGACACAGGGGCAGGGCGGCGCTCACGCTGGACCGGACGCTGGTCGACAGCCTCCTGGGTCGAGGTCTCGGCGTCGCCGTCGTACTCGTCGTAGTGGCCGGTGTCCTCGAGCAGGCCGAGGTACTCGCCGATCTTGCGCATCGCGCCGCTCATGAGACAGATCCTCCGCTAGACCCGGCGCCCCTCATGGGACGCCTGTTGACTGTTGTGGACATTACTGGACCGCAGGCCTCGGACCGAGGACCGCGGAGCCGACACGCACGTGTGTCGCGCCACGGGTGATCGCCGCCTCGAGGTCGCCGCTCATCCCCGCGGACAGCACGGTCGCCCCCGGGTGGTCGGAGACGAAGGACGAGCGGATGCCGGCGAGCCGGTCGAAGGCGGCCTCGGGCTGCTCACCCAGCGGTGCGACGGCCATCAGGCCGCGCAGCCGGAGCATCCCGGCCTCCTCCACCTTGGCGGCGAGCTCGGCGAGGCCGGCCGAGTCGACGCCGGAGCGGTGGTCGGCCCCGGGCGGGTCGAGGCTGACCTGCAGGAGCACGTCGACCTCGTGTCCGCGACCGTGGGCGCCGCGCGAGAGCGGGCCGACCAGCTTGGCGCGGTCGACCGACTCCACCACGTCGGCGTAGGACGCCACGGCGCCGGCCTTGTTGGACTGGAGCCCGCCGATGAAGTGCCACCGCAGGCCGAGGTCGGCGCACTCGGCGGCCTTGGCCTCCGCCTCCTGGTGGCGGTTCTCACCCACGTCGGTGACCCCGAGCCCGGCGAGCAAGCGCACGTCGGAGGCAGGGAAGTACTTGGTGACGACCACGAGCTGCACCTCGCCGGCGTCGCGCCCCGCCTCGGCGCACGCGGCGGCGATGCGGCGTCGTACGAGGTCGAGGTGGGCAGTGAGCTCGTCGCGCCTCGCGTCGGAGCCGAAGTCGGAGTCGGAGTCGGTCACGACTCGCTCCACACGACGGCGGCGAAGCGCAGGGAAGCGGCGCCGTCGCGGCGGTACGACGGCCAGCGGGGGTCCTCGCGCGTGCAGGCGTCCAGGAGCCGCACGTCGGTGACCCCGGCGGCCTCGAGCTGGGCGGTGACGCCTGCGCCGAGGTCGAGCGCGGGCGTGCCCCAGGACGTCGTGGACCGCGACGCCGGCACCTGCGCCGCGACGTCGTCCTGCATCTCCTGCGGCACCTCGTAGCAGCGGCCGCAGATGTGCGGTCCGACCCAGGCCGTCACCTCCATCGCGCCGAGGTCGCGCACCTGCTCCACGGCGGCCGGCACGACTCCGAGGGCCATCCCGCGCCGACCCGCGTGGATCGCGGCGATCGCCCCCTCGGGTGAGGCCAGGACGAGGGGCACGCAGTCCGCGGCGCGTGCCACCAGGGCCACGTCGGTGCGTGTGGTCGCCAACGCGTCGACGGACAGGACCGGCTGGTCGGCCACGTCGCCGGCGCGCACGACGTGCACGTCGGCACCGTGGACCTGGTGCATGACGAAGGGGGTGAGGCCCGTCTCCTCCGCGAGTCCGGCGAGCACGGTGGCGCGCGCCTGACCCACGTCGGGGACGATCGGCAGCTGGTCGGTGAACCCCACGGCCACGGCGCCGTGCGCCGTGGCCAGGGAGTCGCGGTGGAGGAACCTCACTTCAAGAAGTCGGGCACGTCCAGGTCGTCGTCGTCGAACTGGACCTGCCTGGCCGGCTTCGGCTGTGTCGGCTGGGCCTCGGCGCCGGACGAGGAGGACGGGGCGAACGTGGTCGGCGCGGGCTCCGCGGACGCGGAGGCCGGGGCAGGGGCCTTGGTCGCGATCTGCTGGGCCGCGGCGCGGGTCTGCTCCTGGGTCTGCGCCGGGGCCGCCGTGCGTCCCAGCACGTTGCCGTCGGAGCGGCGCTTGGGCATCCCGCCGTCGAAGCCGGCCGCGATCACGGTGACGCGGACCTCGTCGCCGAGGGCGTCGTCGATCGTGGCGCCGAAGATGATGTTGGCCTCGGCGTGCGCGGACTGCGACACGAGGGCGGCGGCCTCGTTGATCTCGAAGAGGCCGAGGTCGGAGCCACCGGCGATCGAGAGCAGCACGCCGTGCGCGCCCTCGATGCTCGCCTCGAGCAGCGGGCTGGAGACCGCCATCTCCGCGGCGGCGACCGCACGGTCCTCGCCGCGGGCCGAGCCGATGCCCATGAGGGCGGAGCCGGCGTTGGCCATCACGGACTTCACGTCGGCGAAGTCGAGGTTGATCAGGCCGGGCGTGGTGATCAGGTCGGTGATGCCCGAGACGCCCTGGAGCAGCACCTGGTCGGCCTGCTTGAAGGCGTCGAGGATCGACACGTTGCGGTCGGTGATCGACAGCAGCCGGTCGTTGGGGATCACGATGAGGGTGTCGACCTCCTCGCGGAGCTGGCTGATGCCCTCCTCCGCGGAGTTGGCGCGGCGCCGGCCCTCGAACGCGAACGGACGGGTGACGACGCCGATGGTGAGCGCACCGAGCGAGCGGGCGATGCGGGCCACGACGGGCGCGCCGCCGGTGCCGGTGCCGCCACCCTCGCCGGCGGTCACGAAGACCATGTCGGCGCCCTTGATGACCTCCTCGATCTCGTCGGCGTGGTCCTCGGCGGCCTTCGCCCCGACGTCGGGGTTGGCGCCGGCACCGAGGCCACGCGTGAGCTCGCGGCCGATGTCGAGCTTGACGTCGGCGTCGCTCATGAGGAGTGCCTGGGCGTCGGTGTTGATCGCGATGAACTCGACGCCCTTGAGGCCGACCTCGATCATCCGGTTGACGGCGTTGACGCCGCCACCGCCGATGCCCACGACCTTGATGATCGCCAGGTAGTTCTGCGCTGCTGCCACGGCTCGGGGCCTTTCGATGTGGGACGACTGGTGCGAGAAGGAGGGGAAGGACGAGGAGGTCGAGCTGCTGCCCTCGGCGAACCGTGAACCCTAACGGTGAACCTGAGGGTTATAGTTATGTCAACCTCGCCTTTCGCTAGAGATTAGGAGCCGCGCAGCACGAAACCCCGCCGGACACGCCCATCGCGG
Organism: Nocardioides exalbidus; assembly: GCF_900105585.1. Classification (NCBI taxonomy): domain Bacteria; kingdom Bacillati; phylum Actinomycetota; class Actinomycetes; order Propionibacteriales; family Nocardioidaceae; genus Nocardioides; species Nocardioides exalbidus. Next base: position 4,225,668 of record NZ_FNRT01000002.1, read on the forward strand.
GCGTGTCGGCAAAGAAATTCCGCGTCAGCCGCGGGTGGTCGGGTTGCCAGGGACGCTGACGTCGTAGGACTGCGCCTGGACGGCGGCGAGCAGGCCGTCGAGGACCTCGGCCTTGGTGGCGGAGTCCTCCGCACTCCCCCACAGCACCTGGCGCTGGTCGCGCAGGACGAGGGTGATCTGGTCGACGGTCGCGACCTCGACGTGGTCGACGCGCGCGGCGAGGTCCTTCGGGAGGGCCGAGACGACGGTCGCGGCCTCCTTCAGCGCGTCGGTGCCGGCGGCGGCGCCGGGCCGGATGCGCGGCATCCCCTTCGGGGCCGCCTTGTACTCGCGGAAGACGACGCCGTCGGCGTCGAGGCCGCGGAGTCGCCCGCCCAGCTCGACGACCGCGACGGGGGTGCGCTCGACGACCTCGATGCGTACGCCGTCGGGCCACGAGCGCGTGACGTCGACCGACTTCACCTCGGCCAGTGCTCCCACCCGGGCCGAGGCCCGGTCCAGGTCGACGAGGGCGAGCTGCTCCCCCATCGGGACGTCGGCGAACTCGCGCACGCGGTCGTCACTGAGCAGGGAGTTGCCCACGACCTGCACCTTCTTGACCTGCAGCGCGCTGGAGAAGAACACGAGGTAGATGCCCCCGCCGACGAGCGCGAGGACGAGCAGCAGGGCCAGGACGTAGCGCAGCGAGAGCCACCGCCGGGCCCACTGGCGTCGGGCGAACCGCTTGCGCGTGCGCAGCGCGCTGCGTGCGGACTTCGCGTCGCGCGGGTCGGCGCGGACCTGCCCTGCCGGGTCCACTCAGGCGCTCCCGAGCAGCGCGAGCACGAGCGGTCCCACGGTCGTGACGTCGCCGGCGCCGAGGGTGATGACGAGGTCGCCCGGGCGGGCCCGGTCGGCGAGGGCACGGGCAGCGGCGGGGAGCCCGTCGACGTAGGCCACCTGCGCCGCCGGGAGCGGCACGGCGTCCGCGACGAGGCGACCGGTGACGGCCGGGTCCGGGTCCTCGCGGGCGACGTAGACGTCGAGCACGACGACCTCGTCGGCCGCACCGAGCGCGACGCCCATCGCCTCGCCGAAGATCCGGGTGCGCGAGACGAGGTGGGGCTGGAACGCAGCGACCACCCGGCCCGCGCCGGCGAGGGCGCGCGCGGCCTCGAGGTCGCCCCGGATCTCGACGGGGTGGTGGGCGTAGGAGTCGTAGACGCGGATGCCGTCGACCTCGCCCTTGAGCTCCATCCGGCGTCCCGTGCCGGTGAACCCGCCGAGCCCCTCGACCAGGGCGTCGAAGGCGCAGCCCAGCCGCAGGCCCATCGCCAGCGCGGCGACGGCGTCGAGGACGTAGTGGCGACCGGGGATCCGCAGCCGCAGCTCACCCAGGTCGGCGCCGGCGCGGGAGACGCGGCAGGTCGAGGTGGAGCCGGCGAGCGAGAGGTCGTGGATGCGCACGTCGGCGTCGGCGGACTCCCCCACCGTGACGACGTCGAGGCCGGCGTCGCGGGCGAACCGGGCGAGGTCGGCGGCACCGGGGTCGTCGAGCACGCAGACCAGGAAGCCGTCGCGGTCGATCGTGTCGGTGAACTCCTCGAAGGCGCGGTGGTAGGCCTCCTCGGTGCCCCAGTTGTCGAGGTGGTCGGCCTCGACGTTGGTGACGATCGCGGCGTGCGGGCGGTAGTGCAGGAAGGCGCCGTCGCTCTCGTCGGCCTCGGCCACGAAGAGGTCGTCGCTGCCGGCGTCGGAGTTGCGGCCTGTGGCGCTCAGCACGCCCCCGACGGCGTACGACGGATCGCGGCCGGCCGCGAGCAGCGCGGAGGTGAGCAGGCCGGTGGTCGTCGTCTTGCCGTGCGTGCCGGCCACGGCGAGGACGCGGGAGCCGGCCATCACGGCGGCCAGGCCGGCCGAGCGCGGCAGGATCCGCAGGCCGCGGCGCCGGGCCTCGAGCACCTCGGGGTTGTCCTCGCGGGCGGCGGTGGTCACGACCAGGGTGTCGGCGTCCGCGACGTGGGCGGCGTCGTAGCCCAGGTGGCAGGTGACGCCGAGCTCGCGCAGCGCGGGGAGGAAGGGAGTGTCGTTGTCGTCGCTGCCGCTGACCACGACGCCCTGCTGGGCCATGATCCGGGCGATCGCGGAGATCCCCGCGCCGCCGATGCCGACGCAGTGGACCCGGCCGAGCCGGTCGGCGGGCAGGATCTCGTCGGGGACAGGGATCCTCACGCCGGGCCGACCTCACGGGCGTCGAGGACCATCCGGGCCAGCTTCTCGTCCGCGTCGAGCGGGATGACCCCCCGGGCGGCGGCTCCCATCTCGGCGAGCCGCGCGGCGTCGGTCAGCAGGCCGGGCACGCTGGCCGTGACCCACTCCGGCGTCAGCGCGCCGTCGGCGACCATGAGGCCGCCGCCGGCGTCGACCACCGGACGGGCGTTGAGCGACTGCTCGCCGTTGCCGATCGGCAGCGGGACGTAGATCGCCGGCAGGCCGACGCCGGAGACCTCGGTGACGGTGTTGCTGCCCGAGCGGCAGAGCACGGCGTCGGCGGCCGCGTAGGCGAGGTCCATCCGGTCGACGTAGTTGAGCACGACGTAGGGGACGTCGCCGGAGGCCACCGTGAGCTCGTGCTTGGGCCCGACGATGTGGAGCACCTGCACACCGGCTGCGGCCAGGTCGGCGGCCGCACCGGAGACGGCGGCGTTGATCCGGGCGGCGCCCTGGGAGCCGCCGGTCACCATCAGGGTCGGCAGGTCGTCGCGGAGCCCGAAGGTGCTCAGCGCCTCCGCGCGCAGCGACGCGCGGTCGAGCGTGGAGATCAGCCGCCGGATGGGCAGGCCGGTGACGACGGCGTGCGGCAGCACGGTGTCGGGGAAGCTGGTCGCGACGTGCGTGGTCATCCGCGCGCCGAGCTTGTTGGCCACGCCGGGGATCGCGTTGCCCTCGTGGACCACGATCGGCAGGCCGCGGCTGCGCGCGGCGAGGTAGGCCGGCACGGAGACGTAGCCGCCGAAGCCGACGACCACGTCGGGGCGCACCCGGTCGACCACCTCCAGCGCGGCCGAGCGCGCGGCGCGCAACCGGGTCGGCGTCCGCAGCAGGTCGGCGCTGGGCCGGCGCGGCAGCGGCACGCGGGGCACGAACTCGAGCGGCAGCCCCGCCTCCGGCACCAGGCGCGACTCGAGGCCCTCGCGGGTGCCGAGGCAGGTGATCTCGGTCGCCGGGTCGAGGCGACGCAGGGCGTCGGCGGTGGCGAGCAGGGGCGAGGTGTGGCCGGCGGAGCCGCCGCCGGCGAGAAGGACGCGCATCGGAGCCGAATCTATCGAGTGGGCTATCGGGTGGAGGCGGACAGCCCGGCGGAACGGTTGCGCCGGCGCGCCGCCAGGGCAGCAGCCGCCTCGGGCTCGCGCCGGGCGAAGCCGATCACGAGGCCGAGCGCCACCAACGAGGGCAGCAGCGCGGAGCCGCCGTAGGACACGATCGGCAGCGGGATGCCGATGACGGGCAGGACCGCGAGCACCATGCCCACGTTGATGATCATCTGGCCCAGGATCCACACCACGATGCCGAAGGTGGCGTAGCGGACGAAGGGGTCCTCGGTGCTGAGCGCGACGCGGATCGCGGCGTAGGCGATGGTGAAGAAGAGGCCGATCACCAGGAGCGTGCCGACCAGGCCGAGCTCCTCGCCCAGCACGGCGAAGATGAAGTCGGTGTGTGCCTCGGGCAGGTCGCCCCACTTCTGGGTGGAGGCACCGATGCCCTGGCCGAACCAGCCACCGCTCGAGAGCGCGTAGAGCCCGTGGGCGGGCTGCCAGCCGGCATCGGTGAAGTCCTTGAACGGGTCGGTGAAGTTGGTGATGCGCTTGAGCCGCTCGGGGTTGGTCGCGGCGAGGGCCAGCGCCCCGGCGCCGAGGACCGACATGCTCAGCGCGAAGAGCCGCAGCGGCGCGCCGACGACCCACAGCATGCCGAGCAGGATCGCGACGAGGACCAGCGCGGTGCCGAGGTCGCGGCCGACCAGCACCAGGCCGATGACGGCGAAGAGGCCCGGCACGACCGGCACCAGCAGGTGGTGGAGCTCGCGCAGGCGACGCTCCTTGTGGGCGTAGATGTTGGCCGCCCACAGCACGATCGCCAGCTTGGCGACCTCGGCGGGCTGCATGGTGAACGGGCCGATGGCCAGCCAGTTCTTGTTGCCGTTGATCAGCACGCCGAAGCGCGCGACGAGCGCGAGCAGGACGAGCGCGAAGAGGAAGCCGGGGTAGGCCAGGCGCCGGATGTGCTTGATCGGCAGCCGCGAGGCGACCCACGCGCACGGCAGGCCGATCGCGACCCACAGCAGCTGGCGCTTCACGACTGCGTAGGAGTCGCCGGTGCTCGTGAAGGACCGCACGCTCGACGCGCTCAGCACCATGATCAGCCCGATGGTGAGCAGCAGCGCGGACGCGCCGAGCAGGAGGTAGTAGGACGCCAGCGGCTTGTCGAGCGCCTCGCGGACCGACCGCCAGCCGGCGACGATCCCGGAGCCGAGCGGAGCGCGCGCCTTGACCTCGACCGCCGGCGTGGTGGCGACGACGGTGCCCGGCACGACCTGCGTGTCGTCGGGGGTCACGGTGGTCATCGGTCCCCCTCCGGTCGGCTGCGGGTCAGGTGCGGGTCAGGTGTGGTCGGCGATCCTGCGGTGGACGGCCGCGGCGAACGCGTCGCCGCGCGCGCCGTAGTTGGTGAACATGTCCATGGACGCGCATCCCGGCGCCAGCAGCACGGTGTCCCCGGACCTCGCGAGCCCGGCAGCCGCGTCGACGACACGCCCCATGGGGTCACCAGTCTCGTCGTCGCCCACATCGATGACCGGCACATCGGGCGCGTGTCGCGAAAGTGCGTCCGCGACGACCTGCCGGTCGCGGCCCAGGAGCACGACGCCTCGCAGCCGGTCGCGGACGGCGACGACCAGGTCGTCGAACCGGGCACCCTTGGCCAGCCCGCCGGCGACCCAGACGACCGGCTCGAAGGCGGCCAGCGAGGACTGTGCGGCGTGCGGGTTGGTGGCCTTGGAGTCGTCGATCCAGGTCACCCCGTCGGCCTCGGCGACGTGGGCGATGCGGTGCCCGTCGGGCCGGAAGGCGCGCAGTCCGTCGCGTACGGCCTGCTGGCTGACGCCGTGGGCACGGGCGAGGGCCGCGGCGGCCAGGGCGTTGGCGACGAAGTGCGGGGCCGGCGACGCCAGGTCGGCCAGCGTGCAGAGCTCGGCGGCGCTGGAGGCCCGCTCCTCGATGAACGCGCGGTCGACCAGCAGGTCCTCGACCAGCCCGACGTCTCCGGAGGACGGCGTACCGAGGGTGAAGCCGACGGCGCGCGCACCCTCCACCACGTCGGCCTCGCGGACCATCTCCCGGGTGGCAGGGTCGGCGAGGTTGTAGACGCAGGCGCGCTGGACGCGCTCGTAGATCCGGGCCTTGTCGGCGGCGTAGTCGCGCATGCCGTCGGGGCCGTCGTACCAGTCGAGGTGGTCCTCGGCGACGTTGAGCACGACGGCCGACTCCGCCGACATGGAGTGCGTGTAGTGAAGCTGGAAGCTGGAGAGCTCGACGGCCAGCACGTCGTAGGGCTCGGGGTCCATCACGGCCTCGACGATCGGCAGGCCGACGTTGCCGACCGCGACCGCGCGCAGGCCCGCCGCGCGCAGGATCGACTCGAGCATCTGGACGGTCGTGGTCTTGCCGTTGGTGCCGGTGACCGCCAGCCAGGGGGCGGCGGCGTCCGGGTCGCGCAGGCGCCACGCGAGCTCGACCTCACCCCACACCGGGATGCCGCGCTCGACGGCCTGGGCGAGGAGCGGGGCGGACGGCCTCCACCCGGGAGAGGTGACCACCAGGTCGACGTCGTCGGGCAGGACCGCGGTCGCACCCGGCTCGAGCCGGATCGTGGCGCCGAGCGTCTCGAGGAGCTGGGCCTTCTCGGCCTTCTCCTCGCTCGTGGTCTCGTCGAGCGCGGTGACCTGCGCGCCGAGGAACAGCAGGTTGTCGGCGGCGGCGAAGCCGGAGACGCCGAACCCGGCGACGACGACGCGGACGCCGGACCAGTCGCTGGTGCGGTCGAGGGTGTCGATGTGGTTGCTCATCCGCGGGGTCCCCGGGGCGTTGTTCGCCGGAGGAGCGGAGCGGAGGAGGCGGAGAACGTCACGGGGTGCTTCATCCGACGCCGGCGACCCACTCGGCGTAGAAGATGCCGATCCCCGTCGCGACCGCGAGGCCGGTGATGATCCAGAAGCGGATCACGATGGTGACCTGCTCCCAGCCGAGCATCTCGAAGTGGTGGTGCAGCGGGGTCATCCGGAAGACGCGGTGGCCGGGCTGGACCTTGAAGATCGCCCGGAACAGCCCGCTGGCACGGCTGATCTTGAAGACCGACACCTGGATGATCACCGAGACGGTGATGGCGACGAAGAGCCCGCCGATGATGACCAGGAGGAGCTCGGTGCGGGTCATGATCGCGAAGCCGGCCATCGCCGCGCCGAGCGCGAGGGAGCCGGTGTCGCCCATGTAGATCTGGGCGGGCGAGGCGTTCCACCACAGGAAGCCGAAGCAGGCGCCGGTGATGGCGGCGGCCACGACCGCGAGGTCGAGCGGGTCGCGCACCTCGTAGCACTTGGGTCCGGCCTCGAGGGCGCAGGACTGGCTGTTCTGCCAGATGTTGACCAGCGTGTAGGCGGCGAAGACGAGGATCGAGCAGCCCGCGGCGAGCCCGTCGAGGCCGTCGGCGAGGTTCACCGCGTTGCTCGCGCCGGTGACGATCAGCCAGATCAGCAGGATGGCCAGCACCATCGGGAGCGCGAAGCCCTGGTGGTCGCGGATGAAGGAGATGTGGTTGGACGCCGGGCGCCAGCCGCGCTCGTCCTCGAGGACCGGCGACAGGGCGAGGATGCCGAAGACCAGGCCGACCACCGTCTGCCCGATCATCTTGGCGCGGCTGCGCAGGCCGAGGTTGTGCTGGCGGCTGACCTTGAGGAAGTCGTCGAGGAAGCCGACGGCGCCGATCCCCACGAGCAGGAACAGCAGGAGCAGCGCGGACGCGGTCGGCGCCTGGCCGGTGATCAGCTTGGCGGCGAAGTAGCCGACCACGGTCGCGATGATGATGACAGCGCCGCCCATGGTCGGGGTGCCGCGCTTCACGTGGTGCGAGGTGGGGCCGTCGTCGCGGATCGGCTGCCCGAACCCCTGGCGCGTGAAGAAGCGGATCGCGTAGCGCGTGCCGAGCAGCGAGATCAGCAGGGAGAGTCCTCCTCCGAACAGGATGGCTCTCATCTGGCGGTGCTCCCTTCGGTGCCGGCCCCGGTGAGGAGGTCGTCGGCGATCAGTTCCAGTGCGGCCCCCCGTGACGCCTTCACGAGGACGACATCAGCAGCCGAGACATTCTGCCGCAGCCAGTCGACGGCTTCGGCACGCCCCGCCGTGGGGATGGTCACTCCCCCGCTGCCGGACGTCCCTTCGACGCTCGCGAACCCGTCGGCGATCCCTCCGGCGGCGACGCTGACGAGCACGTCGACCCCGACCCGGGCGGCGTAGGCCCCCACGCCGTGGTGCGCCTCGGCCGATCCGTCGCCGAGCTCGCGCATCTCGCCGAGCACCGCGATGGTGCGCCGGCCGCTGCGCGCGCCGATGCCTCCGAGGGTCTCGAGGGCGGCGCGCATCGACTCGGGGTTGGCGTTGTAGGCGTCGTTGATGACCACCACGCCGTCGGGGCGCTCGGTGACCTCCATCCGCCAGCGGCTGGCGGGCGTGACGTCGCCCAGCGCGTCGGCGACCGCGTCGAGGTCGAGCCCGGCCGCGAGCGCCATCGCCGCGGCGGCCGCGGCGTTGCGCCACTGGAAGGCACCGATCTGGGCCAGGTGGACCGTCGCGCCGGAGCCGCGGTGGGACATCTCGAAGGACTGGCGGCCGATCTCGTCGGTCGTGATCTCGCTGACGGACACGTCGGCGGCCCCGGCGGGGCGTGCGCTGCCGAAGGTGCTCACCGCCGCCCGGGTGCGGGGCGCCATGGCGGCGACCAGGTCGTCGTCGGCGTTGAGCACCGCGGTGCCGTCGGCGGGGAGCGCCTCGACGATCTCGCCCTTCGCGAGCGCGATCGCCTCGCGGCTCCCGAACTCGCCGATGTGGGCGGTGCCGACGTTGAGCACGGCCGCGACGTGGGGCGGCGCGATCGCGCACAGCTCGGCGATGTGGCCGACGCCGCGCGCGCCCATCTCGACGACGAGGTAGCGGGTCTCGGGCGTGGCGCGCAGGACCGTCAGCGGCACACCCAGCTCGTTGTTGAAGTTGCCGCGGGTCGCGACCGTCGGGCCGGCCTCGGACAGCACGTGGGCGAGGTAGTCCTTGGTGCCGGTCTTGCCCTGCGAGCCCGTCATCGCCAGGACGGTGACGTCGGGGAGCCGGTCGACCACGTGGCGCGCGAGCCGGCCGAGCGCGGCGGTCACGTCGTCGACGACGACCGTGGGCAGCTCCGTCGGGCGGCTGCCGAGCACCGCGACGGCGCCGGCCTGCCCCGCGGCCGCGACGAAGTCGTGGCCGTCGACGCGCTCGCCGGCGATCGCCACGAACAACCCGCCCGCCTCGGGCGTGCGGGTGTCGAGGAACGCGCCGCCGGTGACGGTCGCGTCGCCGTGGGCCACACCCCCGACGACGTCGGCGACCTCGGCCAGGGTCATCTCGATCACCCGGCACCTCCGGCAGCCCGGATCTCCTCCGCGGCGACCGCGCGGTCGTCGAAGGGGTGCACCACGTCGCCGACGGTCTGGCCGGTCTCGTGGCCCTTGCCGGCGACCAGCACGACGTCGCCGGTGCGCGCGCGTCGTACGGCCTCACGGATCGCGAGCCGCCGGTCGCCGACCTCCACCACCTCCGCGGTGCCGCCGGTCGTGCCCTCCATCACCGCCGCGCGGATCGACGAGGGGTCCTCGGTGCGGGGGTTGTCGTCGGTGACCACCACGACGTCGGCCAGCCTGGCCGCGATCTCGCCCATGACCGGACGCTTGAGCGTGTCGCGGTCCCCACCGGCGCCCACGACGACGAGGACCCGGCCGTCGGTGAGCGGGCGCAGCGTCGTGAGGACCGCCTCCAGCGCGTCGGGCTTGTGGGCGTAGTCGACGACGACCGAGAAGTCCTGGCCGCAGTCGACCTGCTCGAGGCGACCCGGTACGCCGCCGACGCGGGCGATGCCGTCGGCGACCTGCTGGGGGTCGAGCCCGGCGAGCGCGGCCGACGCGATGGCGGCGAGCGCGTTGGAGACGTTGAACTCCCCCGGCAGGTTCACCGCGGCCGCGACCGTGACACCGGGCCCGGTGACCGTGAAGGTCGCTCCGGACGGCGTGAGCACGACGTCGCTCGCACGCCAGTCGGCATCGGCACCGGCGCTGGAGAACGTCGACATCGGGATCGTGGCGACGTCGAGGAGGCGGCGGCCGAGCTCGTCGTCGAGGTTGGTGAGCCCCACCCGTGCACGCTCGGGCGTGAAGAGGCTGGCTTTCGCGGCGAAGTAGTCCTCGACGGTCTCGTGGAAGTCGAGGTGGTCGCGCCCGAGGTTGAGGAACGTCGCGACGTCGAAGACCACCCCGTCCACCCGGCCGAGGACCAGCGCGTGGCTGGAGACCTCCATCGCGCAGGTGTCGACGCCGCGCTCGCGCATCACCGCGAACAGGCCGTGGAGGTCGGGCGCCTCCGGGGTGGTGAGCTGCGTCTTCACGTCCTCGCCGGCGATGCGCGTGCCGACGGTGCCGATCACCGCCGACGTCACCCCCGACGCGGTCAGCCCCTGCTCGAGGATCCGCGTCGTGGTGGTCTTGCCCTGGGTGCCGGTGACGCCGATGACGCGCAGGTCGCTCGCAGGATCGCCGTAGAGGTGGGCGGCGAGGCCACCCAGGACGCGGCGCGGCTCCGGTACGACGATCGCGGGCGCGCCGGCCGGCAGCCGGTCGAGCCCGGCCGCGTCGGTCAGCACCGCCACCGCGCCCGCGTCGAGCGCCTGCCCGGCGAAGTCCGCACCGTGGGCGCGCGCGCCCGGCAGGGCGGCGTACAGGTCACCGGGGAGGATCCGCGCGGTGCTCAGCGAGATCCCCGAGACGGCGACGGCGAGGTCACCGTGCACGGTCACGTCCGTGCGTGCCGACAACCACGCTGCCAGGTCGGCGGCGGGGGTCGACGGGGCCTGCTGCGGCCGGGTCGCGCTCACTGCCTGATCCACCGACCGAGGGTATCGACTCACCACTCGACGGGGAGACGCGACGGCTTGCCGTTGGTCGGCGCGACGCCGTAGCGGCCGAGGACGTAGCCCATGATCCGCGAGAAGACCGGGCCGGTGATCGAGCCACCGCCGCCCTCGACCTTGGGTGCGTGGATCACGACGTAGACGGTGAAGCGCGGGTTGTCGGCCGGCGCGAAGCCGCCGAAGGACACCGAGGTGCTGCCGTCGTAGACGCCGTCGACCACGCGCTGGGCGGTGCCGGTCTTGCCGGCGACGAGGTAGCCCGGCACCTGCGCGCCGGGTGCGACGCCGTCCTCGGGGTCGACCACCTTCTCCATCATCTTCGCGGTGTCCTTCGCCGCCTTCTTGCTGATCACCCGGGTGCGGGTGGAGGTGTCGGTGCCGACGGTGACGCCGTCGTCGGTGACCGCGGAGCCGGAGATCAGGCTCGGCGAGACCCGGATCCCGCCGTTGGCCACGGTGTTGACCGCGGCGGCCATCTGCAGGACGTTGACCGAGAGCGACTGCCCGAAGGCGACGCGGTCCTTGGTCTGGGAGGTCATCGCCTCGCCCGCGGTGAGCAGGCCGGCCGTCTCGCCGCGGACACCCACGTTGGTGCGCTGGCCGAGCCCGAACCTCTGCAGGTAGTCGACGAGCTGCACCGGGGTGAACGCGTCGGCGGCGAGGACCGTGCCGATGTTGGACGACTTGGCGATGATGCCGGCCAGCGTCAGGCGGATGTCGCCGTGGTCGAACCAGTCGCCGATCACGCGGTCCTGGCGGGCCAGGCTCCCGGGCACCTTGAACTTCTGGCGCGGGAAGGCCTTGCCGGCGTCGATGAGCGAGGAGGCGGTGAGCACCTTCTCCACCGAGCCCGGCTCGTAGGCGAGGCTCAGTGCGCGGGAGCCGAGGTCCTCCTCCTTCGCCTCCCCCGGCTTGTTGGCGTCGAAGGTCGGGTAGTCGGCGAGGGCCAGGGTCTCGCCCGTGCGCGTGTCGAGCACGACGGCGGCCCCGCTCTCGGCCTGGTACTGCTCGATCGACTGTGCGAGCACCTTCTGCACGAACCACTGGAGGTCGCGGTCGATGGTGGTCGTCAGCGACGTGCCGTCCTGGGCGGCCTTGAGGGTGCTGTCGCGCAACGGGATGCGGACGCCTTTGCGCGAGTTCGACTGCCACGTCGCCTCGCCGTCGACGCCGGCGAGCTGCTTGTCGAAGGTGCGCTCGAAGCCACCGAGCGGCTCGTCGGTGCCCATGTAGCCGAGGAGGTTGGCCGCCACGTCGCCGGCGGGGTAGTCGCGGATCGGGTCGTCCTCGAGGGAGATGCCCTCGTAGCCCGCCTGCTCGAGCTCGGCGAGCGTGTCGCTCGCGAGGGTGCTCGGGACGCGGCGCGCGACGTACTCGAACTTGCTGCCATCCTTGCGGCCCTTGAGCGCGGCGAGCGTCTTGAAGTAGTCGATGGAGAGGCTGTCGGACAGCAGCCGCGCGATCGCGGGTGCGTCGTCCGCGGTCAGGGTCGGGTCGGCGACGACCATCTTGCCCTTGATCGAGTCGGCGAGCGGGATGCCGTTGCGGTCGAGGATGTCGCCGCGCTCGGCCGGCAGCGTCACGCGCGCCGACCCCTCGGCGGCGGCCATGGCGGCGTACGAGCGCGGGTCGACGCCCTGGAGCTGCACGAGCCGAGCGCCGAAGAAGGAGAGGACGATCGCGATGAGGACGAACCCGACGCGCAGGCGCAGCATCGGGGCGCCGCGGGAGGCGCTCGGCCTCGTGCGGGTGCTCGGCACTGGTCTCCTCATTTCCCGGCACCGCCCGGGCCGGTCCCCGGCGGTCGCCTGTCGCTGAATCTAGGTGGGCGGGGCCGCGGATCCGCGCGACCGCGCCGTCACCGGTTGCGGTTCTTCCTGCCCGGCCTGTCGGTGTTCTTCTGCTTGCCCGTCCCGGCGCCGGCCGTCGCCGACTGGTCGGTCGTGGTGTCGGTGGTCGCGTCGGTGGTGGTGTCGGTCGTGGGCGGGACCACCACGACCGTCGGGTCGGGCTGCAGGATCTTGGGCTTGACCGGGTCCGGGCCCTGGAGGCGGATCGCGTTCTCCCGGGTGGCGGGGGTGCGGACGCCGCTGGTCCGGCCCGTCTCGAGGTCGAGGAACACCGGCGCCGGCGGGATGACCATGCCCATCTGCTGGGCCGCCTCCGCGACCCGCTGCGGGTCGCGGAGCTGGTCGAGCTCCATGCGCAGCGTCTGCTCGCGGGCGGCGAGGGTGTTCGCCTCGCTCTCCAGGGACGACGCGGCGAAGGAGGCCTGCTGCATGGAGGTGTTGAACAGGAGCAGGCCGACGATGCCGCCCACCAGCACCAGGCTGACCAGGGTCACGAACGGCACCCGCGGCGCGCGCGTGCGCACCCGGGGGACGACGGAGAGGCGTGCCTTGTCGACGGCCTCCTGGGCGATCCGGGTGACCCGGGTCCTGGGCTGGAGAGCGGGACTGCTCATCGGGTGGCTCCCTGGGGAAGGCGGGACGTGGACGGTGATGCGGGGCGCACGCGCTCGACGGCGCGCAGCCGGACGGATGCCGCCCGGGGGTTCTCGGCGATCTCCTGCTCGTCGGCCTGCTCGGCGCCGCGGGTGACCAGGCGCAGGGCCGGCTCGGCGCCCTCGGGCACGAACGGCAGGTCGGGCGGGACGTCGAGCTTCGTGGCCTCGGTGAAGGCGCGCTTGACGAGGCGGTCCTCGAGCGAGTGGTAGGACTCGACGACCACCCGGCCGCCGACGCCGATCGCGTCGATGGCCGCGGGGATCGCGCGGCGGAGCACGTCGAGCTCGTCGTTGACGGCCATCCGGAGCGCCTGGAACGTGCGCTTGGCGGGGTGGCCGCCCGTGCGCCGGGCCGGCGCCGGGATGGTGGCGTAGAGCAGCTCGACCAGGCCGGCGCTGGTGGTGAACGGCGTCGACTCGCGACGTCGTACGACCTCGCGGGCGATCTTGCTGGCGAACTTCTCCTCGCCGAAGTCGCGCAGGATCCGGGTGAGGTCCTGCGCCGACGCGGTGTTGAGGAGCTCGGCCGCGGTCTGGCCCGTGGTCGGGTCCATCCGCATGTCGAGGGGCGCGTCCTCGGAGTAGGCGAAGCCGCGCTCGCGCACGTCGAGCTGCATCGAGGAGACGCCGAGGTCGAAGAAGATCGCGTCGACGTGGTCGAGCCCGAGGCTGCCGATGACCTCGGGGACCTCGTCGTAGACCGCGTGGACGGCGGTGAACCGGCCGCCGTGGGCGGCGAGCCGCTCGCGCGACATCTGCAGGGCGGTCGGGTCGCGGTCGATGCCGATCACGCGTGCCCCGGGGATCCGCTCGAGCACCGCCTCGCTGTGGCCGCCGAGGCCGAGCGTGCAGTCGACGTAGACCGAGCCGGGTGCCTCGAGGGCAGGCGCCAGCAGGGCGACGACCCGGTCCAGGAGCACCGGGGCGTGGCTGGGAGTCACCATGCTCAGCCCTGGCGGCCCAGGTGCGTCAGCACGAGCAGGCCCAGGGCCAGCGCCGAGGCGGTGGCGGCGGAGAAGACGACCAGCGTGAGCGCCTCGCGCGCCTGGTCGCGCACCCGGAGCGGCGGTGCCGCTGCGGTGCGTGCCAAGGGCTGGCTGGTGCTCATGGTCTCGACCCCACTGGAAGCTGTTCGACGTGCTGGCTGGTTGGTCTGGCTGGCGGTGCGACTGACGCCCCCCGTGCTCTCGTGGGCCCGGGGTGAGCCGCCGCACCAGGTCCCTGCCCGCTCCCCGTTGCGATGGGAAGGCCCTCTGGTGCCGGGGAAGTGCCCCAGATGGCCACGCGAGGGAGCGGGCTCGAGACCTGGTGATGCGGGTCCGATGTCAGGTGTGGAGTTGTGGTGCCGGTTCTGGTGGTGGTGGTTCTGGTGGTGCTGCTCGGGGTCAGATCCCCGGGAAGACCTCGTCGCTGAGCTCGGAGAACTTCTGCTCCTGCTCCTCCGAGTAGGTCGCCCACGCCGTGGGGTCCCAGATCTCGATCCGGTTCATCGACCCGATGACCACGCACTCCTTGCGGAGCGACGCGTACTCCCGCAGTGGTGCCGGGATGTTGATCCGTCCCTGCTTGTCCGGCACCTCCTGGCTGGCGGCGGCGAACAGCATGCGGACGTAGTCGCGGGTGCCCTTCTGCGTGACCGGCGCCTCGCGGAGCCGGTCGGTGAGCCTCCCGAAGTCCTCCAGCGACCAGACGGTGAGGCAGCGCTCCTGCCCCCTGGTCACCACGAGTCCCTCCGTCAGCTCGTCCCTGAACTTGGCGGGGAGGAAGAGGCGTCCCTTCTCGTCGAGCTTGGGCGTGTAGGTGCCGAAGAACATGCGGCACCTCCCCTTGCTCGGCGGGAAAGTTCGACCCTGTCCCCCACTTCGCCCCACAGTACTCCACATTGCTCCACCGTCAACCAGATTCCGCGTGTCTCACGCCTGAATTTCGGCCGTTTCGCGCCGACCTCGGGCGTACGCCGTCCTCCCTGGGCTGGTCCGCCCCGGCCGGCCGCTGAGCGTGGAACCGGCCCGATCCACGCTCAGGAGCCCCGTCTCGAGGCCTCCGGGGAGCGCCGGTGGGGGAAAACGGCGTGCGGTGGTGGAGCGAAGTGGGGGAAGAGGTGGGGAATGGGGTGGGAGAGGGGTGGGCTCGTTGCGGAGGGCGGTCACCGGATATCCGGTGACCGCCCCGCTTGTCGGCCGAGATCTGGGCCGACAAGCGGGAGTCCCGGGTGCAAAGGCCGCTCAGAACGGTCCGGTAACGGTCGCGATCGAGCTCTCGGTCCGGACTTCGGAGCCGGGTATGTTGCGCGGACCACATAACGTGGTGGCGAGCGCCAGGCTGGGACGACAGCCGTTCGACGAGGGGATGCGAGACGTGACGACTGGGCCAATCAGCGGTGTGGCCGGACAGGCGCCCGACCTGGACACCGTGCACCGGGTCACCGGAGCGGTCCGCCACAACATCGAGCGGGTGATCGCCGGGAAGCCCGACGTGGTCAACGCCGCACTCGTCGTGCTGCTCGCCGAGGGCCACCTGCTCATCGAGGACGTCCCGGGCGTCGGCAAGACCCAGCTGAGCAAGGCGCTGGCCCGCAGCATCGACTCGTCGGTGCGGCGCATCCAGTTCACGCCCGACCTGCTGCCGAGCGACGTCACCGGCGTGTCGATCTTCAACCAGGACACCCGGGAGTTCGAGTTCCGCCCGGGCGGCGTCTTCGCCAACATCGTGGTCGGCGACGAGATCAACCGTGCCTCGCCCAAGACCCAGTCCGCCCTGCTCGAGTGCATGGAGGAGCGCCAGGTCACCGTCGACAACGCGACCTACATGCTCGAGAAGCCGTTCATGGTCATCGCGACGCAGAACCCGATCGAGATGGAGGGCACCTACGCCCTGCCCGAGGCGCAGCGCGACCGCTTCATGGCGCGCGTCTCCGTCGGCTACCCGGTCGAGTCCGCCGAGATCGCGATGCTCGAGGGCCACACCGCGCACAACCCGCTCGACGACCTCGAGCCCGTCACCGACGCCGGCGAGATCCGCAAGGTCATCGAGATCGTCGGCCGCGTGCACGTGTCGTCGGCGGTCCACCGGTACGCCGTCGCGCTGACCACCGCGACCCGCACGAGCGCCGACCTCCACCTCGGCGCGTCGCCGCGCGCGACCCTCCACCTGGTCCGCGCCGCGAAGGCCGTCGCCGCCACCCAGGGCCGTGACTACGTCCTGCCCGACGACATCCACGGGATCGCGCTCCCGGTGCTCGCGCACCGCCTGCTCCCCAACGTCGAGGCGACGATGAGCGGGCGCACCACCGGCTCGATCCTGTCCGCCCTCGTCGAGTCGGTGCCGGTCCCGTCGGGTTCCGACTCCAGCAGCCGTGGGTGAGGACCCGACGTGCGTGAGGCGCTCGCGTCCCTGACCACCCGCGGGCGGGCCTTCCTGGCTGCCGGCATCACGACGGTGGTCGCCGCGATCGTGGTCGGCCACTCCTCCGTCGTCCGCATCGGGGTGCTGGTCGCCGTGCTGCCGCTGCTGACCGCCTGGTGGGTGGGGCGCGCGCGCTACCGCCTCGCCCTGGTGCGCACGGTGTCACCGCAGCTCGTCGTCGCCGGACAGCCGTCGACCGTCGAGCTGTCGGTATTTAACGAGTCGCGCACGCCGACCGGCGTGCTGCTGCTGGAGGAGCGCCTGCCCTACGTGCTCGGCACCCGGCCGCGCTTCGTGCTCGAGGGCCTCGGCCACGGATGGCGCCGGCACGCGACCTACCAGGTGCGCTCGGAGCTGCGCGGACAGTTCGACATCGGGCCGATGTCGGTGCGCGTCACCGACCCCTTCGGCCTCGTCGAGCTCGGCCGCACGTTCCACGCGACCTCACGGCTGACGGTCACCCCGCGCACGATCTCGCTGCCGAGCATCCCGCTCGGCGGCGCCTGGACCGGCTCGGGCGACAACCGGCCGCGCGCCTTCGCGACCGGCAGCGCCGAGGACGTCACCGTGCGCGAGTACCGCCGCGGCGACGACCTGCGGCGGGTCCACTGGCGGAGCTCGGCGCGCCTCGGCGAGCTGATGGTGCGCCGCGAGGAGCAGCCGTGGCAGTCACGCGCGACCGTGTTCCTCGACAACCGCGGCACCTCCCACCGGGGGCAGGGCGCGGCGAGCTCGCTCGAGGGAGCGGTGTCGGCGGCCGCCTCGATCGCGGTGCACCTCGCCCACCACGGCTACACCGTCCGCCTCGTCACCGCCTCCGGCGACAGCCGCGAGACGCAGTGGCACTCGCAGACCGCCGAGGCGAGCACCGTCCCGCTGCTCGAGGCGCTGGCGATCGTCCAGCTCGACCACTCCCCTGCGCCCGACACCCAGTGGCTGGCCGAGCCGGGGCACGGCGGCCTCACGATCGGGGTGTTCGGCTCGCTCGCCGACACCGACCTGCCGTTCCTGCGCCGGCTCCAGCACCACGCCTCGTCGAGCCTGGCGATCGCGCTCGACGTCGACGCGTGGGCGCCGCACCTGCCGGTGCAGCCCGGTCGCGGCGCCGCGACGCACCTGACCTCGAGTGGCTGGCGCTCGGTCACCCTCGGTCCGCGCGACCGCCTCGACACGGCGTGGCAGGAGCTCGGGATGATGGCGAGCCGGGCGACGGCGTCGGCGGGGGCGGCACGATGAAGTCGTCGCTGGCGTCCTCCTGGAGCTCGCTCCCCCACCAGCTGCGGGTGGCCGGCATCGCGATGCTCGCCGCCTGGACCACCGTCCTGTCGTGGCGGGTGCTCACCGAGGGCTTCGCCGAGGTCGGCATCCCGCTCCTCTTCATCGGCGTCGTGCTCGCCGGTGGTGGCGCCGTCGCCCGGTGGAGCCGGCTGCCCGCCGTCGCGATCGTCGCCGGTCAGCTCGTCGTCGGCGCCCTGCTCGTGCTCGGCACGGTGACCGGCTCGCCGGTCCCGACGCCCGGCACGATCGACGCCTTCGTCCTCGCGGTGCAGGACGCGCTCGAGACCTCGCGCAACTACGCCGCTCCGGTGCAGGCAGGCGTCCCACCGGTCCACCCGCTGCTGCTCGTCGGCGGCGCGCTCGTGATCTGGCTCGTCGACGTCCTCACCTGCACCCTGCGCCGCGCACCCGTGGCCGGTCTTGCGCTGCTGGCGGCGTACACCCTCCCGGTCGCGGTGACCGGCGAGGCGGTCTCGTGGTGGCTCTTCGTGGTCATCGCCGGCCTCTTCCTCGCCACCGTCTTCCTCCAGCACAGCGACCACGTCACGAGCTGGGGTCGCGCGCCCGACGGCGAGAGGGGCTCCTTCTCTGTCCGGACCGGCGCGATCGGCAACACCGCCCTCGCGCTCGGCGCCGGTGCGATCGCCCTCGCCGTCGTCGTGCCCGTCGCGGTCCCGACGATGAGCATGAGCGTCTTCGACGGCAACGGTCCCGGCACCCGCGAGGTCGAGGTCAAGGACCCGATGATCGACCTGCGCCGCGACCTCCAGCGCGGCCAGGACGTCCCGCTGCTGTGGGTCACCACGCCCGGCCCCAAGCCGTCGTACTTCCGGATCTCGGTGCTCTCCCGCTTCAACGGGTCGTCGTGGACGCCCGGCGACCGCGAGATCCCCGAGACGCAGACCGCCACCGGACCGATGCCCGCCCTCGACGGCGTGGCGCCGGACGTGCCGCGCAAGGAGTTCCAGTACGACGTGCGCGTCGGGTCCGACTTCGCCTCGACCTGGCTGCCGACGACCGAGCAGGTCACCCGGATCTCGGCGGGCACCGACTGGCGCTACGACGTGAACACGCGCGACTTCATCGGCGCCGACGACGACGTCACCACCGCCGACCGCACCTACGACTTCACCGGCGCCGAGCTGACCTACAACGCCGACGCGATGAACAGCGCCGTGTCGGGCGCCGGCTCCGTGGCGGGCATCTTCAGCGAGGTGCCGCCCAGCCTCAACAACGAGATCCGCCGACTCGCGGCCAGCGTCACCGCCGACGCGCCGACCCGGTTCCAGAAGGCGCAGCTCCTCCAGCAGTGGTTCCGCCAGGACGGCGGCTTCCGCTACGACCTCAACCAGGTCGAGTCGGCCGGCAACGGCGGCGCCGACCTGCTCGCCTTCCTCAACGACCGCGTGGGCTACTGCGAGCAGTTCGCCGCGTCGTTCGCGATCATGGCGCGCGTCATCGGCATCCCGAGCCGCGTCGCGGTCGGTTTCCTCGAGCCCGAGAAGTCGACCAACGGGTCGTGGGTCTTCTCCGCGCACGACCTCCACGCCTGGCCCGAGCTCTACTTCCCCGGCTCCGGCTGGGTCCGCTTCGAGCCGACCCCCGCAGCCCGCGCGTCCGGGGTGCCCGACTACACCGCTGCCGAGTTCGCGCCGGTCACCGAGGAGCCCTCGCCCAGCGCCAGCCGCTCCACCGAGCTGCTGCCCGACCGCGGGGAGACCGCGGACCCCGCGGCCGACACGACCACCGACGACACGAGCTCGATCCCGTGGGTCCCGGTGCTCACCGGCCTGCTCGGACTGCTCGTGCTGGCGCTGCTGCTGATGACGCCTCGACTCGTGCGCGGTGCGCGGCGCCGCCGTCGCCTCGGCGGCGACATCGAGGACCTGTGGGCCGAGCTGCGCGACGTCGCCCGGGACCTCGGGCACGCCTGGCCCGCCGGCCGCTCACCGCGCCGGGCCGGTGACTGGCTCGGGCGGTTGCTCGCCACGCCGGCCGCCGGGGGCGAGCGCCCCGACCGTCCGCGTCGCGGGCGCGACCAGGCGCCCGAGGCAGCTGCCGCCCTCGACCGGCTCGTCCAGGCGCTGGAGCGCAGCCGCTACTCCCGTGACCCCGAGACCTTCACCGCCGAGCGGTTCACCGCCGACCTCGCCCTCGTCGAGGAGTCCCTCGCCGCGGGTGTCACGCCGCGCGAGGCACGGCGTGCCGCCTGGTGGCCGGCCTCCGTCGCGGGACGGCGTACGTCCTGGCGTCCCCGCTCCCGGTCGAGCCAGACCGAGACCTCCGACCACGAGACCAGCCGGACGGTCGACGAGCTCGTCGGCTGATCCGTCCCCGCCCCGAGTCGGCGAAAGCTGACGCAGTCCCCCGCCGACTCGGCGCGAACTGACGTCGGCGCCCGCCGGGTCGGCGCGAGCTGACGTAGTCCCCCGTCGACTTGGCGCGAACTTCCTGCCGACTCAGCGGTGGTGGCGACCAGTTCCTGCCGACTCGGCGAGCCACCAGACGGAACGAGGCCTCCACGATGACGTGAAGGCCTCGGACGAGGTGGGGTGGAGGAGTGGGGATGAGCGGTTCAGAGGCCGCGCTCGCGGCGGCGGCGCCACCGCTCCTCCATGCGCTCCATGAAGGGGCTGCCCGAGCGCTGGCGCGACATCCGGCCGGGGCGGTGCTGGCGGCCACCGTCGACGACGCCAAGACCGGACTTGCCGGAGGCGCGGACCGTCGGGCTGGCGTGACCGGGGTGGCGGGCCGAGGTGAGGGCCAGGACGGCACCGCCCAGCATCACCACGAAGCCGAGGACGCCGACGACGGTCTGGAGGATCGTGCTGACGTCGATGAGGACGGCGACGATCAGCAGGCCGATGCCGACGAGGAGGATGGCGGCACCGAGGACGACGCGGCGACGGGCGGCTCGCTGGAACGACGTGCCGCGCAGCGTGGAGGCCAGCTTCGGGTCCTCCTCGACGAGAGCGCGCTCCATCTGCTCGAGCAGTCGCAGTTCTTCCTCGGAGAGCTCCATCGTTCCTCCTCACCTCTCTCGGGCAAGTCTAGGCACGCTGTCGTGCGTACGGTAGGCGTCCTCCGAAAATTCACCCCCTGCGGGTGCATCAGGTTTCCTCGGCAGGACCCCCAAGACACCTCTCACGCCCTCTCCACGACCAGGCTCGCCGGCCGGACGGCCGCCGATCCGAACCTCCGGGTGGCGAGGTCGACGGCCCGGTCGGCCTCCGCCCAGCCGTGCTCGGGCTCGCCGAGCACCAGCTGGCGGTGGACCGTGGAGCGTGGCACCAGCCCCTCGACGCGTACGCCGACCAGGCGCAGGCGGGCGCGCTGGAGACCGAGCGCGTCGAAGAGACGGGTCACGGCTCGGTGGATCTCGACGGTCACGTCCGTGGCCTCGGGCATCGTGCGCGAGCGGGTGATGGTGGTGAAGTCGGCGAAGCGGACCTTGAGGGTGATCGTGCGCCCGGCGACGCCGGCGGACCGCATCCGGCCCGCCACCCGCGCCGAGAGGCGGAGCAGCTCGCGGACGATCACCTCACGGTCGTCGGTGTCGCGGGAGAAGGTCTCGTCGGCACCCATCGACCGCTCGGGTTCGTGCGGTCCGGCGGACGGGGTGAGGTCGGCGCTGTCGGTGCCCCACGCCAGGTCGTGGAGGTGGCTCCCGAGGTGGTGGCCGACGGCGCGCTGGAGCGTCCGCAGCGGCGTGTGGGCGACGTCGCCGACGGTGAGCAGGCCGAAGCGCTGCAGCAGCGCCTGCGTCTTCTCCCCCACGCCGTAGAGCTCGCCGACGTCGAGCGGATGGAGGAACGTCGTCACCTCGCCCGGGCGCACCACGATCACGCCGTCGGGCTTGGCCCGCCGGCTGGCCAGCTTGGCCACCGAGACGGTGGCGGCGACGCCGACCGAGCAGGTGATGCCCTGCTCGTCGTGGACCGTCGAGCGCAGCTGCTCGGCGATGACGGCCGGTGGACCGAGCCGCCGGGTCGAGCCGCGGACGTCGAGGAACGCCTCGTCGAGCGAGACCGCCTGCACGATCGGCGTGACCTCGCGGAAGGTCTCCATCACCGAGGCCGAGACGCTGGTGAAGGTGTCGAAGTCGGGTGACAGCACGACGACGTGCGGGCACAGGCGGCGTACGCGGGTCATCGGCAGCGCCGAGCGCACGCCGTAGCGCCGGGCGACGTAATTGGCGGCGAGCACCACACCCCGCCCGCTGCCGCCCACCACGACCGGCTGGTCGACGAGGTCGGGGCGCTCGCGCAGCGCGACGGAGGCGTAGAACGCGTCCATGTCGACGTGGAGGATCGGGGTGTCGGTCATGCCGCACCCCGGTCGGCCGGGCGTCGCCCGGACTCAGCGCGTGGCGATGACGTGCAGCTGCGTGGCGAGGGGGAGGTATTCCGCACGGGTCGCCACGGCGCGCTCGAGCTCGACGAGCGCGGCGGTCGCACCGGGCTCGAGGTCGAGCAGGCTGCCGGGCACGAGGTCGGCGAAGACCCGGACGGCCTGGACCGAGGACGCGTCGAGACCCGCGGCACCGAGCAGGCCGACGAGCTCGTCGTGGGTGAACCGCCGTCCGCCCCGGCCCGCGGCCCCCTCGGTCGCCTCGCCCTCGAGCAGCTCGCGGGCGGCCTGGAAGTGCCCGGCCATGGCGCGCGCGACGACCGCGGCGTGCCGCTGGGCGACGAGCAGGCTGAGGTGGCCGCCCGGGCGCAGCACTCCGGCGATCGAGGCCAGCGAGGCCGCCGGGTCGTCGACCATCTCGAGCACGCCGTGGCACAGCACGAGGTCGGCCTCGTCGACGAGCGTGGCGAGGTCGGAGAGGTCGCCCTGCTGTCCGGTGACCCGGTCGGCGACGCCCCGCTCGCGGGCGCGGCGGTCGAGGGAGGCGAGGGCGTCGGGGCTGGGGTCGATGACCTGGACCGTGTGGCCGAGCTCGGCCAGCGGAACGGCGAACCCTCCGGTGCCGCCGCCGATGTCGACGATGCGGGCGTGCTCGCTGCCGTCGGCCTCGAGGAGCTGGCGCACGCCGTCCCAGACCACGCCGGCGCGGACGGACTGGCGACGGTCGCTGGCAGAGGGCTGGGCCATGCGGGCAACCCTAGTGGCAGGCCGGTGCGCGACCGGCAGGCCGTCATCCCGGGCTCCCAGGGCTGCGGTGCCACAGGTGGCGCGCGACGTCCCGCACCGCGTCGCCGGCGGGCCGGACGTCGGCGTAGGGCGAGAGCTGGAAGCCGCTGCTGTGGACCAGCACGCGACGGTGCGGCGGCTCCTCGGCCACCGCTTCGTGGCGACGCGTGAGCTCGGCGCGGACGAGGTCGACGCCTTCCTCGGTCGTGCGGGCGCGCTGCCAGAGCGCGTGGAGCAGCGGCAGCTCCCAGGCGCCGGTGGCCCGGACGGAGACGCCGCGGCGTCCCGTGCGGCGCAGCTCGCCGCGCACGAGCAGCAGCCACGACGAGAAGACGGTGGCGGCGTAGGGACCCTGGGCGTCCTCGAAGAACGTCGCGTCGACCGGGCCGGTGCCGTCGTCGACGGTCAGGAAGACCACGCGGCGCCCGGACCGGATCGGCGGGGTCTGGGTGGCGACCTTGACCCCCGCGACCAGCAGCTCGGACCGGCTGCGGCGCTGCAGCAGGTCGCGGCTGCGGGTGACGCCGAGCGCGTCGAGGAACGGGTCGTAGCCGGCGATAGCGTGCTGGCTGACGTCGAGGCCGAGGATCTCCAGCTCGGCGCGCATCCGCTCCACGCTGGTCATCTCCGGCAGCCCCGTCGGCCGCTCCCCCGGCTCGCCGGGCTCGTCGCCGAGGCGGAGGGTGAGCTGCACCGACTCGGCCTCGACGACCGGGCGGCTCGCCCGCGACTGTGCGGCGGCTCGTGCCCAGACACCTCCGTCGGCCAGCGCGTGCCGCTCCGTGGAGTCGGCGGCGGCCCGCGTCGTGGGGTCGGAGCTGTTGCGCCGCGCGGCCTCGGCGGCCGTGACGGTGGCCGGGAGCGGAGCGCGGCCACGGGACAGGCCGCGGGCGCGCGAGGCCCGCTCCAGCGAGCGCGCGTGCAGGTCGAGCTCGGCGACCTGGAGCAGCAGGTCGCGCCGGGTCACCCTGCCCCGGCGGGTGAGCGTGCGATCGCCGGAGCCGATGCCGTAGACCCCGTCGAACCCGCCCGCCAGCACCAGCCGCTCGAGGATCGGCCGCGACACCCGCGCCCGGTGGAAGAAGTCGGACAGCGAGACGTAGGGGGCGCCGTCGCGGGCCTCGACGATCCGCGCGACCTCGGCCTCGCTGATCCCCTTGACGTCGGTGAGCGAGAGCCGGATCGCGTGCCCCTCCTCGGAGGCGCCGCGCTCGACGGCGTAGTGCGACCCGCTGGCGTTGACGTCGAGCCCGAGCACTCCCACGCCGAGCTGGCGCGCGTCGTCGAGGATCAGGCGCTTGGGGTACATGCCCGGGTCGTGGGTGAGCACGCCCGCCAGGAAGTGGGCCGGCCAGTGCGCCTTGAGCCAGGCGGACTGGTAGGTCGGGAGCGCGAACGCAGCCGCATGGGCCTTGCAGAAGCCGAACGACGCGAACGCCTCCAGGATCGTCCAGACCTGCGCGACGACCGGCTCGGCGTAGTCGCGCGCGGCGGCGCGGGCGAAGAACCAGGTCTTCGTGGTGGCCATCCCCGAGGTCGTGCCGAGCGTCCGGCGCACCTCGTCGGCCTCGTCGTTGAGGACCCCGGCGAACCGGGCGATGATCTCGATGACCTGCTCGTGGAAGACGACCACGCCGCGGGTGCCCGCGAGGATCGGACGCAGGTCGTCGTGGAGGTAGTGGGGCTCGGTCCACCCGTGCTTGGCCTCGAGGTAGGGGGTGACCATGTCGCTCTGGACCGGGCCGGGCCGGAACAGCGAGATGTCGGTGATGATGTCGTCGAAGGACTCGATGCCGGACTTGCCGACGAGCTCGCGCTGGCCCGGTGACTCGATCTGGAAGACGCCGAGGGTCTTCGCCGAGCTGATCAGGTCGTAGGTCGTGGTGTCGTCGAAGGGCACCTGCACCTCGTCGTCGAGGTCGAGCTCGACGCCGTCGACGCGGGAGATCTCGGCGACGGCGTGGGCCATCGCCGACTGCATCCTGATGCCGAGGACGTCCAGCTTGAGCAGGCCCAGGTCCTCGACGTCGTCCTTGTCGAACTGGCTCATCGGGAAGCCCGCCCACGAGGCCTCGACCGGCGTGCGGTCGAGCAGTGTGGCGTCGGAGAGCAGCACGCCGCACGGGTGCATGGCGATGTGGCGGGGCAGTCCGTCGAGCCGCTCGACGAGGCCGAAGAAGTGGTCGAGCGCTCCGTCACCCAGTCCGCTGGCCCGCAGCTCGGGCAGGTCGCGCAGCGCCATCCGGGCATCGCGGGCGCGGATGTGCGGGAAGGCCTTGGCGATCGCGTCGACCTCGCCGGGCGGCATGCCGAGCGCGGCACCGACGTCGCGGACGGCGTGGCGCACGCGGTAGGTGTCCATCATCGAGACCGCCGCGCACCGCTCGCCCCCGAAGCGGTCGAGGATCGCGCGGTAGACCTCCTCGCGCCGCGCGGACTCGACGTCGATGTCGACGTCCGGCAGCGAGACCCGCAACGGCGAGAGGAACCGCTCCATCAGCAGCCCGTGGCGGATCGGGTCGACCCCGGAGACGCCGAGGAGGTAGTTGACGACGCTGCCGGCACCCGACCCCCGCGCCGCGCGCCGGATGCCCATCGCGCCGATCAGGTCGGTGACGTCGGCCACGGTGAGGAAGTAGGACGCGTAGCCCAGCGTCGCGATGATCTCGAGCTCGTCGTCGATGCGCTTCCACACGACCTGCATCGGGCCGTTGCCGTAGCGCCACCCGATCGCCGCCTCGCACCGGTGGCGCAGCAGGGCATCGGCGCGCTGCTGTCGAGACGTCGTTCGCCCGTCATCGCGGGACGCGAGCAGGCTCGCCCCTCGCGCCAGCTCGAGCTCGGGGAGGTGCACCTCGCCGATGCCGAGGTCGGCGCGCGGGTCGAGCGCGCACCGGTCGGCGACCAGCCGGGTGCGGGCGAGAAGGCGCCCGGCCTCGACCTCGCCGTCACCGAGCCCGGCCAGACGGCAGACCTCCTCGGCGACCTCCTGCATCTGCTTGCCGGACTTGAGGAAGCCCTCGGCGTTGCCGCGCACACCCGCGGGACCAACGTCGCGGAGGCTGGCCGAGCCCATCGGCACGAGCCGCCGGGCGGCGTCGAGGACGTCGATGGTCGGGGCGTCGAGGCGGTCGGCGTAGCGGACGGCGTTGGTCAGCACGGTCGTGAGGCCGGCCGTCCGGGCGATGCCGGCCATCCGGGCGGCGTGCGGCGCGGTGCCCGGTCCCCACTCCCCGCGGCGACCGCCGAGTCGGTGCGAGACCAGCTCGACGACGACGTTGCCGGCCGGCGCGACGGTGAGCCACGGCGCGATCGCCGCGAGCCCGAGGTCGTCGCGCCGTCGGGTGGCGGCGAGGCCGAGCTCGGAGGACGGGCCGAGCAGCACGAGCACGTCGCCGCCGCCGAGCCAGGGCGCCAGCACCTCGAGCGTCGCGACGGGACGACCGCGCTCGCCGGACAGGTGGACGGCCGACACCATCCGGCACAGCGCCGCCCACCCGGCCCGCCCGCTGGCCAGGAACGTCACCCGGGGATGGCCGCCCTGCTCGGGTGAGGTGTCGCGCAGGGCCCCGCCCCGCGCCGGCGTACGACGACGGGCGGCGCCGCCGCCATCGCGACCCGGACCTCCGAGCGCACCCGTCGACGCCACCGCGAGGTCGACGCCGAGCACCGGCCGGATGCCGGCACGCTGGGCGGCCCGCACGAACCGGACGGCGCCGTAGACGCCGTCGCGGTCCGTGAGGGCCAGGGTGTCCATCCCCTGCTCCGCGGCCCGCTCCACCAGCGTGTGCGGGTGGGAGGCGCCGTATTGCAAGGAGAAGCCCGAGGCGACGTGGAGGTGGACGAACGGGTCCGACACCTCGACCGCGCTCAGGCGACGCTGGCGTGGGGCACGAGGCCGAGCGCCTGCTCGACCACCGCCAGGAACCGGTCGGCGTCGCGCACGAGGTCGTCGGCCTCGCGCTCGGTGACCGCGCGCGTCGAGCCCGCCTCCGCGGCGGCCCGCTTGGCGGCCCCCGCGGCGAAGAAGCTCGCCCACTCCGTCAGCTCGGGCGCGACCTCGGCGAGGAGCACCCACGCGTTCTTCTGGCGCCGCGCCCGCGGTGCCGGCCTCGCCCGGGCCGCGAGGAGCGCCGCCGCCGCACACAGCGCGGCGACGTGGGCACAGGCGTAGCGGGTGGGCACGTCGCGTGCCGTGATCGAGTCGCGCAGCGAGGTCGCCGAGCGCTCGAGGTAGGAGTGGGCGGTGGCCGGCAGCATGTGCGGGCTGGCGAAGAGGGTCTGGGGTGCGCCCGCCTGGTCCAGGTGGTTGGTCACGTCGCGGCCCTCAGTCCTGGCAGCCGACGAGCTGCCAGCGCCCGTCGGTCCAGTCGAAGGACAGGTCGAAGACGCCGTAGGTCTCCCGCTGGCTCTCCCGCTCGTCGACCGGGATCCCGCGGCCGGCCTCGACCCGCCAGAGCTCGCGCTCGGTGACCAGGTCGACCAGCGAGCCGCCGGCCTCCTCCTCGGCGCGGCCGCTCGCGCCCTGCCACCACGGACCGGTCTCGATCCAGTGCGCGACGACCGCGCGGACCTTCCAGAGCCGGCCACGCCACAGGAACTGCTCGGGGTCCTCCGCGTCGTCCCGTCGCACCTCGACGGGGTCGTCGTACTGCCTCATCGCGCCTCCTCAGCACATCCGTCGACCCCGGGCCGACCCGGGCGGAGGTGGGGGTCGAGGTCACCGCCACCCGGGTCGCATCGAACATTTGTTCGAACACCGAGAACGGTACTACCCGGCACCGACAGCCCGTCAAGGGAGACGGACCGGATCCCGAAGAACGGGTCAGACGTCGCGCAGGAAGACCGTGGTCTCGCGCCGCCAGAGCAGGAACGAGAGCACCAGTCCCTCGACGATGACGAGCGCCGAGAGCACGACGAAGATCGCCGGCAGGTGCGACTTGAGGGCCACCGCGCCGACGAGCACGCCGACGAAGGCCGTCGCGGTCAGCACGATCCGCGCCCAGCCGTGGCCCCCGAGGAGGAACGACCCGAGCACCATGGCGAGCAGGGTGAAGCCGACGAACGCCACGACCGACAGTGCGACGAAGCCGGGCACGATCGGGCTGTCGCGAAGCTGGTCGATCCCGCCCTGGGCGAGGATCTCCTGGGCGGACGGGTTGCCCCGCGCCCAGCCGAGGATCACGTCGTCGCGCAGCAGCCAGATCAGCACGGTGATCACGGCGGCGGTGGCGACGATCAGCATCAGCACCCGCACGCTGTTGACCACGGATCCGGGCAGGTCGCGCGCCATCGTGGAAACTCCCCTGTAGTGGTTGTCGGTGCTCGTCGTCGTCGTCGCTACGCTCACATCATGTCGACCGAGCACGCGTCCATCACCTCATTTCGAGATGAGCTCACCCGGCGTGGTGGCACCGGTGACGTGGTCATCCTGCCGGACAGCGCCCACACTGCGGCACTCGCCGCGGTGGCACTCGGCTGCGAGGTCGGCGCGATCGCCAACAGCCTGCTCTTCGACAGCGACGGCGAGCCGGTCCTGATCCTCACCTCGGGCGCCCACCGGGTGGACACGAAGGCGGTCGCCGAGCGGATCGGCGTGGCCCGGCTGAAGCGCGCCGACCCCGACTTCGTGCGCCGCCACACCGGCCAGGTGATCGGCGGCGTCTCCCCCCTCGACCACCCCGCGCCGGTCCGCACCTGGATCGACCCGTGGCTGCGGCAGCACGACGTCGTCTGGGCGGCCGCCGGCCACCCGGCCGCCGTGTTCTCGTCGACGTACGACGAGCTGCTGTCGATGACGGGCGCCGTCGAGGTGCAGGTCGACTGACGTGGACGCCCTGGCACTGACCTTCTCGAGCGGGTGGGCGAGCGGCATCAACACCTACCTCGTGGTCCTGGTGCTGGGCATCGCGGACCGCGCCGGCTCCTTCAGCGAGATCCCCGACGTGCTGGGGCGGTGGGACGTGCTGGCCGCGGCCGGCTTCCTCTACGCGATGGAGTTCATCGCCGACAAGATCCCCTACATCGACTCCACCTGGGACGCGATCTCCACTGCCATCCGCCCGACCGCCGGTGCGGTGATCGGCGTGCTGCTCGCGGGGGACGCGTCCTCGCTCGACCAGGCCGTGCTCGGTGTCGTCGGTGGCGGCACCGCGCTGCTCAGCCACCTCGCGAAGGCCGGCGGCCGGCTCGCGCTCAACTCCTCCCCGGAGCCCGTGACCAACGTCGTCGCGAGCCTCACCGAGGACGCCGCCGTCCTCGGCGTCGTCTGGTTCTCCCTGCAGCACCCGCAGGCGGCGGCCGCCGCCGCCGGCGTCCTGCTCCTGCTCGGCCTGGTGATGCTGCTCCTCGTCGGCCGCCTCGTCCGCCGGGGCTGGCGGCGGTGGAAGCAGAAGGAGCCTCTCCACCAGAGGGCGTGACCACGCCCTAGGGTTCCCCCGTGGCTCGAGTGGTGGTGGTCGGCGGCGGGTTCGGCGGCATGGCCGCGGCCGCACGGCTGGCCAAGCTGGGCCACGACGTGACGCTGCTCGAGCGCTCGGCCCGGCTCGGTGGCGCGCTGGGCAGCGTCGAGCAGGACGGTTTCGCCTGGGACGCCGGGCCGACGAGCACGCTCCTCCCGGCCGTCGTGCGCGACCTCTTCCGCAAGTCCGGCCGGCCGCTGGAGCGCGAGCTCGACCTGCAGCCGCTCGACCTCGTCCGCGAGCACCGCTTCGCCGACGACACGGTCCTCCGCCTCCCCGGCGGGTCGCGCGCGGCCCAGCTCGCGGCCGTCGACGAGCTCGGCCCGGGCCTCGGCGAGCAGTGGGTCGAGCACGTGGCGTCGTACGCCGACACGTGGGAGCTCCTGCGCAAGGAGTGGTTCGAGCGGCCCTACGACCCCGACGTCGCGCCGCGTGAGCTGACCGCGCTGCTCGACCGGCGCGAGTCACTGCACAAACGGCTGCGCCGGACCTTCCGCGACGAGCGGCTGCGCCTCGTCGCCGGCCACCGGCTGGTGATGGACGGCCACGGCCTGCGGGACGTCCCGGTGTTCGCGGGGGTCGATCTCTACCTCGAGCAGCGCTTCGGCGCGTGGACCGTCCCCGGCGGGCTCGCCGCGCTCGGGACGGCCATGGCCGACCGGCTCGCCCTGCGCGGCGTCACCGTCCACACGGGCACGGCCACGACCGACCTCGTCGTCCGCGACGGCCGGGTCGTGGCCGTGGCGGTCGCCGGCGGTGAGGTCGTGGCCGACCTCGCGGTCGTCGCGATCGACCCGCGCGGCCTCCCCGCGCTGGCGTCGTACGCCGCCCGGACGATGCCTGCCTTCCCGCCGGTCGTGACCCACCTCGGGCTCGAGGGCGACGTGCCCGACCTGCCGCACGAGGTGGTCGTGCACGGCGAGCCGCTGATGGTCGTCCGCACCGGCGGCCGCGCACCCGACGGCGCCGCCGCGTGGACCGTGCTCACCCGCGGCCGGGTCTACGAGGACGTGCTCGTCGCCCTCACCCGGCGCGGCATCGACGTCCGCACGCAGGTCGTCACCCGCGTCGAGCGCACCCCACGCGACCTCGTCGAGGCCTGGGGCGGGTCGCCCCACGGCGTGCTGTGGCAGGGTCCGCGGTCGGCCCGCACCCGCCTCGGACCGCGTACGCCGATCGCCGGAGTGCTCACCGCCGGTGCCCATGCGACCACTGGCTCGGGGCTGCCGTTCGCCGGCCTCAGCGCCGCCCTGGTCGCCGAGATCGTCGGCCGGGCGCTGTAACGCGGTGTCGCAAGCGGGTCGGTCAGTGCAGCAGCTCGAAGACGACCGTCACGGTCACGCTGACCGTCGTCTCGCCCGGCGCGAGCCCACCGCCGGAGTCGGCTGCCATCGCGAGCTTCGGCATCGGCGAGGGTCCGCCGGCGGCCCCGCCCTCGACGATCGTCTGCACCGGCCC
The DNA here is from genome assembly GCF_900105585.1 of Nocardioides exalbidus. Lineage (NCBI taxonomy): Bacteria > Bacillati > Actinomycetota > Actinomycetes > Propionibacteriales > Nocardioidaceae > Nocardioides > Nocardioides exalbidus. The sequence continues at coordinate 4,256,154 of NZ_FNRT01000002.1, forward strand.
GAGGCCCGCGGCGCCGGCCATCCGGGCGAGCTGGGCGGCCCGCTCGCGCGCGTCCTGGAAGGCGGCCTCACGGGCCTTGCCCGCGGCACCGTGGTCCTCGGTGACCTCGAGCCCGACGCTGTCGATCGCCAGCGCGTCGCCGACCTCGGCGGCGAGCTCGCCCAGCAGGGCGCCCGCGCCGGCCAGGTCGGCACAGCCGACGGCGTAGGAGTGGCGGGCCTCGTAGCCCTCCTGCCGGCCCTCCCGGTCGTGGGTCGGCCAGACGGTGATGCCGGTCGAGGCGACCCGGCGCTCCTCGGTGTGGCGCCGCGCCACCTCGACGACGGACGCCGCAGCCGTCGACATCGCCTCGTAGGCCTCGGCCACGCCGGCGCCGCGGGCGACGGCCGCGAGCCGGACGACCGCGCTGTCCGGCGCGACGAGGCTGGTGCCGGTCCCGGTGACGGTGACGGAGTTCATGGCCTCACCGTAGCCGCGCGGGCCCCGAGGAACGATCAGACCGTGATGCTCAGGTTCGCGAAGATCTCGCGCGTCGCCTTCGACCGGTTGAGCGTGTAGAAGTGCAGGCCGGGTGCGCCGGCGTCGAGCAGCTGCTCGCACTGCTCCGTGGCGATCGCGATGCCCTCCGCCCGCAGCGCCCCGGGGTCGTCGGCCAGCGGCTGGAGCCGGGCCACGGTCTCCTCCGGCAGCTCGCGGCGGGAGAACTCGACCATCCGCTCCATCGAGCGGAGGTTCAGGATCGGCATGATCCCCGGGATGATCGGGAGGTCGGCGCCGACCGCCCGGGCCCGCTCGACCAGCCCGACGTAGTCCGAGGCCCGCAGCACCATGTCGGTGACCGCGAACTCCGCCCCGGCGTCCTGCTTCGACTTCAGCACCTTGGCGTCCTGCTCGAGGTCGACGGCGTCGACGTGGCCCTCGGGGAAGGCAGCGACGCCGACCCGCAGGCCGTGGCGCTCACGCACCAGCGCGACCAGCTCGTCGGCGTAGGTCAGCCCGCCCTCGGTCGGTGTCCACGGCGATCCGGGGCCGCCGGGCGGGTCGCCGCGCAGCGCCATCACGTGGCGCACTCCGGCCTCGCTGATGTCGTCGAGGATCGCGTCGAGCTCGTGGGTGGTGTGCCCGACGCAGGTCAGGTGCGCGACCGGGAGGAGGTCGGTCTCGCGGGCGATCCGCGCGGTGATGGCGACCGTGCGGTCGCGCGTGGTGCCGCCCGCGCCGTAGGTCACCGACACGAACGTCGGGCCGTAGGGCTCGAGCTCGGTGATCGCCTGCCAGAGCTGCTCCTCGCCCGCCTCGTCCTTCGGCGGGAAGAACTCGAACGAGAAGGAGCGGCCGCCCTGCGCCAGGAGCTCGCGCATGCTCAGGTCCCGGTCCACGTCCCGGCTGTGCGTCATGCGCAACAGCCTACGGAGGAATCCGCCGTCTCCCGCAATCCGTCCACTGGCTAGGCTCGCCACCGTGACGAGGACCGTGCCGACCTGGGATCCCGCCCCCTTCCGCGACCAGGTCCAGCAGGCCCTCGACGTGTTCCTCGACGAGCGGGAGGCGGAGCTCGCGCCGCTGGGTCCCGATGCGGGGCGGCTGGTCGCCGAGGCGCGCACGGCGGTGCGCGGCGGCAAGCGGTTCCGCGCGGCGTTCTGCCACTGGGGCCACCGCGCGATCGATCCCGCCGTGGCCGACTCACCCGACGCCCTGGCGGCCCTCGCCCGGGCCTGCGCCTCGCTGGAGCTGCTGCACGCGAGCGCGCTGGTCCACGACGACTACATGGACGCCTCCGACACCCGCCGTGGCCGGCCGGCCACGCACCGAGCGTTCGAGGCCGAGCACCGCGCGTCGGGCTGGCGCGGCGACCCGGAGCAGTACGGCGCCGCGGCCGCGATCCTGCTCGGCGACCTCCTGCTGGGCTGGGCCGGTGACCTCCTGCGCCACAGCGGGTTCGACGCCGAGGCGACCGCGCCCGGCCTCACGCTCTTCGAGCTGTGCCGCACCGAGGTCATCGCCGGGCAGTTCCTCGACGTCTCCGTGCAGGCCCGCGGCCGCGCCGACGTCGACACCGCGATGACGGTGCTGCGCTACAAGTCCGCGAAGTACTCCATCGAGCGGCCCATCCACATCGGCGCCGGCCTCGCGGGCGCGACGGCGCAGCAGCTCGACCAGCTCTCACGATTCGGCCTCCCCCTGGGCGAGGCGTTCCAGCTGCGCGACGACCTGCTCGGCGTGTTCGGTGACCCCGCCGAGACCGGCAAGCCCGCCGGCGACGACCTGGTGGAGGGCAAGCGCACCGTGCTGGTCGCCCTGGCCCTCGACGCCGCCCCGCGCACCGCGGCCGAGCGCCTCGACGCCGCGCTCGGTACGCCGCTCGCCCCCGCCGACGTCGACGACCTGCGCGCCATCATCGACGACTCCGGCGCCCGTGCCCAGGTCGAGGAGGTCATCGGCCACCTCACCGACCGGGCTGTCGCCGCCCTCGACACAGCCGACGTCGACCCCCTCGCCCGCGACGTGCTCACCGAGCTCGCCGCCGCCGCGACGCAGCGGACTGTATAGGGCTCGCCATAGATGGGCTCGCTCCGCTCGCCGTGTCCCAGCCGCGCTGGAGGTCAGTCCAGGCTGGTGATCCCCGGCAGGTCGGGTCCCTCGCCGCGGAGGAGCACCGAGAACGGCGCGCCGCGGTCGGCGTACGACCGTGAGCCGAGGACGCTCAGCGCGACGCTGAACGCGCGCTCGTCGGCGCGGGCGAGGGTGCCCCAGCCGTCCCAGAGCAGGATGGCCCCGTCGACACCGCTGCCGACGTCGTACAGGCAGTCCGCGAGCGCGTCGAAGTTCTGCCCGTAGTGGGCGGGGAAGGCGAGGGCCCGACCCACCGCCGCGAGGAACGTCGCCCTGGTGTCGGCGCCGGTCCAGCCGTCGACGTGCCCGAACGCCCAGCCGGCGTGCTCCACCGTGTGGCGCACGTCGTCGGCCTCCAGCGCGCTGTGCCAGAGGTGGGTCCCGGGCGGCTCGTGACCCGCGAGGAGACCGGCCAGCCCGCTCATGCCGCCCCGCTCACGACGCGATCCGGGAGAACGACCCGTAGTGGTCACCGGTGTAGTAGAGCTCGCCGCCGTCACCGGCCACGACGCGACGCGCGCCGCGGCCGTCCGAGCCCGGCGTCGCCACGGTGTACTCGCTGTAGTAGCCGCGCGGCCGGTCGGGCAGCAGCCCCTCGCGGTTCTCGAACGTGATCCCGTCGCGGCCCTCGGGATAGGGACCGCCCTTCGCGATCAGCGCGATCGTCTCGGCCACCTGCGCCGGCAGGTCGTCGACCCGCACGATCGGCAGCCCGCTGTCGGGGTCCTCCGAGCCCGCAGGCCCGGTCTCGGGGAAGGTCGTGGTCTCCTCGGCCGACCCCGGCGCGGTGGACGAGGTGTCGCGCGGCACGTCGGTCGACGTGTCGGAGCTGGTCCCGGAGCCGGTGGACGTGGTGCCTGGGTCGTCCTGACCGGCCGGGGTGAGGAACCAGATGACCAGCAGGACGGCCGAGACCAGCAGCACCAGCCAGCGGTAGCGCTGCCGGCCCACGGACGCCGCCATCAGTACTCCAGCACCTGCGCGCGCCGCTTGACCTCGCTGCCGCGGTTCTCGCGGAGCGCGTCGATCGGGCGTCCCGGGAGGTCGTCGTCGGTGAAGAGCCAGGCGATGCACTCGCGGTCGTCGAAGCGGTGGTCGTGCAGGAGGGTCAGCAGCCCGGGCAGGCCCTTGACGACGAGTCCGTCCTGGATGAAGTCGGCGGGCACCCGCGACCCGGCGCCCGGCTCGGGCACCGCGGCGGCGAGCTCGTGGTCGCGGATCATGCTGCGGACCTTGCTCGGCGTCACGCCCAGGAGCTCCGCCACCTGGGTCCAGTCGAGCCACTCGGGGACGAGGGCGGCGAGGTCACGGTCGGCGAGGGGGGCGTTGCTCATGGTCGGAATTCTGGCACGGCGCCACGCCGGTCACGCACGCGTGAGCGCGGCCGCGCGTGGGACTTCCGTAGAGTGGGAGCGCCGGATCCTTCCCCGTCTCTCCATGGTCCGGCGCTGGAGGTCGAGCAGTGGAGCCACCCGAGCACGCCCGCGCGCGAGCGCCCGGCGCCTCTGGCGACCCCTTGGTCGGCCGCCTCCTCGACCGCCGCTACCGCATCGGCCCCCGCATCGCGCGCGGTGGCATGGCCAGTGTCTACGAGGCCACCGACACCCGCCTCGACCGCACCGTGGCAGTCAAGGTGATGCACCCCGGTCTCGGCGACGACCAGGAGTTCGCGGCCCGCTTCGTGCGCGAGGCGCGCGCCGCGGCCAGGCTCAACCACCCGCACGTCGTGGGGGTCTACGACCAGGGCGACGACACCTCCGAGGGCCAGGACACCGTCTTCCTCGTCATGGAGTACGTCCCCGGCCACACGCTGCGCGACGTGGTCCGCAAGGAGTCGCCGATGCCGCCGACCCGGGCGCTGGCCGTGCTGGAGCCGGTCGTGTCCGCGCTCGCCGCCGCCCACCGGGCGGGCCTGATCCACCGCGACGTGAAGCCCGAGAACGTGCTCATCGCCGACGAGGCGCACGGCGGCCAGGTGAAGGTCGCCGACTTCGGCCTCGCCAAGGCGGTCAGCGCCGACACCCAGCACACCGCCACCGGCGGCGTCCTGATCGGCACCGTGTCCTACCTCGCTCCCGAGCTCGTCGTCGACGGCCGCTCCGACGCCCGCGCCGACGTCTACGCCACCGGCGTGGTGCTCTACGAGCTGCTCACCGGTCGCAAGCCGCACGAGGGCGAGTCGCCGATCCAGGTCGCCTACCGCCACGTGCACCACGACGTACCCCTCCCCTCGCTCCTCCAGCCCGCGATCCCCGACTACGTCGACGCCCTCGTCGCGCGTGCCACGTCGCGCGACCGCGACCAGCGCCCGGCCGACGCGACCGTGCTGCTCCACCACGTGCACCGCGTCGAGCAGGCGCTGCGCGAGGGACTGGCAGCCGACCCCGAGCTCGCCGCGGACCTGCGGCCGCGCCCGGTGCCCGAAACGCAGTCGGAGTACGACGACCCGGGCAACGACACGACGCCCGAGCCCTTCGACGCGAGCGCGCTGGCGCTGCTCACCGAGGTCGACCCGCGCGACTCCGGCCTCGTCGACGACGGCACGCCGGACCGCACGACCGCGCTCGAGCGGCACCTCGTCCCGCCCGGGGCGCCCGAGCGTGCCGGCGGCCCGGTCACGGAGCCGATGCGGACGACGCCCACGGACGCGCCCCGCGACGACGTCCCGACCTCCGCCGTGCCGGTGGCGCCCGCCCCCGTCCGTGCTCCCGCGACGCCCTCCGGCAGGTCCCCCGGCACGTCCCCGGGCAAGTCCCCCAGCAAGGTCGCGCCCGTCGCGACGGCCCCGCGCCGCCGCTCGGTCAAGGGCCCGCTGGTCCTGCTGCTCGCCGTCCTGCTCCTCGCCGGGGTCGCGGGCGGCGCCTACTGGTTCGGCTGGGCGCGCTACACGACGACGCCGGGCGTGCTGACGCTCGACGAGGCGGCGGCGACCGCCAAGCTCGAGGACGCGGGGCTCGACGTCGCGCTCGGCGACCCCGCCTACTCCGAGAACGTCGACCCCGGCCTCGTCATCTCGACCGACCCCGGACCGGGCGGCAAGGTGCTGAGCGGCGGCACGGTCACGCTCGTGCTGTCCCTCGGCCCCGAGCGCTACGACGTGCCGGACCTGTCCGGCCGCACCGAGGACCAGGCGCAGGACGCGCTGGCCGCGACCAACCTGGCGTTCGGCAAGAGCGTCGGCCGGTGGAGCGAGACCGTGCCCGAGGGGCAGGTCATCCGCACCTCCCCCAAGGTCGGCACGACGCTCAAGCCCGGCGCGAGCGTCGACCTGGTGCTGAGCCGCGGCCGCAAGCCGCTGCCGATCCGGGACTGGACCGGCAAGTCGTTCGACGACGCGAAGGCCGCGCTGGAGGCCCGCAAGCTGCAGGTCACCGTCGCCGACCAGCAGTACAGCGACACCGTGGCCGAGGGCGACGTCATCTCCCAGGACCCCGCCACCGGCACCCTCTACAAGGGCGACACGGTCTCGTTCGTCGTCTCCCTCGGGCCGGAGCTGGTCGAGGTGCCGCGGGTGCGGGCGATGGGCGTCGAGGCCGCCACCGAGCTGCTCGAGGGCCTCGGCTTCGTGGTCGAGACCGAGCAGGCCGACAGCTACCTCGGCCTCGGCTTCGTCTACAGCTCCGACCCCGCGCAGGGCGACGAGGTCCCCAAGGGTTCGACGATCACGCTGTTCCTGATCTGAGGCCCTAGCATTTCGCGGTGACCGAGCAGACCCGACGTACGACCCTGCTCGCGGCGCTCGCCCTGCTGGCCCTGGCGGCCTGCTGGGGCAGCACGTTCTTCCTCATCAAGGACATGCTCGACCGGGTCCCGACCCTCGACTTCCTCGCCGTCCGGTTCGCGATCGCCTCCCTCGCGCTCCTCGTCGTGGCGCCCCGGGCGATCGGCCGCCTGTCCCCCGTGGTGCGCCGCCACTCCGCCGTCCTCGGCCTGCTCTACGGCGTCGCGCAGATCCTCCAGACCGCGGGCCTCGCTCACACGCCTGCCAGCATCAGCGGCTTCGTGACGGGGCTCTACGTCGTCTGCACCCCGCTGCTGGCCGCGGTGATCCTGCGGACGAGGATCCCGCCGATCACCTGGGCGGCCGTCGCGCTCGCGACCGTCGGCCTCGGGGTGCTCGCGCTCAACGGCTTCAGCATCGGCTACGGCGAGCTCATCACGCTCGCCTCGGCCGTGCTCTACGCCCTGCACATCGTCGGCCTCGGCGCCTGGTCGAACGCCCGGGACGCGATCGGCATGACGACCCTGCAGGTCATGGTGATCGCCGTGGTCTGCACCCTGGCCACCGCACCCGACGGGATCGTGCTGCCGGACCGCACCTCCGACTGGATGTCGGTGCTCTACATGGCCGTGATCGTCGGCGCGCTCGGCCTCCTCGGCCAGACGTGGGCACAGGCCCACCTGCCACCGACCCGCAGCGCGATCATCATGAGCATGGAGCCGGTGTTCGCCTCGTTCTTCGCCGTCTGGCTGGGTGGCGAGAACCTCACCGCGCGGCTCCTCGTCGGTGGCGCGATGGTGCTCGTCGCGATGCTCACCGTCGAGCTCGCACCCCGTCGCGTGGTCGAGGGAGAGGTCCCGCACATCGCCGTCTGAGGACCGCCCCCGACCCCGCACGGGTGTCGTCGCGGGGCGGGACGGCGGCGCGACGTGGGTCCCGCCCCCTATCGTGTGGCCTGTGGACAGGTGCGTGGCGTGCGGAGCCGACCTCGGAGTGGGCCGGTTCTGCCTCAACTGCGGCCACCCCGTCGGCGCCCCGGCGCCCGAGCCGGCACCCGCACCCGAGCCCGCACCCACACCCCAGCCCGCACCCCAGCCGGCACCGAAGGCCCCGGCGGCACGGCCCGCGCCGCTGCGGCCGATGCCGGCACCCAGGCCCACCCCGCAACCCGAGCCCCCGCGGCAGGCGCCCGCCCAGCCGGTCCAGCCCGCGCCGGTCCAGCCCGTCCAGCCGGCGCCGGCGATCCCCGCGCAGGCCGCCGACCCGGTGGCGGCGCCCGCCGCGACCCCGGCGGCGCCCGAAGCCCCCGGCAAGCCTGCGCGCCCGAAGCGGCCCACCATGCCCCGTCTGCGGACCCGGGCGGCGAAGGGCGCCACGCGCGAGCGCCCGGCCCGGCGTCGTACTGCCTGGGACCCCGAGGAGGAGCTGCTGCCCTACGAGGAGGTCGACGACCTCGAGCCCGACTACCCCGTGCGCGGCCGCGCCTGGATCGTGTGGGTGGCCGGTGCCGCCCTGCTCGTGGCCCTCGTCCTCGTCCTCCTCCGGGCCTTCGCCACCGACGACGACCTCTCGGCCGACCCCACTGCCACCGACACCGCCGGGGAGACCTCGGCGCCGGGCGACACCTCCGCCCCCGACCCGGGCTCGGAGGAGACCACGCCCGCGTCCACGGAGGCGCCGAGCGGCACGGGCCCGCGGATCCAGCTGGCCACGGGGGCGACCTTCCTGGTGCCCGACACCGCTCCCCCGACCCAGGACTTCGACGGCAACATGGTCGCCTACGAGGCCTCGCAGATGGGTGACGGCAACCCCAGCACGACGTGGCGCAGCGAGGGCGACGCCACCGGCCAGACCATCACGGTCGCGCTGCCGGAGCCGGCGGTCGTCTACCGGGTCGGCCTGGTCAACGGCTACTCCAAGCAGGTCGCCGGCGTCGACTGGTACCCCAACAACCGTCGGATCCTGGCGGTCACCTGGACCTTCGACGACGGCAGCACGGCCACCCAGACCTTCGCCGAGCGCCCCGGCCTGCAGATGCTCAAGGTGCCGCCGGTCGAGACGAGCACCGTGAAGATCACGCTCGACTCGGTGTCACCGCCGGGCAGCGGCAACCTCGGGCGCGACTACACCGCGATCAGCGAGGTCTCCGTCATCGGCCGCGCAGCCGGCTGAGCACGGAGGCCGCGCGCTCGGCGTCGGCGCGGCTCACCTCGAGGTGCGTGACGAGGCGCACGGCGCGCGGGCCCACGGCGGAGATCCGCACCCCCTCGTCGGCGGCACGGGCGACGAAGGACGCGGCGTCCGGGTGCTCGACGACCACGATGTTGGTGTCGACGCTCGCCGGGTCGAGGCCGAGGGCCTCGCCGAGCAGGCGGGCGTGGACGTGGTCGTCGGCCAGCCGGTCGACGTGGTGGTCGAGGGCGTACGCCCCGGCTGCCGCGAGCACGCCGACCTGGCGCATGCCGCCGCCCATCCGCTTGCGCCGCACCTTGGCCTCCGCGATCGCGCCGGCCGATCCGACCATCAGTGAGCCGACGGGCGCACCGAGCCCCTTCGAGAGGCAGACGGCGAGGACGTCGGCGACGCGGCCGTAGTCGGCCAGCGGCGTGCCGGTCGCGACGTGCGCGTTCCAGAGCCGGGCGCCGTCGACGTGGACCCGGGTGCCCACCGAGTCGGCCCAGGTCCGCAGGGCCCGCAGGTCCTCGATCGGGAGGATCGCGCCACCGGCGAAGTTGCCGGTGTTCTCGACCGAGATGGCGGCGGTGCGGACGAAGTACATCCCCATGTCGGGGGCGAACATCGACTCGATCGCGGGCAGGTCGACCTGCCCGCGGGCGTGGGTCCAGGTGCGCATGGTGATGCCGCTGATCGCGCCGTGCGCCCCGAGCTCGGCGCGGGCGATGTGGGCCGAGGACTCGCAGAGGACCTCCTGGCCCGGAGCCACCACGGAGGCGACCGCGAGGACGTTGGCCATCGACCCGGTCGGGGTGAAGAGCGCGGCCTCGTGACCGAACATCTCCGCCACCCGCTCCTGCAGCGCGTTGACCGTCGGGTCCTCGCCGTAGACGTCGTCACCGACCTCCGCGCGGGCCATCGCCTCGCGCATCCCGTCGGTCGGCCTGGTCAGGGTGTCGGAGCGCAGGTCGATCACCCACTCATCCAACCAGCCGCGTGGTTTCGGCTCCCGGGCGACCTCCGGGATGACACCATGCGGTCGTGCACCGCCGCGCCTGGCTCCTCCCGCTGGGGATCTACCTGCTCGGCCGCTGCACCAGCGCCGTCCTCCTGGCGGTGCTCGGCCGCGACCAGCACGGCCTGACCGGGACCGGCGGCCCGCGGGCGTCGTTCCTCGACCTGCTGTCGAACTGGGACGGCGGCTACTACCTCCAGATCGCCGCGCACGGCTATCCCGGGGCCCTGCCCCGGGTGGACGGCGCCGTCGTCGAGAACGTGTGGGCGTTCTACCCGCTCTACCCCGGCACGGTGGGCCTCCTCGGCCGCACCGGCATCCCGCTCCCCCTGGCCGCCACCCTGGTGAGCACCGCGTGCGGCGCAGCGGCCGTCGTGCTGCTCTGGACGATCCTCGCCCCGCTCGCCGGCCGGTTCACCGCGGCGCTGACCGTCGTGGCGTTCTCCTTCGGCCCGACCAGCCTCGTGCTGCAGACGGCGTACACCGAGAGCATGGCGCTGCTCGTGATCCTCGGGGTCTTCGTGGCCATGCGGCACAAGCGCTATGCGTACGCCGCCCTCCTCCTCGCCGCGCTCGCCTTCACGCGGCCGGTGGCGCTGCCCGTCGCGGCCGTCCTCGGCGTCACGTGGCTGCTGCGCCTGCGGGCGCGCCACGACGACCCGTTCCCACCGCGGGAGATGGTCACCCACGCCGCTCTCGCGCTGGGGAGCGCCGCCTCCTTCGCGGCGTGGCCGCTCGTGTGCGGACTCGTCACGGGAGAGCTCGACGCCTACGCCCAGACCCAGCGAGCCTGGATCGACGGCGGGGCGTCGGGATGGGCGACCTGGCTGAGCCCGGCCGTCACCGGCCGCGACCTCGCGATCCTCGTGCTGTCGGTGCCGGTCGTGCTCTGGTTCGCCTGGCTGGCGCTGCGCCGGGCGTCCGCGGCCTGGGGCCCGGAGCTGCGCGCGTGGGTGCTGCTCTACCCGCTCTACATCCTCGCGGTGAGCCGTCCGACCACGAGCGTGTTCCGCTACCTCGCCCTCACCTCGACGACCGCGTGGCCGTTCCCGGACGTGTCGGCCCGGGTGCGCTCCACGCGCGCCCGGGTCGCCCTGGTCTCGGTCGTCGTGGTGATCGGGCTCGTGGCCCAGGCGGCGTGGATCGACTGGCTCTGGGTGCGCACCGACGACTGGATCGAGGGCGCACCCTGAGGTCGGACCGCTGCCTCAGGCCTTCCGCAGCATCTCGGCGACGAGGAAGGAGAGCTCGAGGGACTGGACCCGGTTGAGGCGGGGGTCGCAGACCGACTCGTAGCGGTTGGCCAGGCCGGCCTCGTCGATCTCCTCGCCGCCGCCGATGCACTCGGTGACGTCGTCGCCGGTGAGCTCGACGTGGACGCCGCCGGGCCAGGTGCCCAGGCTGCGGTGCACGTCGAAGAAGCCCTGGACCTCCTCGATGACGTCGTCGAAGCGGCGGGTCTTGTAGCCCGAGGAGGCCTCGAAGGTGTTGCCGTGCATCGGGTCGCAGACCCACGCGACGTTGAGCCCCTCGGCGGTGACCTTCTCCACGAGGGCCGGGAGGCCGTCGCGGATCTTGCCCGCGCCGAAGCGGGTGATGAAGGTGAGCCGGCCCGGGGTGTTGTCGGGGTTGAGGCGCGCGGCGTAGGCCAGCGCGTCGTCGGGGGTGGTCGTCGGCCCGAGCTTGATGCCGATGGGGTTCCTGATCTTCGACAGCAGCTCGACGTGGGCGCCGTCGAGCTGACGGGTCCGCTCGCCGATCCACACGAAGTGCGCCGAGACGTTGTAGGGGGCGTCGGTGCGCGAGTCGATGCGGGTGAGGGACTGCTCGTACTCGAGCAGCAGCGCCTCGTGGCTGGAGTGGAAGTCGACCCGGTGGAACTCGTCGGGGTCGGCGCCGATCGCCTTCATGAAGGTCAGCGCGCGCTCGATCTCGTCGGCCACGGCCTCGTAGCGCTGGCCGAAGGGCGAGTTCTGCACGAAGTCGGTGTTCCAGGTGTGGACCTGGCGCAGGTCGGCGTAGCCGCCGGTGACGAACGCGCGGACCAGGTTGAGGGTCGCGGCGGAGTTGTTGTAGACGTCGACGAGTCGCTGTGGGTCCGGGATCCGGGCCTCGGCGGTGAAGTCGTAGCCGTTGACGGCGTCACCGCGGTAGGCCGGCAGCGTCACCCCGTTGCGCGTCTCCATGTCGGAGCTGCGCGGCTTGGCGTACTGGCCGGCGAGGCGGCCCAGCTTCACGACGGGCACCGAGGCGGCGTAGGTCAGGACGACCGCCATCTGGAGCAGCACGCGCAGCTTGTTGCGGACGTTGTCGGCGGTGACGCCGGCGAAGGTCTCGGCGCAGTCTCCACCCTGGAGCAGGAAGGCCTCGCCGCGCGTGACGGCGGCGATCTTCTCGGTGAGGTCGTCGCACTCGCCCGCGAAGACGAGCGGCGGCGCGGTCCTCAGTCGAGCCACCGCCGCGTCGACCGCCCCGGCATCGGGATAGGTCGGCTGCTGCTGGGGCTCGAGGGCGTGCAACTGCTCGAGGGTGGGGATGGCACTCACCCCTCAAGGGTACGGCGAGCGCGTGCCCTGACCCGAACCGTGACCGAGCGGTGGTCCTCACATGCCCGGCGTGAGGATCCCGTCGGCCTCGTCGAGGCGGATCCCGCCGGACGGGGTGCGGCTCGCCTCGAGCGTGCCGGTGACGATCGAGGGGTAGGGGTAGCGGATGTGGCCGGGCGCGCCCTCGCGCGAGGTTGTCCAGAGCCGGTCCTCGAAGCCGACCTCGCCGCGGAACTGGTGGTTCTCCAGGACCAGCCGGTCGGCGGTCGCCTGCCCCACGACGTAGGACGCCTCGCCCCGGTAGAACAGCGAGCCGTGCGAGACCTCGAGGATCCCGTCGCGCTGGTGCACGGTCTGGTCGTGGACCTCGCCGCTCAGGTAGACGTCGACGCCTCCCCGGACCATCGCCCTCCACAGGTCGGAGCGGGTGCCCTTCTCGTACACGAGGTGGCTGGAGTTGCGGGTGCGGACCTTGCCGGTCATGGGGGTGTGGCCCTGCACCATGACCCAGGGCACGCCGTCCCTCTTTGCGCGCCGCAGCACGCCCTTGACCCACCTCAGCTGCGCCGGGTCGACCGAGACGTGCACGTCTCCCCCACGACGCTGGAACACGTCGATCGTGATGAGCAGGACGTTGGCGTCGAGGCGGACGGCGTACGCCGTGTCCTGCGCGGGCCCGCGGCGCGGCCGGTCGGTGAAGCGTCGCTCCCCGTCGGCGCGGGTCAGCATCTGGTCGGCGTAGATCTCCTTGAACTGCGGGATGTGGCGACGCTTGAAGTCGATCCACGGGTCGCGCCGGCGGCTCGACCACGAGTCGTCGCCGATCTCGTGGTCGCCCACGGCGGTGTACGTCGTCAGGCCGTGGTCCGCGAAGCGCTGGCGGTAGGCCGGGTAGTAGACCTCCGCCGCCCGGCGCCAGGCGCGCATGCGCTGGGCCTCGGTCCGCACCGGCCCGAACACCCCGGTCCTGGAGTCGTCGCGACCCCACCGGCCCTCGACGAGGTCGCCCGCCACGAGCACGTCGTCGGTGCCGTGGGAGGCCATCTCGCCGATCACGTGGTCGAGCGCGGCGTCGTACTCCGCGTTGGTGGAGTTGGCGACCTGGCCGGTCTTCTTGACGATGTAGGGCTTGCGACCGCCGGCGGTCAGGTCGGCGACGTCCTGGTTGAGGAAGTCGGGCGCCGAGACGAAGCGGTACGCCCCCGGCAGGTCGGGTGCCGCCGGCACCGGGGGTCGGTCGCGGGGGCCGCGGCGCTCGAGGTCGGTGGCCGGGTCCGGAGTCGCAGGTGCCCCGGTCAGCGTGGGGGCCGGGAGGTCACCGCCCGGGGTGGCGCTCGCCCGCGGGTGGGGCGGGGTGACCGCCGAGCAGCCGAGTGCAGTGGCGACCAGGAGGGCGAGGAGCGGGCCCCCTCGTCGGCCCAGGCGTCGTCGTGTCACTCGCCCCACCGTAGAGGGCGGGCCTACCCCTTCTGGGGTAGGCCCCGCCCGTGTCGCCGCCTCAGTCCTCGAGGTGCTCGATGTCGCGGAAACCCGTCTTCTTGGCCCGCACGCCGCGGTTGGTCAGCCACGTGAGCGCCCAGAGGACGACGCCGACCGCAAGCAGGCCGCCGGCGATCTTGTACTGCACCATGTCGGCCTCGAGGCGGGCCCAGGGGCCGAGCAGGTAGGCGCACAGCACGGCACCGACGACGGGGAGCCCCGCGGGCGCCCGGAAGGCGCCGTCGGGGGTGGCGTCGCGGCGCAGGACCAGGCAGGCGACGTTGACGATCGTGAAGACCGCCAGCAGCAGGAGGGCCGTCGTGCCGGAGAGCGCGGAGACCACGGACGACTCCGAGTCGAGCGTGACGACGCTGATCAGCGCGAGGGCAAGCAGCGTGGTGAAGACGATCGCGGTCCACGGCGAGCGACGGGCCGGGAGGACCTTGCCGAGCGCGCGGGGCAGGACGTCCTGCTGGGCCATGCCGTAGATGAGGCGGCTGGCCATGAGCATGTTGATCAGCGCGGTGTTGGCGACGGCGAAGACGGTGAGGAACGGGAAGAGCGTGTCGATCGGCAGGTTCGGTGCACCGATCTTCACCACGTCGAGCAGGATGCCGGCCTCGGCGTTGGTGGGCTCGGCGATCTGGCCCGCCGGGATGACCGCGACCACGGAGATCGCGACCAGCATGTAGATCACGACCGCGATGCCGAGGCCCGTGAGCATCGTGCGCGGGAAGATCTTCATCGGGTCCTTGGTCTCCTCGACCATGTTGACCGAGTCCTCGAAGCCGACCATCGAGAAGAAGGCGATGGCGGTGGCGATGGTGACCGCCATGAATAGGCCCTTGTCGTCCGGGCTCTCGAAGACCGTGATCCTGCTGAGGTCGCCGTCACCGCTCGCGATGACGAAGAAGCCGATGCCGATGACGATGGCGAGCGCGGTCATCTCGACGATCGTCAGGACCACGTTGAACTTCACGCTCTCCCCGACGCCGCGCAGGTTGATCGCGGCGAGCAGGACCATGAAGAGCAGGGCGGTGATCAGCACCGCTGCCGAGCTCGGCTCGTCGTTGCCGAAGCCGATCAGGAGGTTGGCCGCGAGCAGGTTGGACGACGTCGAGGCGCTGGTGATGCCCGAGCACACCACGGTGAACGCCACCAGGAAGGTGATGAAGTGGATGCCGAACGCCTTGTGCGTGTAGAGCGCCGCACCGGCCGCCTGCGGGTACTTCGTGACCAGCTCGAGATAGCTGAACGCCGTCACCGTGGCGACCGCGAAGGCGACGAGGAACGGCAGCCACGCGATGCCGCCGACCTGGCCGGCGAGCTTGCCGGTGACGGCGTACACGCCCGCGCCGAGGATGTCGCCGACGATGAAGAGGAGCAGCAGCTTGGGGCCGAGGACCCGCTTGAGATCGGGGTCCTCCGGACCGTTGACGTCTTCCTGCGTGGCCTCGGTGGCGCTCATCGTGACTCCCGTCGTCGGTCCGTGCCCGGGCACGGAGATGCCCTCACCCTGTCGCGCTTCGGCGTGGCTCGGCAACCTCCGTGCCCAGCGTGGCGATCTCCGGGCCCGAAAGTGAGCACCCTTCCGGCGTTGGAACGTTCATCACTACTGTGCTGACCATGCCGAAGCGTGTTGCGCTCCTGACGGCCGGTGGCTACGCCCCGTGCCTCTCCTCCGCCGTCGGGGCCCTGATCGAGACCTACACCGCCACCGACCCCGACATCGAGCTCCTGGCCTACCAGCACGGCTACCACGGCCTGCTCACCGGCACCAGCGTCGAGATCGGGCCCGAGGAGCGGGCGGGCGCCGCGTTGCTCCACCGCTTCGGCGGCAGCCCGATCGGCAACAGCCGGGTGAAGCTCACCAACGACGAGGACTGCCGCAGGCGTGGCCTGATCGGCCAGGCCGAGACCGCCCTCGAGGTCGCGGCACGCCGCCTGCAGGCCGACGGCGTGGACGTCCTGCACACCATCGGCGGGGACGACACCAACACCGCGGCGGCCGACCTGGCGGCGTACCTCCGCGAGCTGGGCTCCGAGCTCACCGTGGTCGGCCTGCCGAAGACCATCGACAACGACATCGTGCCGATCCGCCAGAGCCTCGGCGCGATCACGGCCGCCCAGGAGGCCTCGCGCTTCGCCCAGCACGTGCTCGCCGAGCACGGCTCGAACCCGCGGATGCTCATCGTCCACGAGGTGATGGGCCGGGCCAGCGGCTGGCTGACCGCGGCCGCGGCGCGCGACTACATGGACTGGCACGGCGAGCAGCAGTGGCTGCCCGGGATCGGCCTCGACCCGCGCCGCTGGGCGATCCACGCGGTCTACGTCCCCGAGCGCAGCATCGACCTGGCCGAGGAGGCGTCGCGCCTGCGCGCCGTGATGGACGAGGTCGGCTGCGTCAACATCTTCCTCGCCGAGGGCGCCGGCATCGACGACATCGTCGTCGAGCTCGAGGCCGCGGGCGAGGAGGTCGGCCGTGACCCCTTCGGCCACGTCAAGATCGACACGATCAACCCCGGTCGCTACTTCGCGGATCGCTTCTCCGAGGCGATCGGCGCCGAGAAGAAGATGGTCCAGAAGTCGGGCTACTACTCCCGCTCCGCGGCCGCCAACGACACCGACCTGCGGCTGATCCGCGAGATGGCCGAGCTTGCCGTCGCGTGCGCGCTCGAGGGCACGCCCGGCGTCATCGGCCACGACGAGGACCGCGGCGACGAGCTGCGTGCGATCGAGTTCGAGCGGATCGCCGGCCACAAGCCGTTCGACCCGTCGCAGGCGTGGTTCGCCGAGCTGATGGAGAAGACCGGCCAGGCCTGAGCGGCGCCGTCGCCGGGGGTCGGGCCTCGGCATCAGGCCTCGGCGTCAGGCCCGGACGTCAGGCTTCCGACTTCTGGGTGACCCGGAGGCCCGAGGCGGGCAGGACGCGCGGGAGCACCTGGAGGTACGCCGCGCTCGCGAGGGCGATGATCGTCAGCACCCACCAGAGCGTGGTCTCCCCGTGGGCGAGCAGCCAGGTGAAGGCCACCGGTGTCACCGCACCGCCGAGCCCCCAGCTCAGCTGGAACAGCCCGAGGTAGCGCCCGCGCAGGTGGTCGGGTGCGGCCTCGGCCGCGGTGGCGCTGAAGACCGGGCCGCCGGTCAGCTCGCCGAGGGTGTAGACGGCGGCGCCGACCAGCATCGCCACGACCGCCAGCCAGACCGGCAGCCACCCGGCGACGACGAACAGGACGTAGCTCGCCACGAACACGAGCTGGGCCAGCCCCATCATCCGGGCCCGCACCTGCCCGGTCATCCGGCGGACGACGAGCCCCTGGCCCAGCCCGACGAGCGCGGTGTTGAGCGTGAAGATCGCACCGACCACCCAGCCGGGCAGGTCGATCGTCTCGGCCGCGTAGACGGGCAGCGCGAAGTTGAGGACCATCATCCCGACCACGAAGCCCATCTGGCCGAGCACGAGGCGGAGGTAGGCGCCGTCGCGGAGCACCACGCCCCAGCCCTCGGCCGGCGCGTCCGCGTCACGGGCGACGCGGTGGTCGGGGACGTCGAGGAGCAGGCCGAAGGCGACGATGAAGGTGACGGCGTTGACGATCACGACCGCCTCGTAGGCCGAGTCGGTGCCGATCTGGAGCGCGACCCCGGCGAGCACGCCGCCGACGGAGTAGCCGAGGTTGCGCACGGCCTGCAGGAAGCCGAACCACAGCTCCCGCTCCCCCGGTGCGGAGATCGCGGTGACGACGTTGCCGAACGACCCCCAGAACGCCTGCCGGCCGAGGTTGAGCAGCGCGGTCCACAGCGCGACGACGAGCAACGCGTCGGCCCAGAGGTAGGCGATCATCCCGACGGCCTGGACGAGGTTGCCGACGAGCATCATCTTCCGCGGGCCGAAGCGGTCGACCAGGCTGCCGATCACGAAGGCACCCGGCATGGTGAGCAGCGCGGAGAGCGACAGCGCCGACCCGATCTGCACCAGCGACAGGTCGGTCATCGCGAGGAAGTAGAGCAGCGTGATCGGCATGAAGAGGCCGCTGCCGACGGTGTCGGCGACGATCGCCGTCACGAACCGCCGGTGCTCACCCACCTGCGGGAACCCGAGTCTCGTCAGCACACGAAGACACTAGAGGCTCGTGTCCCGGGGCATCTCCCGACGGCCGCTATGTTTCGCGGTATGACCTTCTCCATCGTGGCCCGGTCCGACGACGGCGAGTCCTGGGGCGTCGCCGTCGCCTCGAAGTTCCTGGCGGTCGGTTCTGCGGTGCCGGCCGCGGCGGCCGGGGTCGGCGCGATCGCCACCCAGGCCGACGCCAACATCGCCTACAAGTACCTCGGCCTCGCCCACCTCGACGAGGGCGCCACCGCCCAGGTCGCGCTCGACCGCCTGGTCGAGGAGGACGACGGCCGTGAGCACCGGCAGGCTGGCATCGTCGACTCCGACGGCAACGCCGCCACCTGGACCGGCTCGGAGTGCTTCGCGTGGGCGGGCGGCACGACCGGTCGCAGCGGCGAGCGCGGCGGCTACGCGATCCAGGGCAACATCCTCACCGGTCCCGAGGTGGTCGAGGCGATGGAGCGGGCCTGGCTCACGAGCGGCGAGCAGTCGCTCGAACGCCGGCTGCTCGCCGCCCTCGCGGCCGGCGACGAGGCGGGAGGCGACAGTCGCGGTCGGCAGAGCGCCGGCCTCCTCGTCGTACGCGAGGGAGCGGGATACGGCGGCCACGACGACGTCGCGGTCGACCTCCGCGTCGACGACCACGAGGCCCCGGTCACCGAGCTCGCGCGCCTGGTCGACCTCAACGAGCTCTACCTGACCGCCTCGACGCCCGAGGAGCAGGTGCCGATCGACGACACCCTCATGTTCGAGCTCGAGACGCTGGCCAAGGCCGACGGCAAGGAGAGCTTCCACATGTGGGTCGGCTCGGAGAACTACGAGATGCGCGTCGGCGAGGGGGCCCGGCCCGCGTGGATCGACCAGCGGATCCTCGACATCATCCGGGGCACCTCTCCGGAGCAGCAGTCGTGAGCGTCCTGGCCATCGATGCCGGCACGACGGGCGTGACGGCCGTGGTCGTCACCCCGGACGGCCGGATCCAGGCCAAGGGCTACCAGGAGTTCCGCCAGCACTTCCCGCACCCGGGCTGGGTGGAGCACTCGCCCGAGGAGATCTGGCAGGCCACGATCGAGGCGACCCGTGAGGTCCTCGACAAGGTCGACCGGTCCGAGCTCACCGCGCTCGGGATCACCAACCAGCGCGAGACGGTCGTGCTCTGGGACCGCGAGACCCTGGGCTCGCCGCGCCGGGCGATCGTGTGGCAGGACCGGCGGACGGCCGACATCTGCGAGCGACTCCGCGCCGAGGGCCACGAGGACCGCGTCGCCGAGCTCACCGGGCTCCGCCTCGACCCCTACTTCTCCGGCACCAAGCTCGCCTGGCTCGCCGAGCACGAGCCGCACACGTGGGCACTGGTGGAGTCCGGGAGGTACGCCGTCGGCACCGTCGACTCCTACCTCATCGCCCGGATGACGCGCGGCACGTGGCACGTCACCGACGTCTCCAACGCCTGCCGCACCCTGCTCTTCGACCTCGAGGCGGGCGACTGGTCCGACGAGCTGTGCGGGCTCTTCGGGGTGCCGCGTGACGCGCTCCCCGACCTCGTGCCCAACTGGGGCGAGGTCGCGCCGACGGACCCGCGGGTCTTCCTCGGCCTCGAACTCCCGATCGCGGGCATCGCCGGTGACCAGCAGTCGGCGCTCTTCGGGCAGACCTGCTTCGACGAGGGCGAGTCGAAGTGCACCTACGGCACCGGCTCCTTCATCCTCACCAACACCGGCAGCGAGGTCGTGCGCAGCGACGCCGGCCTGCTCTCCACCGCGGCGTGGCGCTCCCCCGGCGGCGAGATGACGTACGCCCTCGAGGGCGCGATCTTCGTGACCGGGTCGGCCGTGCAGTGGCTGCGCGACGGGCTGCAGATCGTCGGCAACGCGGCCGAGACGGCGGCGATCGCGGCCACCGTCGACGACACCGACGGCGTGGTCTTCGTGCCCGCCCTGACCGGTCTCGGTGCCCCGCACTGGGACCCGCACGCCCGCGGCATGATCATCGGCATCACCCGCGGGACCACCCGCGCCCACATCGTCCGCGCGACGCTGGAGGCGATCGCCTTCGAGGTGCGCGACGTCCTCGAGACGCTGCCCGAGCTCTCCACCCTGCGCGTCGACGGCGGCGCCGCGGCCAACGACTTCCTCTGCCAGCTCCAGGCCGACCAGGTCGGCCGCGCGGTCGAGCGGCCGGAGATCGTCGAGACAACCGCGCTCGGCGCTGCCTTCCTCGCCGGCCTCGGCACCGGGGCCTGGGACTCCACCGACGACCTGCGGGAGACCTGGGCGCTCGACCAGCGGTTCGAGCCCGGCGGCGACCGCGACGCCCTCGACGCGGCGTACGCCCGCTGGTCCGACGCCGTCGAGCGCTCGAAGGGCTGGGACGGCTAGCCCGGCGCTTCGCTGCAGGAAGTCAGAGGGTCACGTGCCTGAGCTCGTGGTCGGCGACGTACCAGAGCGAGGTTGAGCTGTCGCAGCGAGCGGCCTGCAGGACGTTGCCGGGAAGGTCCTCGCGCAGCCAGCCGTCCGCGGTGGACGTCCACAGCTGGATCCCGTGGACGGTCTGGAGCACGAGCCGGATGCCGACAGTGTCGTACTGGTACTGGCGTGAGGCGACCAGCACGGTCGGGGCGATCGGATCGAGGTCCACGTCTGGCACCGGGCCGAGGTCTCCCTCGGTGGTGACCAGCTGCGGTCGCCCGTCCAGGCTCCCGGCGAACCAGGCGTCGTCGTAGTCGCTGACGTCGGAGATCTCGGTGAACCGGACGTGCGGATTCAGCTGCTTCGTGCCGTACTCGTTCAGCATCCACATCGTGGGGAGTGCCGGATCGGCGCCCTGGGACGAGAAGCGGCCGGCGATGTAGAGCGTGCTGTCACCCTGGTTGACCAGCGGAAGCTGGTCCGGCGAGGCCAGCCGGAGGCCAGAGCTGTCGGGCATCCAGTCGCCGCTGTTGAAGTCCAGTGCTCGGAGCCAGCCTCCTTCGTCCAGGACCGCGTAGAGCGGGTCCTCATCACCGCAGACCGCCCAGATCCACTTCGCGGCCTCGAGCCCGCGGCGCGCGTCCGCCACGTGGTCGATGTCCTCCGGCTCCACGCTGAGCGGACCGCTGTCGGGAGTGCTGGCCTCGAAGCGGTGCGCGCGCTGGCCGTCGTGGGTCACGACCAGGGACCGCTCCCACCCGGCGACGCTCGTGACCGTTCCCCGCCCAGGCAGGACGGCCTCGAAGGGATCCCCGGCGTCGGAGAACGAGACGATGAAGGGCGCGCCGTCCTTCGACCCGAAGGCCGTCACCCGGCCACCCCACACCTTGGCCAACCCGTCGAGGACGGCGCTGCCGAGGTCGATCCGCACTGGCTCCACGCCGCGCACGTTAGTCGGCGGACGTCGTCGTGCTGGGAACGGACCCTTCTCCTGCCTGCGCATCCACGAACCCGCTCCTCCGTCAGCACCGACTGCCGAGGCCGGTCCGTTGTCGGTGGTCGCGTCTAGTCTGGAGACAGTTTCGAGCGAGCGTGCTCGGGTCCTCCAGATAGCCGTTCTCCGGCCGTACACACCTCAGACACAGACCCCGTTTCCTGTCGTCGACCGCGCCTGTGCGCGGAGAGGTCTGTGTCGTCGTGAGTGCCCAACCGTTCGAGGACTCGAGGCCGTGGCGTGCGCCCGGTGTCGATGCCGGGGCCTCACCGTTGGTGGCCGTGCTGCTGCGTCGTCTGGACGGGGTGCTGGGTGAGCTGCGCGACCTGACGCTGGGTGGGTTGTCGGACGCAGACGTGGTGCGGCTGCTGGATGCGACCACGTCCGCGTCGGGCCGGCTCACGAGCATCCAGTGCCGCACAGCTGCAGACGCTGACCGGCGACGGCTCGGCGACAGCATGGGTGCTCGGCACACCCACCAGTGGTGGGCCGTCCGCAGCGGGTTGACTCGCGCGGAGGCGAACCGGCTGACCAGGCTCGGCGTCGCGCTCGCGAGGGAGCAGCACGCGCCCACGGCCTCCGCGTTGGCGGGTGGTGGGCTCCGGGTGGACCAGGCGCGGGTGATCGTGGACGCGGTCGACGCCCTGCCGAAGCACGTTGACCGCGACGTCCGGTCGAAGGCCGAGGCAGTGCTGCTGGACCACGCGAGGCAGCACGACGCGAAGGCCTTGAAGGTGCTCGGGAAGCGGATCCTCGACGTCGTGGCCCCCGAGGTCGGGGAGTCCCACGAGGAGGTGGTCCTCGAGGCCGAGGAGGCGCGGGCGTTCACCGACGCCGAGCTGACCCTCACCGACGACGGAGAAGGCCGCTGCCGTGGGACATTCGTGGTGCCCTCCCACGTCGCGAAGATGCTCCGGCGCCACCTCCTCGCCCTGGCCAACCCCGCCCGCCACACCGAAGCCGACCTCAAGGACAAGAACTGCGACGAGGACGGTGCGTGGAAGCCGCTGCGCCGGCGCCTGGGTGAGGCGTTCATCGAGTACGTCGAGCGCTACCCGGTCGACGCCACGCCGCAGACCGCGGGAGTGAACGCCACCGTGGTGGTCACGATGACCCTCGAGCAGCTGCTCGGCGACTCAGCCACTGCCGTCCTGGACGACGGCACCCGGATCAGCGCGGGTCAGGCGCGCCGGTGGGCCTGCGAGGCCGGGATCATCCCCGCCGTCCTCGGATCCACGTCGGTGCCGCTCGACCTGGGCCGCACCCGCCGCCTGCACACCAAGGCGCAGAGGATCGCGCTCGGAATCAGGGACGGTGGCTGCACCGCCCGCGGCTGCGAAACCACCGCGTCGGGCTGTCATGCCCACCACGACGACCCCTGGTCCAGAGGCGGGCCCACCGACCTGACCAACGGCAGACTGCTGTGCCCACGACACCACCGCCTGGCCCACAGCAGCCGCTACGTCACGACCATCCACGCCGACAACACCCTCACCTTCGTCATGCGGACCTAGGCCGGTGGACCGCAGGGCACACAGACGCGTCAGGGCATCAGTGCTTCGCCGGACCCTCGACGTTCACGGTCGGAATGCCGCCACCCACCCGGGCGATCACGGCCAGGGACGGCACACGAGCAGGGTTCGACTCACGGTGGACGGTCCACGCCGGCACGTGCACGAAGTCGCCGGGGCCTGCATCGAGGTAGCCCTCGTGCCCCTCGAACTCGATGCGCAGCACGCCTCGGACGATGTAGAGGCTCGACTCGTTGCGCTCGTGGTGGTGCCACCCGGACACCGCGCCCGGCTCGGTCTCGACCTGTCCGGCCCACAGCATCGGCAGCTCGAAGGCCAGGGCCCGGTTCATGCCGGGCGTCGGGTCGGCCGGAGCCAGGTCGGCTGGTATGAACGTCCGAACGGGCCGAGGAAGCTCACGGGTCATGCCTTCAGGGTGCCAGAGGTGTCAGCCGGTGGCGCCGAACTGCTCGACCCGGATCATGTCCGGCGCGAGCCCGCACTCCACGAGCAGTGCCTCCGCGAGTCCGGCGAACCGTGAGGACCCGCAGACGAAGGCGAGCTCGATCCCGTCGAGCAGGGGCGCCACCTCCGATGCGGTCGGTGGCCCCGGAGGTCGGGTGCCCGTCGAGTGCCGCGTGTAGGCGACGGTGGCGCCGGACCGGTGGAGCTCGTCGTCGTAGGGCAGCTCGTCGGGGCTGCGACCCACCGCGAGGATCCGGAGGAGGTCGGGTCTCCCCGCGTGTCGAGCGGCGCGGCTCATCGAGATCGCCGGGACGACGCCGGTGCCGCCGACCAGGCAGAGCGCAGGCGTGCGCACGTCCCAGGTGAACCACCGACCGATGGGGCCGCGCATCTCCAGCACGTCGCCGACCTCGGCGACGTCGGCCAGGAACTCCGACACCTCGCCGCCCGGCAGCTTCTCGACGAGCAGCTCCAGGAGTGGATCGCTGTCGTCGGAGGCGACCGAGTAGGAGCGCTGCGCGGTGTAGTCGTCGGGAGCGCGCAGCCGGAGCAGGTAGTGCTGGCCCGGCCAGTGCCGCAGCCGGTCCTCGACGTGCATGCGCAGCCGGACGGTGCTCGGGGTGGGCAGCTCCTTGGTGATGATCCGGCCGGTCGTCCAGGTGGTCGCGGTCGGCGCCACGTCGTCGATGCTCAACGCAGGGCCCTCCTCAGTCGCCCTGGTAGCGCTGCTCGAGCCACGGGTCCCCACGATCGTGGTAGCCGTTGCGCTCCCAGAAGCCCGGCTGGTCGTGGGACATGAGCTCGAGGCGGCTGATCCACTTCGCGGACTTCCAGAAGTAGAGGTGCGGGACCAGCAGGCGCACCGGCCCGCCGTGCTCGCGGGCGAGCGGTTTGCCGTCGTAGTCCCAGACCACCCATGCCTTGCCGCCCGTGACGTCGCTCAACGGGAGGTTGGTCGTGTAGCCGGTGCTCGAGTGCGCCATGACGAAGGCCGCGTCGGACCGAGGCGCAGCGGCCTCCAGCAGCACGTCGACGCTCACGCCCGCAAAGGCGACGCCGAACTTGGACCACGTCGTCACGCAGTGGATGTCGCCCCGGTAGGTCGACCGCGGCAGCTGGTGCACCTCGTCCCACGTCCAGGTGGTCGGACGCTCCACCAGCCCGTCCACCGTGATCTTCCACGCCTCGGGCACCACTCGCGGGGTGGCCTCGGCGGTCAGGACCGGCCAGCCGCTGCCGGTGTCGTACTGGCCGGGAGGCAGCCGTCCTTCCGGTCCTTCCGGGCGACGACGGACGAACCCTCTGGTCACCGGCATGGGCTCAGTCTTCCGTGGTGTCCACGAACGGGCAAGGAACCACGGTCCCCCGCTGCTCCTCAGCCGGACCGGCACGCCCGGCGACAGGACGACACGGCCCCTCAGAGGCTGTCCCGCGCCTCCTTGGCCGCCTCGACCTCGGCACGGGCCTCGTCGACGGCCTCCTCGACGTCGGCCTGCGCCGCCTCGGCCTCGCCGAGGTCGTCGTCGATCTCCTCGAGCGTGTTCTCGAGGTCGGCGACCCGGCTGCGCAGCTCGTCGAGCTCCGACTGGACCTGCAGGGTCTTCGCCTGGAGCTTCTCGACCTTGCGCCGCGCCGCGCGCTGCTCCTTCTCGGTCTCGCCCAGCACGACCTTGGCGTCGGCGACCCGCTCCTCCGCGGCGGCGCGCGCCTTCTTGTCGGCGTCCGGGTCCGGTACGACGTGCAGCTGGGGTCGCTCGTCGGGGTTGGGCGGGCCGATGGGGCGGGCGGTCGCGCTGAAGCCGAGCGCCCCGGGCAGGGCGACGGCGCCACTCAGGTCGAGGTCTCCGAGACCGGTCGCCGAGAGGGCAGTGACCAGGAGCCCGGACCGCACCGCCTTCGCCGCGTCGGGCTCGAGCATCGCGGCGGTGAGCGTCGCCTCGACCTGGTCGGCCACCGAGTCGGTGGTCTTCACGCCCTCAGCCCGGGCGTGCCGCCGGGCCGCGGTGGTGACGGACGCGGTGAGCTGGCGGCGCTGCTTGGTGAACTCGCGCAGCTGCGCGGCGTCGAGGTTGTCCTGCGCCTCGCGCAGCGCCTCACCGACGGCGAGCACCTGCTCGACCTGGTCGGGGTCGCGGCGCACCAGCAGGTTCACCACCCATGCCGCGAGCGAGGACTTCTTCAGACCTTTGATCGAGGCGGCCAGCGCCTTGTCGGCCTTGTGCTCCTTGGCCAGCACGTCGCGTGCGGGCGTGAAGTCCGCGAGCGGCAGTGCGTACAGCTCGTCGGCGATCTCCAGCAGCGGGTCGGCCATGCAGTGATCCTAGGGAGCGGCGGCTGCCGCCGTCGCGCTGCGGGCAGCACCAGCCGCGGTCAGGGGGCGGCGTACTCCATCTCCGTCGGGTACGGCGGCCACGGACACTCCTGCGTGACACCGGTCGGCGCCCAGCCGAGCGACTCGTAGAGCGATCGCGCACGGGCGTTGAGCTCGAGCACCCACAGCCGGCGGGCGCCTGCCGCCTCGGCCCTGGCGAAGCCCTCGCGACCGAGGCCCGCGCTCCAGTGGTCGGGCCGCACGGCGAGGTGCCGGAGGCTGCTGCCGTCGTGCGCGGCGAGCACCACCAGCCCGTGCTGGTCCTCGACCACGTCGACCACCACCTCCGGGTCGTCGAGGAGCAGCGCCCACCGGGCGAGGACGTCGTCGTCGGGGTAGGGCAGGTCGCCGAACACGTGCGCCAGCCCGGCCCGGCTGGCGGCGCGCTCGAGGTCCCGCAGGGCCACGACGTCGTCCGCGGTGGCCCGCCGCCACTGCACGTCGGAGGTGCTCACGGCCGTCCCGCCTCGTCCCAGACCCGGTGCGACGCCCGCGTCCGCTCCCAGAGCGAGGTCCACTCGTCGTCGGTGACGTCGTCGGCCGGCAGCAGGAGGTCGTCGGCGAGCGCGCTGCGCCAGTCGTCGTACGACACCAGGTCGCGCTGGTCGCGCGACCCGGGCGTCAGCACCTGGTGCACCAGGCCGCGGACGGTCAGCTGCTGGGGACCGTCGATCCGCTGGGCGACGAGCACGCGGCGGAAGGGCGAGCCCTCGCCGAGGCTGAGCGCGACGTGGGCGGCCGCGACCGCGTCGGACGAGTGGTCGCGCGAGGTGACGACGATGCCGCTGAGCACGCCGCCGGGCAGGTGCCGGTAGGTCCACGCGGCGGGTCCGGTCGGGCGTCCCGCCGCCTGGGCGCCGTAGCCCGCGCCGATGCCGTAGGACCAGCCGTCGACGTCGTGCTCGCCCCGGACGAGCGGGAGGGGCTCGGCGAAGCCCTCCCCCAGGCCGGCGTCGGCCCACCAGTGCCCGCCCGGGTTCTCGTCGGTCGGGAGCCCCGAGACGACGAGCACGAGGTGGTTGAGGTCGGAGGCGAGCTGCCCCTCGGGATGCATCCACACGTGCCCGTGCCGGCGACTGACCGCGAACCCCAGCCGCGTGAGCAGCCACTCGAGGGCGCCGTTCTGCTGGAAGCAGTAGCCGAGCCGGCCGCCGGCCGCCACCCGCGCGACACCGGCCCGGGGATCGACCGGGTCGGGGCGTCCGAGCATGATCGAGAGGTTGTCGTAGGGGATGCGCGCGACGTGCGCGCGGTGCACCTCGCGGAGCCCGTCGAGCGTGGCGGCGGGCCGCTCCGCGAGACCGAGCGCGGCCAGGTACCGGTCGACCCCCGCACCCTCGTCAGGCACCTCCTGACCCCTTCCGTACTGCTCTCGTGGACCTGTCGTTGCCGAAACCTACCCCCACGGGTACCGGTCTGGTCCGGGGTACCCAATATCAGGGTTGAACGGGAGAAGACGCGGTGTTGTCGTGAGGACCGGCCCTCCTCCCGGGGTCGTTTCATGGGGGTGAAACACACATGCTCAGACTGTTCCCGACCGCACTCGCCGCGTCACTCGCGCTCCTCGTCGTCGCACCGGCCGCACCCGGCTCGGCGACCGCAGGACCGTCCGCCTCACCCGCGCGCGTGACGGTGATCCAGGCCGTGCCCGGCGCCACCGTCGAAATCTCGATCGACGGCGACCAGGTCGCCCAGGGCGCCGAGGTGGGCGACGTGCTCGGCCCGTTCGACCTCGCTCCCGGCACCCACGACGTCACGTTCAGCGGCGACGGGATGAAGGTCGACTCCACGCTCGACGTCACGGCGGGCGCCGCCAGCGACGTGGTGCTCCACCTGCCGGCCGCCGTCGGCGGCGACCCCGTGGTCCACTCCTACGCCGCGCCCACCGGTCCCATCGGCCCCGGCAAGGCTCGCGTCCTGCTCGCCCACACCGCGACCGTGGCACCGGCCGACGTCGAGGTCGACGGCAAGACCGTCTTCACCAACATCGCCAACGGCGAGTTCGCCGACGCCGACGTGCCCGAGGGAACGATCTCGGTGGCACTGCTCCCCTCCGGCACGACCGGCGACCCGATCCTGGGCCCGCTCGACGTCAGCCTGGCCGGCAGCACGCTCTCGATGATCTACGCCTACGGCAACCCGAAGGACGGGTCGATGAACGTCATCGCCCACACCGAGGCCCTGTCCTCCGACGGCTCGGTCGAGCCCTCGCGCATCGACACCGGGTCCGCCGGGCTCGTCCGCGACCCGGTCAGCACGTTCGCGGGCGGGTCCGGCTCCGGTGGCTCGCTGGCGTGGTGGGCGGTGCTCGTCGCCCTGCTCGTGCCTGCCGCGGCCGGTGCCCCCGTCGTACGCCGCTTCCGGCGTACGACGTCGCGCTCGCGGCTCGGATGACGCCGGCGCGGACGCTGGGACTGGTCGTGGCACTCTCCGTGCTGGCCGCCGGCTGCGCCGGGACCACCGCACCGGACGCACCCGCCACCACGGGCGCGAGCAGCAGCACGACCACCGCGCCCTCCCCGACCGCGGACCCCAGCAGCGTCGCGCCCGCCACCCGCGCCGACACCGTCGTACGACCCCGGGCCCCGTCGCTCGTGGTCCTGCCCGGCGGCCGCAGGGTCCCGGTGCGTGCCG
The DNA here is from genome assembly GCF_900105585.1 of Nocardioides exalbidus. Lineage (NCBI taxonomy): Bacteria > Bacillati > Actinomycetota > Actinomycetes > Propionibacteriales > Nocardioidaceae > Nocardioides > Nocardioides exalbidus. Next base: position 4,284,197 of record NZ_FNRT01000002.1, read on the forward strand.
TCGGCACCACCCCGGCGGGACTGCTCGCCGTCCCGGACGACATCGACGTCGCCGGGTGGTGGCGCGGGGGCGCCAGGATCGGCGACCCCTTCGGGTCGGTGCTGGTCGCCGCCCACGTCGACTCGACGACGCAGGGGCTGGGGCCGTTCGCGGAGCTGCTGACGGCGACGAGCGGCTCCCGCCTGCGCGTCGAGTCCGGGGACCTGCACCAGGAGTTCGTGATCCGGGAGCGCCGGCTGGTGCCGCAGGGCAGCCTGGTCGACGACTCGTGGATCTTCGACGCGTCCGGCGACCTCCGGCTGACCCTCGTCACCTGTGCGCCGCCCTACGACGCCTCGCGCGGCGGCTACCAGAACCTCGCGGTCCTCACCGCCCTCCCGCTCGGACCACCGGAGACCTCGTGACCAAGAAGAAGCAGTACAAGAAGCAGCTGCCGGCGGCGATGCCGCCGAAGCCGCGGCGCGCGCCCGCTCCTCGACCCGAGTCCCGGCAGGAGGATGAGCGGGAGGTCGAGGGAGAGGTCGAGCGAGAGGCCGGCACCCCTGCCGCCGCGTCGCTCCTTCCCGTCCAGGCACCCGGACCCGAGCTGGAGCAGGTCCGCCAGGCGATCCGTCAGCTCGTCAGCGAGCTCGACGGCGAGACGCCTCCCGACGCCGCACCTGCACCCGACGCCGCCCCCCAGGCTCCGACCCGGAAGACGCCCCCGACCACCCCGGCTGCTCCGACCGCCCAGGCTGCTCCGACCGCCAGGGCCGCCGGCCCTGCGAGGGCCCCGACCCTCGCGAGCAAGCTGGCCGCGAGCAGGACGGCCCCGATCAAACCGGCCGCGCGCAAGCCGGTGGCGAGCAAACCGGTGGCCAGCACGACGGCCCCGAGCAAACCGGCCGCGACCAAGCCGTCGGCGAGCAAGCCGGCCCCACCGGCCGTACGACCCGCTCCGCCGAGGCCACCGTCACCGTCCGCCGAGCCCGACCGGGCCTCGGGCCGCAAGGTGGCCGGGCTGGTGCTCCTCGCGCTGCTCTCCGCCGCCGTCGGCGGCGGCGTGGTCGCCTGGCTGCTCGGGCGTGGTGACGAGGCCACGCCCACCGACACCCCCACCGCACAGCTGCCGTCGGGCTGGCCGGAGGCGGGCGCGTCGCGGACCCTGACCCGCGTCGAGGCCGGCGGCGTGCTCGAGGTGACGCACTGGATCCACACCGACGAGCCCCTCGACCAGGTGGACGTCTCCCTGCCTGAGTCGGGCGAGGGCTCCGCGGTCGCGGCGACGGACGTCCGGGTCACCGCCGACGGCGAACCGGCCTCGGGCCCGACCGAGATCACGTTCAGCCGCGCGACCTACGTCTTCGACTCCGCCACGTTGATCCGGGTGACCTACGAGCTGAAGGGCGCGGTCCAGCGCAGCACCTCCGCGGTGGGCCGCGGGCTGGCGACGACCACCTCGCTCGACGTCTCGGCGACCCAGCCGCGCGACGTCCGCGTGATCCGCTCGGCGGCGGTGCTCTCGCTGTCGTGCGCGGCGACCGCTGCCGCGGAGCTGGCGCCCTGCGGCGAGGCGGAGGGCACCGGCGAGTGGAAGGTGCAGCTGACGGGCACGAGCGCCGGCGGTCGGGTCGTCGCCGCCGTCACGGTGCCCTCCTGACCTGCCCTCGTGACCTGCCCTCCTGACGTGCCGTCCTGGGAGGACCGCCCCCCGGAGCTCAGGCCTTGGCGTCGTCCCCGTCCCCGCCCTCGTCCAGGCCGTGCTCGATGGCCCACCGGGTGAGCTGGACGCGGTTGTTCATCTGCAGCTTGCGCAGCGTGTTCTGGACGTGGTTCTGCACGGTGCGGTGCGAGAGCACCAGCCGCGTCGCGATCTGCTTGTAGCTCATCCCGGTCGCCACCATCCGGAGGATCTCGGTCTCCCGCTCCGTGAGCTGGTCGCGCGGGTCGTCGGCGGGGCCGTCGGCGATCCGACGGAACTCCCCGAGCACCAGCCCGGCCAGGCCCGGCGTGAAGACGGTGTCGCCGTCCGCCACCCGGCTGACGGCGTCGACGAGCTCCGCGCTCGACGCCGACTTCACGAGGTAGCCGGTGGCGCCGGCCTTGATGGCGTCGAGGACGTCGCCCTGCTCGCCGCTCGCCGACAGGATCAGGACCCGGGCGGTCGGGTCGTGCTCCAGCATCATGGTCGTGACCTGCACGCCGCTGTGGTCGGGCAGCTGGAGGTCGAGCACCACGACCTGCGGGGCGGCGGCGGGGAACCTGGCCATCGCCTCGCGCCCGTTGGACGCCACCGCGACGACGTCGTGCCCGGCCGCCTGCAGGTCGCGCTCGACCGCGTCACGCCACATCGGGTGGTCGTCCACCACCATCAACCGCACCATCGCCAGTCCCCCGTTCGCCCGAGCGTGTCCCACGAGCTGGGGGGATCGTAGTCCGCCTACCCCGCCGGCGGCTGGTAGCGACCCCGCCGGTGCACCAGCGGGTCGCGCTCGTCGCCCACCACGACCTCGACCAGCCGGCAGGTCACCAGCCGGGACCAGCCGACCTCGACGTCCGTCTCGACCTCCAGGCTCGCCCACGTGCCGGCCTGCGCGAGCCGCGGGCCGTGGTCGGTGGGTGTCCACGTCGCCATCCGCCACGGGCCTCCCGGCGCCGGGGCCGTGCCGGCGAAGGCGTCGGCGAGGTCGCGCTCGGCCCACGAGAGCAGCTGCAGCACGCCGCGCCCGGTCTCGAGGAGCACGTCGGTGAGGTCGGCGTCGGGGTCGAGCAGCGCGAGCACCCGCCCGGGCTCGCCGCCGGCGACCAGCCAGGACGAGACCGTCAGGCCCGCGCGACCACCCTCGTCGACCCCGGCAGTCCACAGCGAGACCGTGCTGCCGAGGCGCCCGCGGAGTCGTCGTACGGGGTCACGGTCGCCCTCGGGCTCGAGGAACGGGTGCGTCGTGTGGATCGTCACCGGGCTCACGCTAGCGGGACGGTGAGCTCCCACTCGGTGCCCCACGACCCACTCTCCATCACGGCGGTGCCGCCGAGCTCCTCGACCCGGCCGCGGATCGACGACGCGACGCCCAGCCGGCCCTCGGCCGCGGCCTGCTCGAGCCGCCCGGCCTCGATGCCGGGCCCGTCGTCGCGGACCGACACGGTGATCGAGTCCGGAGCGGCCTGCGCGAGCACCCAGGCGTTCGCGTCGGGCCCGACGTGCGTGAGGACGTTGTCGAGGCAGGCGCGGACCGCGGCGACGGTCTCCTGCGCCACCCGTGCGTCGACGAGCACCGCCCCGCCGGGGGTGGCCACCTCGACGCGGACCGGATGGGCACTCGCCATCGCCTCGAGCGCCCCGGCGAGGTCGACCTGCGCGCCCGCCCCGGTCGGCACGGTGTCCTGCTGGCGGATCAGCGAGCGCAGGCTGCGCTCCTGCTCGCCCGCGAGGCGACCGAGGTCGGCCCACTCGCCACCGGCCGCCGCGCCGCGGCGCTGCGTCATCGCGAGCACCTGGAGCACCCCGTCGTGCACGGCCCGGGCCAGCCGGGTCCGTTCCTCGGCAGCCGCCGCCGCGCGCTCGGCCGCGTCGCGCTCGCGCGCCATCCGCTGGAGCGACTCGCACATGAAGCCGACGACCGGTCCGCCGATCAGGATCAGGAAGACGTTGCCGTAGTTGCCCTGGTCGACCTCGGCGCGCGGCAGCAGGTCGGCCGCCGAGATCAGCGCCGCCGCCACCAGGCCGCCGCGCCAGTGCCAGTGGATCGCCCACGCCAGCAGCGCGCCCATCACCCAGAAGCCCGGGATGGTGGCGTTGAAGTGCTCGGACTTCAGCCACGGCGTCGCGGCCATGGCGGCCAGCACGATCGCGAGGTCGGCCACCAGCAGTGACGGCGTACGACGTGCGTGGTCGCGGTAGAGCCAGATGGCCACGCCGGTCCAGGCGACGAGGCCGGCGACGAGGGCGAGGGCGACGTCGGGGTGGGAGAAGTTGTCCCGCCGGTAGGCGTTGAGCCCGACCATGTTGATGGTCACCACGACCCGCACGATGGCGAGGGCGGAGTAGAGGCGGTCCTCGACGGCGAGGGCGGAGTCCGCGCGCGGGGACGGCGAGGTGCTCAGGACGCCTTCTGCTCCCGGTCGTCGCCGGCCTCGTCGGCCGCGGCCTGCTCGGCAGCGGCCTGCCTCGCCGCCTCCTGCTTGGCGGCCTCGCGCGCCTCCTTGTCGAGCTCCTTGGCCTTGCTGGCGTAGAGGTCGACGTACTCCTGGCCGGACAGGCGCATGATCTCGTACATGATCTCGTCGGTGATCGAGCGCAGGATGTAGCGGTCGTTCTCCATCCCGGCGTAGCGGGAGAAGTCGAGCGGCGGGCCGAAGCGCACCACCGGGCGGGTCCAGCTGCCGTAGACCTTGCCGTTGGGGGCGACCACGTCGGTGCCGACCACGGCGCACGGCACCACCGGGGCACCCGACTCGAGCGCGAGCCGGGCGACACCGGTCTTGCCGCGGTAGAGCTTGCCGTCGTGCGAGCGGGTGCCCTCGGGATAGATCCCGAACAGGTCGCCCTCGCCGAGGATCCGCATCGCCGACTTCATCGCTCCCTCGGCGGCGTTGGCGCCGGAGCGGTCGATCGGCACCTGGCCGGCGCCGGTGAAGAACTTCTTCTGGAACCAGCCCTTGATGCCCGGGCTCGTGAAGTACTCCGCCTTCGCCACGAACGTCACCCGGCGCTGGAGGGTGAGCGGCATGAAGAGCCAGTCGGCGTAGGACAGGTGGTTGCTCGCCAGGATCGCCGGCCCCGTCTCCGGGACGTTGTCGACGCCGAATGCCTTGGGCCGGAAGACCAGGCGGAGCACCGGCCCGAGGGCGATCCACTTCAGGAACCAATAGAGCACGGACTGAGCCTAGCCCTGCTGCTGGCCGGTGACCCGCTCGATGAACTCCGCCGCCTCGGCGAAGATGCGCGGGGCGTCGTTGTCGAGGGTGGCGACGTGGAAGCTGTCCTCGAGCACCCGCTCCTCGAAGTCCTTCGACGACAGCCCTGCGTTGAGCGCACGCGAGCTGGAGATGTCGACGACGTGGTCCTCGGCCGAGCGGAAGTAGAGCACCGGGATGGTGATCCGCGGCAGGTCCTTCCGCAGCTCGGCGTAGCCCGCGAACATCGACGCGGCAGCCTTCAGCGGGGTCATCGGGTAGCCGTGCTCGTCGGCGCCCGGCTTCTTGATGTCGTTCGCGATCCCGGGCATCGCCGGGACGACGTGCTGGAGCGCCGGCAACAGCTTCACGTCCTTGCGCAACGTGTCGACGGCGGGGTTGACCAGGACCAGGCCGGCCAGGTCGTCGCCCCGGTCGGCCGCCATCCGCAGGCACAGCGCCCCGCCCATCGACAGGCCTACCGCCACCACGACGTCGTTCTCCGCGACGAGCGTCTCGACGGCCCGGTCGACGGTGGCGACCCAGTCGGCCCACGACGTCCGGTTCATGTCCTGCCACCGCGTGCCGTGGCCGGGCAGCAGCGGCATCTCGACGGCGTACCCGCGTGCCGCGAGGTCCTCGGCCCACGGCCGCATCGAGACCGGGTTGCCGGTGAAGCCGTGCTGCACGAGCACGCCGACGCGCCTCCCGCCGGTCAGCTCGGGCCGCGCCGCCGTGGACATCGGCGCGACGAGGGCCGGGTCGAGGGGCGCCGCGGGGGCACCGAGGAAGGGGATCTTCACAGGCGACAGTGTGCACCACCCCAGCCCTCCCTGACCGCTGGTCGGGACGCGGGTCCGGACACGTGCACCACCCGAGGGCTACCGTGGTGGCGTGAGCCGCCCGGAGGACGAGAGCAGCACCGAGCTGGCGTGGCGCGAGATCGTCGAGAACTACGGCGAGCGCGCCGTGCTGCCCGACGAGCGCACCCCGACGCGACCCGCCGTGGACACCGGTCCGGACCCGGCTGCGGAGAGCCTGACCACGTCCGGACCCGAGGTCGGTGACGAGCGTGCGAGCGACCTCCCGACCGACCGCCCGACCGATCGCACGGCCGACCGCTCGGCAGACCCCACCGACCGCCCGGCCGACCTCCCCGCCGACCTGACCGGCGAGCTGCCCGACCGGCTGCTCGACGACGACGAGGTCGAGGTCCGCCAGCGCGCGGTCGCGGAGTCGGAGCGGTTCAAGCCCCCGCCGGCCCCGCCGTTCCCGGTCCCGCAGACCTGGCAGCGCGGCCTGGCCTGGTCCGGCATCTTCCTCGCGCCCGTGCTGGCACTCGTGATCGCGCTGTTCTCGATCTACGTCAACCCGCTGGTCGGGTGGCTCCTGGTCCTCTGGTTCGTCGGTGGCTTCCTCTACCTCGTCCTCGAGATGCCCCGCTCACCGCGTGACCCCTGGGACGACGGCTCCCGCGTCTGAGGACGAGCGAGCTCACCGGGCGTGGGACGCGCCCGGCGACTCCGCCGGCACCCGCGCAGTGGGTCGCGCAGGGCTTGGATGCAGGGCTTGGATGCAGGGCTTGGATAGGGTCGGCGCGTGGGTGCGAAGGAGACGGTCGAGGTCACGGGGCACCTGATGGACAGCGGGATCCTGTCGCGCATCCTGGACGACATCCGCGACTACGGCGGCGACTACGTGATCGAGAAGTTCGACGTCGGTCACGAGACCCACGACCCCAGCAGCGCGCGGATCTCGATCGAGGCCGAGGACGACGAGTGCCTCCAGCGCCTGCTGATGCGGCTCCAGACCCGCGGCGTCAACCAGCTCACGACCGGTGACGCGGTCCTCGTCGCTGCCCCCCGCGACGGCGTGCTCCCCGACGGCTTCTACTCGACCACCAACCTCGAGACCAGGGTCCGCCTCGAGGGGCGCTGGTTCGACGTCGAGAACCCCGAGATGGACTGCGGCCTGATGGTCGCGGGCTCCGACACCGACCAGCCGCGCGTGCGCACCGTCCCCATGTCGGACGTGCGCACCGGGATGCAGGTCGTGGTCGGCGCCTCGGGTGTCCGGGTGACCGTGCCAGCACCCGACCAGCGCGCCGAGGCCTTCCCGACGTCCGGTGACTCGGCGACCGAGCGGCCCCAGACCGTGCTCGTGCGCCAGGTCGCCGACTCGATGCGGCAGGCCCGCGCGGGAGGCCGGCGGGTCCTGTGGGTCGGCGGTCCGGGGATCGTCCACACCGGCGCGGTGCCGGCGATGGTGGCCTTGATCGAGGCCGGGTTCGTCGACGTCCTCTTCGCCGGCAACGCCCTCGCGACCCACGACATCGAGTCGGCGCTCTACGGCACGGCCCTCGGCATCGACATGAACACCGCCCAGGGAGTCGAGCACGGCCACGAGCACCACGTGCGGGCGCTCAACACGGTCCGCCGGTCCGGCTCGATCGGTGCCGCCGTCGCCGACGGCACGCTCACCAGCGGCATCATGCACGCGCTCGTGACCCACGAGAGGCGCTACGTCCTCGTCGGCTCCGTGCGCGACGACGGGCCGCTGCCCGACGTCCACACCGACGTGATCGAGGGACAGCGCGCGATGCGGGCCGAGATCCACGACGTGGGCTACTGCCTGATGCTGGCGACCCAGCTGCACTCGGTCGCGACGAGCAACATCCTTCCCGCGACCGTGCCCCTGGTGTGCGTCGACCTCAACCCGGCCACCGTGACCAAGCTGGCCGACCGCGGCACCAGCCACGGCCGCGGGATCGTGACCGACGTGGGCCTCTTCCTGGAGCAGCTCGCCCTCGAGCTGGTGCCGGACTACCGACGCGGCTGAGGAACGTCCCGGGCGCCGAGCCGGTCCGGTTCGTCGGCGACCGGGTCGTCGACGGCCCAGGTCACGGCCGCGAGCAGGAGCCCCGTGCCCAGCAGCACGAAGTAGTTGGCGAACGACTGCTTCGACACCAGCACGGTGCAGGTCAGCGGGAGCGAGCAGGCGAGCAGGAACGTCGTGGCACCCGGACGCAGTCGTCGTACGAGCAGCACCGACACGGCGCCACCGACGGCCAGGGGAACGGTGGCGAGCAGCCATCCCGGGAGCGGGCCGGCCACGCCCGCCACCAGCGGCAGCAGGGAGACGGCGTCGTCACGGAAGGGCTGGCGGAGCTGGAGGAGCAGCGCCGACCGCACGAAGCCGCGCGGATCCCACAGGAGGAAGGCGCCGATCACGACGGCTGCCACCGCGCACGCCTCCACGACCCGGCGCCAACCGACCGCCCTGCGGACCACCCACAGGGCAGGCAGCACCACGACGAGGTACTGCTTCGAGGCGAGGTAGAGGCCCAGCAGCACACCGACGGCCCGTGAGCCCCGGAGCAGGCCGACGGCGCCGAGGCAGAGCAGGAGCGCCATCACGGGCTCGACCGCGTGCGCGAGCACGACGACCATGGAGGTGGGTGCGGTCAGGACCGCGACCGCCAGCGCCCGGCCGAGCGCGTCCGACGCCACGGCGCGCGCCACGACCGCGCACCCGACGAGGGCGGCCACGTGGACGTACCTCACGTCGCCCAGCAGGTAGCCGGGCACGTCGAGCAGGAGCGGCGTCGGCAGGTAGGGGTAGCCGTAGAGGACCCGGCCGTCGACGACCACGCCCGGGCCGAAGTAGGCGAGCGACTCCTCGGGCGAGTAGACGTCGGGGATCGTGATCCCGTAGGGGCTCGCGCCGTCGAGCAGCGCGCGGATCCCGCCGTTGACGAACTCCGCCACGTCGATGCGTACGTCGAGTGCGTGCACGCCCACGACCAGCGCGGTCGCGTGCACGACCGCGAGCAGCGCCAGCGGGCCGACGGACTTCGCCCGGACGGCCCACCAGGCGAGCGCGCCGTAGCCGGCAGCGACGCCGAGGGGCGCCACGCCGTCGAGGAGCCGTGACCCGACCTGGATCCCGCAGGAGGTGGCCGACAGGACCACGAGGACGATGACGAGCCGGTCGCGGAGGGGCACGGCCCCGGGCGTGCCCCCCGTCGCGGTCGTCGGGGCCTGCGCCCGGAGCACGACGACCAGGCAGCACGCGGTGGCGGCGGCGAGCGCGACCGGGACGACCCACTGGGGCGAGGCGGGCGTCGCCGACAGGCAGAGGACACCCAGGACGGCGGTGAGCGCTCGTGCGTCGCCCGACGACGGCCGGGGAAGCGTCACGGCGCAGCCGTTCGAGTCCCGTCGCCACCCACGAGCAGCGCCGCACCGACCATGCCGGCCTCCGGGCCGAGCTCGGCGGCGACGAGGCGGGGCACCGCCCGGTGGCCGACCCCGACCAGGGTCCGCTGCAGCGAGGTCCGCGCCGGGTCGAGGAGCCGGTCGCCGGCCGCCGAGACGCCGCCGATCACGACGACCTCCGGGTCGAGGGCCGCGACGAGGTTGGCCGTGCCGACGCCGAGCCAGTCGCCCACCGACGCGAACGCCGCACGGGCGACGAGGTCGCCGGCCTCGGCGGCGGTGGTCACCATCGGTCCGGTCACCCGGTCCGGGTGTCCGTCGCTCATGTCCGTCAGCACCGAGGGCTGGTCGGCCATGAGGGCGCGGGCGTCGCGCACCAGTGCGTTGCCGGAGGAGTACTGCTCCCAGCACCCGCTGCGGCCGCACTCGCACGAGCGGCCGCCCGGCACCACCTGCATGTGCCCGAACTCGCCGGCCATCCCGTTCGCGCCGCGCAGGACGTGGCCGTCGAGGAGGACCGCGCCGCCGATCCCCGTGCCCATGGTGATCATCAGCGCCGATGCCGCTCCGCGCGCGGCGCCGTGGTGCGCCTCGGCGCGCGCGGCGCAGTTGGCGTCGTTGTCGAGCAGCACGGGGCAGCCCAGCCGGTCCTCGAGCAGGTCGCGCAGCGGCTCGCCCTGCCACGGCAGGTGCGGCGCGAACATCACCCGCTCCCCCGCCGAGTCGACGAAGCCTGCGGCCGCGACGCCCACGCCGGCCAGGTGACGGCCGCCCGCGGACTCGAGGATCGCCTCGACGAGCGCGTCCTCGACCTGGCTCGCGACGACCCGTCGCCCCGGTGTCGTACGACGCGCGGTGGACGTGACGCGACCTCCCGCGTCGACCACTCCTGCGAGCACCTTGGTGCCGCCGATGTCCACGCCGACCACGACGCCGGCGTCGGCCCCCGCACCTGCCGTCATCGGTCCTCGGGCCATTCCTCGTCGGCGGCGCCGGCGTCCCCGTCGTCGAGGTCGATGTGCTCGACGTCGGACGTCCTGTCGCCGCGCGGGTCCGGAGTCGCCATGAGCGCCGCGACCGCCTGGGCCAGCGACGTCACCGCGCTCGTCAGGTGCGCCTTCACCTCGGGGCTGAGCTGTCGCACCGCGTGCACCGTGCGGCAGACCGGGCACACGGTGCACTCGGCCGAGCCCGTCGCGAGGTGCTCGTCGAGGTCGCGCACGGCCGCGCCGGCATGGGCGGCGAACCCGGACAGTCCGTCGCCGGCCTCACCGGCCTGGTCGCGGGCCCACCCCGACAACACCCCGAACAGCCGGGCGGCCTCCTCGCCGAGCGAGCCGACCTCCGGGTCCGGTCCGGGGTCACGGGCGTCGTCGCTCACGTGGCCTCCTCCGTCGCGGTGGTGTCGGCGGCCTCGGTGAACCGCACCTGGAGCTCCCCGTCGCGCACGCGGGCGCCCGCCACGCGGTGCCGCGCCAGCCCGGAGGGCAGGGTCAGGAGGCGACGATACGACGCGACGGACACGACGAGCTCGTCGCCCTTCCGGGCCAGGGAGACGTCGTCGCGGGTCACCAGCGGCAGCGGGAGCGCGAGCACCATGCCCCCGCCGGAACGGCGTACGTCCATCGCGGGCCGCGTCGCGCCACCGGCGAGGGGGTCGTCGTCGCCGTAGACGTCGTGGGCGAGCGCGAGCAGCGCCTCGCGACCGACCGGCTCGACGGCGCGATAGACCGACGTGCGCACGTCGAGCCCGGCGAAGGAGTCGGACGCGTCGACGAGCACCCGGTGCTGTGCCTCGACCCACGTCGCGCGCCAGTCGTCGGCGCCTGCCTCCGGGAACACCCGGTTCACCACGGCCGCGTCGACCGGGTAGCCGAACATCGTGAGGAACGTGTACGCCCGCCGCGCCTCCGCGAGCACCACCGACTCGGGCGTCAGCACGAGCCGGACCGAGGCCCCGGGACCGGTCAGCAGCGTGCGGACGTCGTCGAGCTCGGCGTGCAGCCGCTCGATCGCGTCGAACACCGAGTCGCCGGGCATCGGCACGCCCGCGGCCCGGCTCAGCACCGGCTTGAGCGCCTTCACCACCCGCCGCTCGACCGGGAGCACCCGGTCCATGTACCAGCCGAGCGCCTCGGGGAGGGCCAGCAGGCGGAGGGTCTCCGCGGTGGGCGCGCAGTCGACCACGAGCACGTCCCAGTCCCCCGACCGCGCCCGTGCCCGCACCTCGAGCAGCGCGAGCACCTCCTCGGCCCCCGGGACGACGGTGAGCTCCTCGGCCGCGACGGGGTCGACGCCGGCGGCGTCGAGGACGCTGAGCAGGTAGCCCTGGACGTCGCGCCACGACCGCTCGAACCGCTCCTGGGCGTCGACGTGCTGCACCCACAGGTTCGGCGCCGCCTCGGTCGGCTCGCCCGTCGCGGTCACGTCGAGCGCGTCGGCCAGCGAGTGGGCGGCGTCGGTCGACAGGACGAGGGTGCGGTGCCCCGCCTCCGCGCTCGCGCACGCCGTGGCCGCGGCGAGCGTCGACTTGCCGACGCCACCCTTGCCGGTGAAGAGGAGGATCCGCATGCGGGACCCGCGCGTCAGAGCTGCTCGACGCGCTTCTTGAGGCCCTTCAGCGCGGTGTCGATGAGGATCTTCTCGCCCTTGCGCTTGAGCATGCCGATGAGCGGGATGCTGACGTCGAGCGCGAGGCGGTAGGTCACCTCGGTGCTGCCGTCACCCCGGTCGACGAGGGTGTAGGCGCCGTCGAGGGCCTTGAGCATGTTGCCCTCGACCAGCGTCCAGGTGACCTCGCGGTCGCCGTCCCAGTCGTACGCGAGGGTGTACTCGTCCTTGATCGGCGAGACGTCGAGCGCGAAGTAGACCTGCTCGGCACGACCACCGGCGCCCGGGGCCGTGACCTCGACCTGCTTCATCCCCTTGGCCCAGGTGGGGTAGGCCTCGAAGTCGGCGATGACGGCCATGACGTCGGCCGGCGGGGCATCGATCGTGATCGAGGCGGAGGTCTGGTCGGCCATGGCCGGAGCCTACGACATCGCCGGGGTGACCCCCTCGCCCGGCAGACCGGTCGGCGTCCCTCAGGCGATAGCCTGCGCTCGCAGGCGATCCGTTCGACCCGGGAGGTCCCACCGTGCGCGAGTTCACGACTCCGCTCTCCATCTCGATCCCCACCACCGGCAACCTCACCGACGACGTCGTCGCCAACGCCCGTGACGCCGGGGACACCGCGGTCTTCAGCCGCAACACCGGGGCCGGCTGGGTCGACGTGACCGCGACCGAGTTCCACGACGAGGTGCGGGCCGTCGCCAAGGGACTCGTCGCGGCCGGCGTCGAGGTCGGCGACCGCGTCGCGCTGCTCTCCAAGACCCGCTACGAGTGGACCCTGTTCGACTACGCCATCTGGTTCGCCGGCGCCGTCACCGTGCCGATCTACGAGACCTCCTCCGCCGAGCAGGTCGGCTGGATCCTCCAGGACTCGGGCGCCCGCGCCATCGTCGCCGAGGGTCCCGACCACCTGGCCCGGGTCCGCGAGGCCCGCGAGTCCGGCGACCTGACCGAGCTCCAGCACGTCTGGTCGATCACCGACAACGCCGTCGACGTCCTGCAGCGACTCGGCTCCGACATCTCCGACGAGGTGCTCGAGCAGCGGCGCACGGCCGCGACGCCGCTCGACCTCGCCACCCTGATCTACACCAGCGGCACGACCGGCAAGCCCAAGGGCTGCATGCTCACCCACGGCAACTTCATGTTCGAGCTCGGCGTGGCCGTCGACGAGCTCGGCGACCTCTTCGAGACCGACGACGCCTCCACGCTCCTCTTCCTGCCGCTGGCGCACGTCTTCGCCCGGATCATCCAGGTCGGCTGCGTGAAGAGCCGCGCGAAGATGGGCCACAGCGCCGACATCAAGAACCTGGTCGCCGACCTCGGCGAGTTCAAGCCGACCTTCATCCTCGCGGTGCCGCGCGTGTTCGAGAAGGTCTTCAACACCGCCTCGCAGCGCGCGACCGCCGACGGCCGTGGCGCGATCTTCGACCGTGCCGCCGACACCGCCATCGCCTGGTCGCGCGCCCGCGACGCGAAGAAGGTGCCCGTCCGCCTGCGTGCCCAGCACGCGGTCTTCGACAAGCTCGTCTACGGCAAGCTCCGGCAGGCGCTGGGCGGCCACTGCACGTACGCCGTCTCCGGCGGCGCCCCCCTCGGCGACCGCCTCGGCCACTTCTACCGCGGCATCGGCCTCACGGTGCTCGAGGGCTACGGCCTCACCGAGACCACGGCGGCGCTGAGCGCCAACCTGCCCGACGCCACGAAGATCGGCACCGTCGGCCGCCCCCTGCCCGGGACGGGCGTCCGCGTCGGCGACGACGGGGAGCTGCTCTTCCGGGGCGGGCAGGTGTTCGCCGGCTACTGGGGCAACGAGGAGGCCACCCGCGAGGCGCTCGACGCCGACGGCTGGTTCCACACCGGCGACGTCGGCGAGGTCGACGACGAGGGCTTCGTGCGGATCACCGGGCGCAAGAAGGAGATCCTGGTGACGGCGGGCGGCAAGAACGTCGCCCCGGCCGTGCTCGAGGACCGGCTGCGCGCCCACGCACTGGTCGACCAGTGCCTCGTCGTCGGCGACGGGCAGCCGTTCATCGGCGCCCTGGTCACGATCGACCGCGAGACCTTCCCCGGCTGGGCCGAGCAGCACGGCAAGACCGGCGGGGTCGCCGACCTGGTCGACGACCCCGACCTCGTCGCGGCCGTCCAGGCCGCGGTGGACGAGGCCAACAAGGCCGTGTCGAAGGCCGAGTCGATCCGCAAGTTCACGATCCTCCCGGACGAGTGGACCGAGGAGGGTGGGCAGCTCACGCCGAGCATGAAGCTCAAGCGCAACGTCGTGGTGCGTGAGGCACGGACCGAGATCGAGGCCCTCTACCTGGGGTGAGGACAGCGGCCGCGGCACGCGGTCGAGCGTCGCGGGCTAGGCGATGACTAGGCGCGAACTAGTCACTTCGGGCTATCCCGATGCTGCCTTCGGGTGGTTTGTCAGGCTTAGCCTCCGTCAGGGGTGGGGCGCACCTATCGTCGTGTGGCACGAGGGGACGTCGGGGCCGCTCGTGGACTTGCGACGGTGGCACAGGCGCCTTCAGCGAATCGGATGTCCTTCCCGGCACGTTGCTCTTCGATCCACACCCCCGTGGACCTGACACCGAAGGAATGCCTCATGGCACGTCGTTCCGTACTCCTGGCCGTGGCCATCGTCACGGCCCTGATCGGCACCCTGCTGATCGTCATGTACGTCCAGGGCATCGACAGCCGGGCCACGCAGGGCCAGGAGCTCGTCGAGGTGCTGGTGGCCAAGGACATCGTCAACGCCGGCGAGCCGGTGGCCGACGCCGAGGCGGCCGGCAAGTTCGAGAAGAAGCAGGTGCGACGCGAGGACATGGTCCCCGGAGCGCTGTCCTCCTCCACGAGCGTCACCGGCCTGGTCGCGACCGGCAACATCTACCCGGGCGAGCAGCTCATCGCCGACAGCTTCGGCACCGCGGGCGACACCGAGAGCCTGGTGATCCCCGACAACAAGCTCGCCATCTCGGTCGAGCTCACCGACACCGAGCGCGTCGCCGGCTTCGTCAACCCGGGCTCCGAGGTCGCGATCTTCGTGACGGTCTCCTCGCCCTCCCAGTACACCCGGGTCCTGCTGACCCGCGTCACGGTCATCGGCGTCGGCACCACCACCACGACCTCGCGGACGATCACCGACGAGTCGGGCTCGGCGACGACCGAGGAGATCCCGAAGACGGTCCTCACCCTGGCCCTGACCCAGAAGGAGTCGGAGAAGCTGATCTGGGGCGACCGGTTCGGCGACCTCAACTTCGCGCTGCTCAGCGACAAGACCAGGGTCGTCGACGAGAAGGGCACCGACGTCACGATGGCAGTCCCCGGCGCCCCGGCTCCTGCGGCAGGCTGAGCGCCATGACCTCCATCCTCGAGACGGACGCTGCCCAGCGTTCGATCCTCCAGGCGATGCTCCACGGCTCGACCGCCGTCGGCACCCTGGACGACCTGTACTCGCACATCCAGGACGCACCGGACGAGTTCGCCGTCGTCGTCGGCCCCGGCATCACGACCGAGGACGCGACCGGGTTCGCGCAGTGGGCCCGGGTCAACCGTCCGGACCTCGGCGTGATCCTGCTCCGCGACACCGTCGACGCCGGCGCGCTCTCGCTCGCCCTGCGCAGCGGGATGCGGGAGGTCGTGCAGAGCAAGGACCTGGCCGGCATCACCACCGCCGTCCAGCGCGCCCGCTCGGTCGCGAGCGCCATCGGCCAGACCATGATGGGCGAGGCCCAGGCGGCCGCCGAGCAGGCCAAGGCGACCATGATCGCCCAGGCCGAGGCCGAGCGCGCCGCTGCCGAGGCGCCGCAGGGCAAGGTCTTCACCGTCTTCTCCACCAAGGGCGGGGTCGGCAAGAGCCTCGTCGCGGTCAACACCGCCGTGGCGCTGGCTGACCAGGGCCACCGCGTGTGCCTGGTCGACCTCGACGTCAACAGCGGCGACGTCGCGCTGATGCTGCAGCTGACCCCCAACCGCAACGTCAACGACCTCGTGGGCTTCCGCGGCGGCATCGACGAGGGTGCGATCGAGTCCCTGCTCACGCCGCACTCCGAGCGACTCTCGGTCGTGGCGGCGCCGGTGCACCTCGACTCGCCCGACCAGGCCTCCGGCGAGGAGATCGGCCAGCTGCTCGACGGGCTCCGCGCCATGTTCGAGTTCGTCGTCGTCGACACCTCGGGCGTCTTCGACGACCAGGCGCTGGCGGCGCTCGACCGCTCCGACAGCATCATCCTGGTCGGCACCCTCGACATCCCGGCGCTCAAGGGCGTCAAGCTCGCCACGAGCACGCTCGACCTCCTGAACTTCAGCCGCGACCTGTGGACCTTCGTCCTCAACCGCGCCGACGCCAAGGTCGGGCTGACGCCGGCCGAGTTCGAGTCCACCCTCGGGCTCAAGGCCGACGCCACCCTGGTCTCGAGCCGCGAGGTGCTGGCCGCCGTCAACCGCGGCGAGCCCCTCGTCAACGCCTACCCCGGCAACGCCAACAGCAAGGCCCTCGTGGCCTTCGCCACCAGCCTGGCCGCGACGCACGCCGTGTCGCCGACCGGCACCAAGCCCGGGCGCAAGCCCAGTCGTCTCCGCTTGAGGAAGAGCTGACATGAGTCTCACCGACCGCCTCGCCGCCGCCTCCCGCACCCGCTCCGACGCGCCCTCGAGCGCGCCCAGCGACACCGCGAGCGCCCCCGCTCCCGGCAACACGCCCGCGAAGACCACGGAGCCGACCGAGGCCAACAAGCGCCGCGCCGCGGCCCGGACGGCGTCGGACCCCTACAAGGACCTGAAGCGGGTCGTCCACGCACGCCTGGTCAGCACCCTCGGCCCGACGCTGTACGACGCCCACATGACGCAGTCGGACCTCGAGCAGCAGGTGCGGCTGGCGCTGCAGACGACGCTGGCCGAGGTGGACATGCCGATGTCGTCGGCGGACAAGTCGCGCATTTCGCAGGAGATCGCCGACGACATCCTCGGCTACGGGCCGCTCGAGCCGCTGCTCCGCGACTCCGACCTCTCCGAGGTCATGGTCAACACCTTCGAGGACATCTACGTCGAGCGCAGCGGCAAGCTGGTCAAGGTCGACGCCGCCTTCGCCGACGAGGCGCACCTGCGCCGCACGATCGACAAGATCGTCAGCAAGATCGGCCGTCGTGTCGACGAGACCAGCCCGATGGTGGACGCCCGCCTCCCCGACGGCAGCCGTGTCAACGCGATCATCCCGCCGCTGGCGCTCGACGGGTCCAAGCTCACCATCCGCAAGTTCTCCGAGGACCCCTACACCGTCGAGGACCTGATCGCCTTCGGCACGCTCAGCCGTGCCTCGGCCGACCTGCTCGAGGCCTGCGTCCGCGGCCGCCTCAACGTCCTGGTCTCCGGTGGTACCGGTGCCGGCAAGACGACCACCCTCAACGTGCTGTCGTCCTTCATCCCGACCGACGAGCGCATCGTGACGATCGAGGACGCCGCCGAGCTCCGGCTCGTGCAGGACCACGTGCTGCGCCTGGAGTCGCGCCCGCCGAACATCGAGGGCAAGGGCGCGGTGACCATCCGCGACCTGGTGAAGAACTCCCTCCGCATGCGGCCCGACCGCGTCGTCGTCGGTGAGATCCGTGACGCCGCGGCCCTCGACATGCTGCAGGCGATGAACACCGGTCACGACGGCTCGATCTCCACCCTGCACGCGAACACGCCGCGTGACGCGCTCTCCCGCCTCGAGACGATGGTCCTGATGGCCGGCATGGACCTGCCGGTGCGGGCCATCCGCGAGCAGGTCGCCAGCGCGGTCGACCTGATCATCCAGCAGACGCGCCTCAAGGACGGCACGCGCCGCATCACCGCGATCACCGAGATCGTCGGCATGGAGGGCGAGATCATCACCACCCAGGACGTGTTCCTCTTCGACTACGCCGCCGGCGTCGACGAGCAGGGCAAGTTCAAGGGCGACCTCGTCTCGACCGGCCTGCGGCCGCGGTTCCTGGAGCGCCTCGCGGACCACGGCGTGCACCTCAACCCGGCTGTCTTCACCGTCGGCGCGACCCGATGAACGCACTCGCCCGACGCCTCGCCGGCGCCGCCGCGGGTGCCGTGCTGCTCGCGATGTCGGCCGCACCCGCCTGGGCAGCGGACGAGATCACCATCGACCACGTCGAGACCGACGGCGGCTCGGTCAACCTGCTCGTGTCGACCGACGGGCTGCCCGAGGGCACCGTCGTCGACCCCTCGCAGGTCTACGTCGAGCTCAACGGCAGCACGGTCGAGGCGACCGCGAAGCTCGTCGACGACGGCGACATCGAGCGGTCGACGGTCATCGTCCTCGACGCGAGCAACAGCATGAAGGGCCAGGGCAAGTTCGCCGCGGCCACCACCGCCATCACCGCCTTCCTCGACTCCGCTCCCGACGACGTCGCGATCGGCCTGGTCGCCTTCGCCGGAGAGGTCACCACCACCCTCTCCCCCACGATCGACCACGCCGCCGTGCGCGACGCCCTGGCCGACGTCACGCTCGGCAAGGGCACCAACGTCTACGACGCCATCGTCGAGGGCGTGAAGCTGCTCGACCAGCCGGGTGCCCGCAACCTGCTCGTCCTCTCGGACGGCGCGGACACCGGCAGCGACATGACCCTCGACGTCGCCACGATCGCCGCCCAGGAGGCCGACGTCGTCGTCGACGTGGTCTCGCTCGTCCAGGGCGCGAAGAGCGACGAGCTGTCCACGGTCGCCACGGAGACCAACGGCTCGATCATCCCCGCCGACCCCACGGCGCTGACCTCGGTCTTCAACGAGCGTGCCGACGCGCTCGCCCAGCAGCTCCTGGTGAGCTTCGAGGCGCCGGCCGGCAGCGGCGCGGACGCCAACCTCGACGTCGTCATCAAGGCCGACGGCACCGACTACCACGACACCGCGTTCGCCACCCTCGGCCCGGGCTTCGACGTCCCCGACGTGGTGAAGAGCGGCAAGTCGCTCATCGGCAACACCGGCATGCTCATCGGCGCAGGAGCGCTGGCGATCGGCCTCTTCGGCCTCCTCGCCACCGCGTTCATCAGTGCCGGTGACAACCGCTCGCAGTCCGTGCGCCAGCTCGAGGCGTACTTCAACGGTGCCGGCGGCGCGCAGGACGGCAAGAAGAAGCGCAAGGCGACCAACACGGCGGACCTCAAGGGCTCCGCGGTGTCGGTCGCGAACAAGTTCGTCAGCGCCGACCTCGAGACCCGGATCTCCCAGCGCCTCTCCGGCGCCGGGTCGCCCCTGACCGCCTCCGAGTGGGTACTGGTGCACGTGGGCGTCGTCTTCGCGAGCGGTGTGGTCGGCATCCTCATGGGAGGCATCGCCCTCAGCTTCTTCTTCGTGATCCTCGGCGCGATCGTGCCGTGGTTCTATCTCAAGTTCCGCCACGGTCGACGGCTCAGCAAGTTCAACGGCCAGCTGGCCCAGACCCTCGGCCTGATGGCCGGCGGTCTCCAGGCCGGGCTCTCGCTCCCCCAGGCGGTCGACACCGTCGTCCGGGAGGGCCACGAGCCGATGGCCGGCGAGCTGCGCCGCGCCCTGGTCGAGCAGCGCCTCGGCGTCGACATCACCGAGGCCCTCGACGGAGTGGCCGAGCGGATGGAGAGCGACGACTTCTCGTGGGTCGTCATGGCGGTCCGCATCCAGCGCGAGGTCGGCGGCAACCTCGCCGAGATCCTCCACACCGTCGCCGACACCCTGCGCGAGCGCGAGTACCTGCGCCGCCAGGTGAAGGCGCTGAGTGCGGAAGGTCGGCTCTCGGGTTACATTCTGACCGGACTGCCGCCGCTGATCTTCTTCTACATGACCTTCGCGAACCCGGAGTACGTCGCCCTGCTCTACACGACCGTGCCCGGATACATCATCCTCGCGCTGGCCCTCTTCCTCCTGGGACTCGGGTCGTTCGCGATGGCCAAGCTCGCCACGGTGGAGGTCTGACATGGTGCTCTGGATCGGAGCCGGGCTGATCTTCCTGGCGATCGTCACGGTGCTGTCCGTCTTCGGCGTGGTCAGCAAGGAGCGACGCGGCGTGGCCCGCTCGGTCGCGGCCATCCAGGCGATGGGCCAGTCGTCCCCCGACATGCTCAAGAGCGAGCTCGAGCGGCCCTTCGCCGAGCGGGTCCTCGGTCCGCTCGGTGACCAGCTCGTCGGCACCGGCCGCAAGCTGGTGCGCGCCGACACCGCCCACAAGCTCGAGTTCCGGCTCAACGTCGCCGGCAACCCGCCCGGCTGGGACGCCAACCGCCTCATCGGCCTCAAGGTGCTCGGCCTCGCAGGCTTCGGCGGCATCGCCTTCCTCTACCTCGCCGGCAGCGAGTGGCCCTTCGTCCGGGTCGTGATCGTCACTGGTCTCGCAGCGGCGTTCGGCTACCTGATGCCCAACATCCTGCTCTACAACGCCGGTCAGAAGCGCGAGAAGCTGATGCGCAACGCGCTGCCGGACGCGCTCGACCTGCTCACGGTGTCCGTCGAGGCCGGTCTCGGCTTCGACGCCGCCGTCGACCGGGTGGCGCGCAACACCGACGGCCCCCTGGCCGCGGAGTTCTCCCGCCTGCTCCAGGAGATGAACATCGGCGTCGGTCGCACCGACGCGATGCGTGCGATGGCCGAGCGCACCTCGCTCGACGACCTCAAGTCGTTCTGCCTCGCCATGGTGCAGGCCGACAGCCTCGGCATCCCGATCGGCCGCGTGCTGCGCATCCAGAGCTCCGAGATGCGCACCAAGCGTCGCCAGCGCGCCGAGGAGAAGGCCCAGCAGGTGCCGGTCCGGATGATGATCCCGCTGATCCTCTTCATCCTCCCGTGCCTGTTCCTCGTCATCATGGGCCCGGCGGCCATCCAGATCGCCGACACGTTCTCGAACCAGTGAACCGATGCTGCTGACCGACCGGGGGGACAGGGCGAGGCCGTCGGGAGGCGTGCTCTACACGTGGCGGGTCACCACCGCCATCCGCGTGTTCGCGCTCGCGCTCGCCGTCGGCATCGTCTTCTCCGAGGGGCACGCCGGCGTCACGTGGCCGCTCCTGGCGGCGCTCGCGGTGATCGCCGGCGCGGGAGCCGTCCTCGACTGGACCCCCGAGCCCCACCGGACGTCGTGGACGGCCGCGGCCGAGATGCTGCTGGCCGCCCTCGTGCTCGGCAGCGCCGACGCCTCACCCGGCCTGTACGCCTACCTGGCCGCGCCGCCGGTGCTGACCGGCGTACGGCACGGGGTGGTCACCACGATCAACGTGACCGCCGTCGGGGCGCTGGGCGTGCTGGCCGCCGTCGCCGGTGCCGCCGGCGACGACCCGCGGCCGGCCCTGGCCGCGGCCGGGCCGTGGCTGCTCAGCGGCCTCGGAGCCGGCCTGCTGACCAGCTGGCAGTCCCGCTCCCTGCGTGACCAGGACGCGCGGCGCGCGCCGTACGAGGCTGCCCACCAGCTCATGGCGCAGCTGCACGGGCTCGCCCGCCGGCGCGAGGTCGGCCTCGACACCGCCCAGGTCGCCGAGGACCTCGGTGCCGACCTCCGTCGCAAGACCGGCGCCCTCGCCTCGGCCGTCTACTCCGGCCCCACCGTCGACGACGCGGTGCTGCTGTCCGGCTACGGCGACGTGGCGGCGCTGGAGGAGCAGATCCTCCTGCCCGCCGCCGGCCGCGCTCCCGACACCCGCGTGCTGCCCATCCAGGGCACCGGCGGGGTCCTCGGCCACCTCGTCCTCGGCGGGGTCCTGCGCTGGAACGACGAGATCGCCGAGACCGCCGCCGCGGTCACCGACGACTTCGCGCTCCGGATGGACACCGCGGTGCTCTTCGACGAGCTGCGCCAGATGGCCACCTCGGAGGAGCGCAACCGGCTGGCGCGCGAGATGCACGACGGCGTCGCCCAGGAGATCGTGGCCCTCGGCTACGTCGTCGACGAGATCGAGTCGGTGTCCGACGACCCGCGCGCCCGCGAGCTCGCGGCGTCGTTGCGCGACGAGATCACGCGCGTGGTCGGCGAGCTGCGCTACTCGATCTACGACCTGCGGCACCAGGTGAGCGACCACCGGCTCTCCGGGGCGCTGGCCGAGTACGTCCGCGACCTGAGCAACGGCACCGACCTGCGCGTCCACCTGACGTTCGAGGAGTCCGGCCCCGCGCTGTCGGGGCGGACCGAGGCCGAGCTGCTGCGCGTCGCCCAGGAGGCGATCAGCAACGTGCGGCGCCACTCGCGGGCGAAGAACCTGTGGGTCGGTTTCCTCACCGACGGACACACCATCGACCTCCGGATCGAGGACGACGGGATCGGCCACGCCGGACCGAAGGACCGCCACTGGGGCCTGACCACCATGGCCGAGCGGGCGACCGGGATCGGCGCCACCCTCCAGGTCGGCGACCGGCCCGGCGGCGGCACCCGCGTCCACCTGCACTCCGACCACCCCACCCGCGCCCGAGAGGGGAGCGTTCACCCATGAGCACCACCGTCATGCTGGTCGACGACCACGAGCTGATCCGGCAGGGTCTGGCCCGCGCCTTCGAGCGGGACGACGACATGCACGTCGTCGGCCAGGCCGGGAGCGTCAACGAGGGCCTGCGGGTCTTCCAGGACCTCAAGCCGGAAGTGGTCGTCACCGACCTGCAGCTGCCCGACGGGCACGGCCTCGAGATCGTGCGGGCCATCCGCGAGAGCAACGACTCCGTCGGCCTGGTCGTGCTCACCATGCACGCCGGCGACGAGCAGATCTTCGCCGCCATGGAGGCCGGCGCGTCGGCGTTCGTGGGCAAGGACAGCAAGTCGTCCGAGGTCGTGAGCGCCGCCAAGCACGCCGCCGTGGCACCTCGCACCTTCCTGTGCGCGGGGCTCAGCGCCGCGATGATGCGCCGCGCCACGGCACCCGCGGCACCACGGCTGTCGGCGCGCGAGGAGGAGGTGCTCGTGCTGCTCGCCGAGGGCCTGGGCACCAGCGACATCGCCGGCCGGCTCTACCTCAGCGAGTCGACCGCCAAGACGCACATCACGCACATCTACCAGAAGCTGGGCGCCGCGAACCGTGCGCAGGCGCTGGTCACGGCCATGCGGATGGGCCTGCTCGACGGCTGATCGGAGGGCCTGTCGCGACCCCGTTCGGGGCGCCTGTGGCCCCCTCGTCGGACCGGTCGGCGAAGGCGGATCATGCGGGTCGCTGGGCGGGTGGTCGGAAGATAGTCACATCGGACTACCCACTCAGAGCCGAACACCTGATCCGCCCGGAGCGCGGAACGAGCAGAGTATTCCTCGACGGGTCCTCGTGGGCTCGGGACCTGCACCGCGACTTACACACACAAGGGGAACACAATGATCGAGAAGCTCCAGTTCATGACCATCATGCTCGTCAACGAGATGAAGGCCAAGCGCGACGAGCGCGGCGCCACCGCCGTCGAGTACGGCCTCATGGTCGCCCTCATCGCCATCGTCATCATCGGCGCCGTCACCCTCCTCGGTGGCAACCTCGGCTCGCTCTTCAGCTCGATCTCCACCAAGGTCTGATCCAGACCGCCGCGATCCCAGGGGCCGGCGTCGTGGTCTCCACGACGCCGGCTCTTCGCATTCACGGACATCTCCTGGGGAAGGACCCACTGATGCTGCTCCTCTACAAGCTCCTCGCTCCCCGCGAGGACCGCGACGAGCGCGGTGCGACCGCCGTCGAGTACGGCCTGATGGTCGCGATGATCGCCATCGTGATCGTCGGGGGCGTCTCGTTCTTCGGCAAGTCCATCGTCAACCTGTACTCGATCCCGTCGGGCGTCTTCAAGCCCTGACCGGCTCGGCACCGCCGCACTCGACACGAGTGCCACGACCAGCACGAACGAGGGGAACCCCATGCTCGGGAAGCTTCAGCTCATGACCATCATGCTGGTCAACGACATGAGGGCCAGACGCGACGAGCGCGGCGCCACCGCCGTCGAGTACGGCCTGATGGTCGCGCTCATCGCCATCGTCATCATCGGCGCGGTCACCCTCCTCGGTGGCAACCTGAAGAGCCTCTTCAGCTCGGCCTCCACCAAGGTGTGAGACCCCGGGCGACCGCACCAGGTGCGGGTCGCCCGGGCTCCGCCCACCGGGCCCGCCGCTCCCCGGAGCAGGCGCCTCAGCCCGCCAGGCCCCGGAGCCGGTCCCGCCACAGCGCGGTCAGCTCGCCGGTGGGCAGCCCGGCTCGTGCGAGCACCCGCTCCAGCGGCTGGCCCTCGGCAGCCTCGCCGTAGACGCTGACGAGGCCCTGCTCCCCGAGCCGGTCGGCCACGACCCGGCACGCGAGCCAGGCCTCCTCGTAGCTCGCCTGCAGCCCTGCCGCCCGCGTGTCGAAGTCCGCGGAGCGCGGCAGGCCTCGCGGCACCCCGTCGCGGCGCACGGCAGCGATCGCCCGCCCCAGCGTCGTCCGGTCGGGCAGGCCGGTGTCGCGCAGCGCGACGTAGTCGGCGAAGCCCTCGAGCAGCCACGGCTCGAGCGGCGTGCGGGCCGCGTCGGTCGCGAGGTGGGTGAGCTCGTGGCTCATCACCACCTGCGCGCCCGCGCGCCGCAGGCCGTCGGTGACATCGGGGTTCACGAAGACGTGGACCGGCGCGTCGGGGCCCGTCCCCTGCCCGGCGGTCGCGGTGACACCGGCGATGGCGGCGTACGTCCCCGGGCTCGCGCCGAGCGCCTCGTCGAGGTCGGCTCCGCCGGCCGGCACCTCGACCACGACCGGTCCCCGCCACTCGGGCAGGACCCGTCGTACGACGTCGACCCCGCGCCGGGTGCGGGACAGGACGGCCCGCGCCTCCGCTCCCCCGCCGTCGACCATGACCAGCACGTCCGGCGCCCGGGCCACCGAGAGGCGGCCCCGCAACCACAGCGGCATCCGGGTGCCTGCTGCGGCAACCGTGCCGAAGGATGCGATGCCCAGCCCGTCGCCCACGGGCGCGAAGGTCGCCACCACGTCCGCCGACGACGGTGCCTCGTCGAGGCCGCCGAGCTGCCAGGTGAGCTCCACGACCCCCGACCAGCGTCCGTCTGCGGCCACGGTGCCGACCTGGTCGACGTAGCGGGCCGTGACGGCCTCGAGGTCGAGCGCCTCGGCGTTCGACGCGATCCCGGCGAGGTCGGCCGTGGCCGACGCGTCGTCCGGGGGTGCCAGCGCGGTCAGCGCGGCGCCGTCGCGCTCCTCGACGGCGGTGACGAACGACGCGAGCGCGGTGGCGGCTGCCGCGGGACTCGCCCGGGGTGCGTCCACGGGGCCGGTGTCGGCCTCGTGGCGTCCTCCCCGTCCCAAGAGGGCGACGCCGAGCGCCACGACCAGGCACAGCGAAAGGCCGGCCGCCCACAGGAGTGGACGGCCGGCCTTCGAGGACTGCTGGTCATCAGCCAGGACGGACCGCGCCGACGTAGGGCATCGAGTAGAGGCCCGAGACGGTGACGCCGGTGCCGGGGTTGGCGGCGTGGACGATCATGCCGTTGCCGATGTACATGCCGACGTGGCTGATCGGGCTGTAGTAGAACACCAGGTCGCCCGGCTGCAGGTCGCTCGCGGCCACGTGCGGGCCGGAGCCGTACTGGGCGCTCGAGGAGTGCGGCAGGGACACGCCGGCCTGGGCCCAGGCGCGCATGGTCAGGCCGCTGCAGTCGAAGGCGTTCTCGCCGGCAGCGCCGTAGACGTAGGCGTCGCCAACCTGCGCCATGGCGTAGGCGATCGCAGCCGCCGCGCGGCCGGAGGCCGGGACGTCGCTGGGCATGCGGACGTTGCTGCCGCGGGAGGCCAGGACGCGCTCGCGCTCCTCGGCCTCGAGGTCGGCGAGCAGGTCCTTGGCCTCGGCGAGCTTGTCGTCGACCGTCTGCTTCTCGGTGCTCAGCTCGTCGGTGAGCTCGGCGATCTCCTTCTCGCGGGCGTCGGTGGCCTCGCGACGGATCTCGAGCGCGTCGAGCTCGGTGTCGTAGCTGGTGAGGAGGGAGGACTGGAGGTCGTTGAAGGACGACATCGTCGACAGCGAGTCGAGGAAGGCCCCGGGGTCCTCCGAGACCACGATCTGGCCGACGGTCGAGATGCCCTCGCCCTCGAGCTGGCGCACGACGGCGTCGGAGACCTGGTCACGGACCGCGTCGAGGCGCTCGTCCTGACGGCTCTGGTCGGCCTCGAGGCCGGACAGGTCGCTGCGGAGGTCGGCGAGGTCGAGCTTCGCGTCGTGCAACCGCTCCTGCGCGGCCTCGGCCTCGTGGTAGAGGGTGTCGACGCGGACCTTGACGTCCTT
This sequence comes from Nocardioides exalbidus, assembly GCF_900105585.1. Classification (NCBI taxonomy): domain Bacteria; kingdom Bacillati; phylum Actinomycetota; class Actinomycetes; order Propionibacteriales; family Nocardioidaceae; genus Nocardioides; species Nocardioides exalbidus. The sequence goes on from NZ_FNRT01000002.1 coordinate 4,310,116, forward strand.
GATGCTGGGGTCGGCCTGCGCAGGAGTCGCGGGCACGAAGGCGATGGCAGCGATGGCGGTGAGACCGAGCACGGTCGCACCAGCTCGCTTGCGGGTGTGAGCCACGGAGCGGGGGTTCTCCCTCAGGTGTCGTACGCCTACCAGGTGAGCTGACGGGTTCGGCACGACGTGTCCTACCCCTGCTCCACGCACCGCTCGCGCGATGCGCCTCGCAGGGGATTCACCCCAGGGGGAAGTGTGGTTCCCCGGCTCGTGGACCACAGTGGTGCGGGGGTTGTGGGCCACGACTCGGCGCGACCTCCGCGCGGGCCGGGTGACCCACTTCCACGGAAGCCAGCCCACAGACTAGACGGCCCGTCGAAGCCCCGCCAATCTTCGCGACAACTCGTGGGACTTTGTTATCGGCAAGATCTCGGCAAGACGTCCGTCCGCGGTCACGCCGACTCGATCACCGGGCCCGCGACGGGCTCGACCAGCCTCAGCGGCGGGACCAGCCCTCCCGAGGCCAGCGCGTCGAGCGCCGCCATCTCGTCGTCGTCGATCATGAGCTCCGGTGGCGGTCCGAGGAGCACCGTCACCACGCAGTCGTGGCAGTGCAGGCCGCGCACCACGCAGGTGTCGCAGTCGATCCGTGTCGTCATGTCCCGAACGGTGACAGGACCCACCGACAACGGCCCCGGACCCGGGGTGCGCGGCCCCTCAGCCGCGGACGTAGCAGAGCCACGGAGCGCCGCAGTCGCGCGCGGTGAACGCCGTGTCGTCGGCGACGACCGACTCCTGCGCCGAGCCCTCCATCACCACGACGACGTCCGACGCCTCGACGGCCGCCTGCGCGCCCGCGCGGCCGTAGTAGAAGTCGAGGAGGCTGGTCTGGTCGGCCTGGGAGAAGGCGTCCAGCGGGTTGCCGGCCCACAGCCGCACCCCGCCGACGGCGAGCGACTCCGACAGCGGCGCGGGCGCGAGGACCACGCCGCCCGGCGTGGAGTCGGCGACGCGGGCGACGGCGGCCACTGTGCCCGGCCGCGCACCGAGGACGTCGTCGCCGCGGGCCACCGTGATCGGCACCGCGACGACGAGGGCCAGTCCGGCCACCACCCCCGCCACCCCGGCAGCTCGCGCGGGCGCCGGAGCGGTTCCGGGTGCCGGCTGCGCGGTCGCGACCACCATGAGCAGGAAGGCCAGCCACACCCCGTGGCGGCTCGCGCTCGCGGTCGACGCGCACAGCCCGGCCACGGCGACGTACTCCCACAGGGGCCGGCGGCGTCGCAGGAAGGCGACCAGCAGCACCGCGATGCCCGCCAGCATCACCACGTCGAGCGGGTCGGCGAGGGTCGGGCGGGCCCACAGTCCCTCGGACCGCTCGGCGGCGGCGTTGTCGAAGACGGCCAGGTAGTAGGACGGCGTGCGCCACAGCTGCGGGTTGGCGCACAGCGCGAGCAGGCTCGCCGTGCCCACCAGCACGGTCTCGACGGGCCGCACGCGCAGCCGGCCGGCCACGAGGTACGCGCCGAGCACGCACGTGCCGAGCAACGCTCCCCCGTGCAGGTTGCCCCAGACGGCCACCAGGGGGACGGCCCACCAGATGCCGCGGTCGGGCGAGCGGTGCTGCCGCACGACGAGCGCGAGCAGGAGGGCGAAGGGGACGAGCGAGTACGTCTGCGCGCGGAGGAGGACCAGCGAGGCGAGGTCGGCGACGACCACCACGACCAGGGCACCGGCCGCGGCGACGTCCGAGGCGCCGCGCGACCGGGCGGTCGCCGCGAGCAGGACCAGCGAGACCGCCACCGCTGCGAGGTGGGCGATGACCGGCACGCGTGGTCCCACTGCGTGCAGCAGGGAGGCCAGGACCTCCGAGAGCACCGGGAGGTTGTGCCAGCCGGAGGTGTCGGCAGCGGCGAAGGGGACGAAGTCCGGGACGGAGCCGGTGGCCCGCACGTGGTCCCCCATCGCGACCAGCCAGTCCCAGTCGCCGCCCACGCGGACCGCGAGACCGAGGAGCGCGAGCATCACGACGAGGGCGAGGCCGGTCCAGCGCCACTCGAGCAGGGCGACGCGCGAGGGAAGCCTCATCCGACGAGGCCGATGAGGGCGGCCGACGGGACCACCCGGGCACCGTCGCGGACCAGGTCCCTGGCCAGTGCCTGGTCGTCGGTCACGACCACGACGACGCGGCCGCGGGGCTCCGCGGCGACCAGCTGGCGGATCACGTCGTCGGCGATCACCCCGGCGGGGCTGAACACGACGCGCACGCCGCGCGGCGCGGGCATGGCGGTGCGGGTGGTGGACTCGGCGGCGTCGAAGACCACCGTCGTCTCCGCCCCCGACCGGGCCACGAGCGGCCCGAGCGCCGCGACGAGTCGGCTGCGCTGGGCCTCGAGGGTGGCGCTGGGCCAGGCCGACTTGGTCACGTTGTAGCCGTCGACGACCAGCCGGGCCCGGGGCATCGCCAGCACCTGGTCGAGCAGCCCGGGGCTCGCAGGCGCGCTCGTGGACGGCGCGGCCTCGATGCCGGCGAGCTGGGCCTCCACCGCATCGGCCGGGCTGCCGTCGACCGCGGCCAGGCCGAGCTCTCGGCGCAGCCCGGTGGCGGACTCGACGACCGCGTCGAGCAGGAGCCGGGCCCGGATGGTGGCCGCGTCGCGCTCCGAGCGGGTGTCGCGGCGCTGCGCGGCCAGGCCGGACTCCGCCTCGTCGAGCTGGGCCCGGAGCCGTCGCACGTCGGCCTCCGCCGCCCTGGTCGTCGCCTCCGCGGCGGCCACCGCCTCGTCGCGCACGGCGTACGCCTCGTCGCGTGCCTCCTCCGCGGCGCGCAGGACCCCACGTGCCTCGCCGAGTCGCTGGCGCAGCACCTTGTGGTCCGCGCGGGCCCGGTCGAGCTCCTCGCGGTGCCCGGAGCGGAGCGCCGCGACGTCGGCCTGCAGGCTCGCGACCTGGGCCGTCAGCCGGGCGACCTCTGCCTGGTGCTGGTCGTCGCGCGCCGCGTCGCGGTCGAGGTCCTCCGCGACCCCGGCGACCGCGGCCTCCCAGCCGTCCTCGCGCGCGAGCCACGCCCGGGCTGCGCCCTCGAGCGGGTCGTCGCCCGCGGGCAGGGCCGAGACCTGCACGGCGGCGCGGTGGCGGAAGTCGTCGTCGGCCAGCGCCTCCCAGATCGCGCCACCCCCGAGGCGGGCGCGCCGGGCGGGCGCGAACGCCGCCACCTTGCGCAGGGCCGGCGGGACAGGGGTGACCGACGGCAGCACCGCCGACACGAGCGCGACCACCCGCAGGCGGAGTCGCTCGGGAAGGCCGTCCGGCTCGGTCACGGGTGGTCCGTCAGCCGGCTGCCGAGTCGGCTGCCGCGTCGGCCGCGGGGTCGGTGCCCGTGTCGGCGGCGGCGCGGTCGACGACCTCGATCGCGTCGGAGCGGCCGCACCAGCGGCACGACACGGCCTCCACGGACTCGCCGTGGACGGTCTCCTCCTCGACCCGGTGGTCGCCGGAGAGGTCGAAGTGCCAGTACTCCGTGGCGCGCCTGCTGCGGGTGACGTCGAACCGGGTCAGGTTGCCGCATCCCCCGCAGCGCCACCTCTCACCCTCGGCGGGCGTACGGAGGTCGGTGGGCTGGTCGGTCACGGGAGGCTCCCTCGGGGTGCGAGATCTGGGGGGGTGGAGTGGTCGTGTGCCGACCGGTGATCGGCGCGGCAAGCGTAGTCCGCGCGTCGCCGCGGCGATGTCGGAACCCACGTCTAGCGTCGCCGACATGAGCACCACCGCCCACCGCGCGACGCAGGACACCCCCCGCTGGGAGTCGCAGCGCAGCTTCGACGAGCTCGGGCGGCCCCTGCGCGACATCACCTTCTGCGTGGTCGACCTCGAGACCACCGGCGGCTCCGCGGAGGGCGGCTCGATGATCACCGAGATCGGCGCGGTCAAGGTGCGGGGCGGCGAGCGCCTCGGCGAGTTCCAGACCCTGGTCAACCCGCACAGCGAGATCCCGGCGTTCATCGCGGTGCTCACCGGCATCACCAACTCGATGGTGCGCGACGCACCCTCGATCGAGTCGGCGCTGCCGGCCTTCCTGGAGTTCGCCGCGGGCTGCGTGCTGGTCGCCCACAACGCGCCCTTCGACATCGGCTTCCTGCAGCACTTCGCACGCCAGCAGGGCCGGCCGTGGCCCCGGCACGAGGTCCTCGACACGGCCAAGCTCGCCCGCCGGGTGATCACCCGCGACGACGCGCCCAACTGCAAGCTCTCCTCGCTCGCCCGCGTGTTCAACGCCTCCACGACGCCCAACCACCGCGCCCTCGACGACGCCCGGGCGACGGTCGACGTGCTCCACGGCCTGATGGAGCGCCTCGGGGGGCTCGGCGTCCACACGCTCGAGGAGCTCCAGACGTTCTCGTCGCGCGTGAGCACGGCCCAGCGCCGCAAGCGGCACCTGGCCGAGGGCCTCCCCCACGCGCCGGGGGTCTACCTCTTCCGCGACGACCGCTCGCGGGTGCTCTACGTCGGCACGTCCCGCGACCTCCGCACCCGCGTCCGCACCTACTTCACCGCCTCCGAGACCCGCACGCGGATGGGCGAGATGGTCGGCATCGCGACCTCGGTCACCGGCATCGAGTGCGCCACCCCGCTCGAGGCCGAGGTCCGCGAGCTGCGCCTCATCGCCGAGCACAAGCCGCGCTACAACCGGCGCTCGCGCTTCCCGGAGAAGGTGCACTTCGTCAAGCTGACCCGCGAGGCCTGGCCGCGGCTCTCGCTCGTGCGCAAGGTCCTCGACGACGACGCCGACTACCTCGGTCCCTTCTCGTCGAGGAAGACGGCCGAGAAGTGCCTCGCCGCGCTCCACGACACCTTCCCCGTCCGCCAGTGCAGCGGTCGCCTGCCGCGGACTCCGTCGGGCTCGGCCTGCGTGCTGGCCGAGATGGGCAAGTGCCTCTCGCCCTGCGACGGCTCGGTCGACGAGCCGGCCTACGCCGCCGTCGTACGCCAGCTGCGCGACACGCTGCTGCGCAGCCCCGAGGAGGTCGTGGAGGTAATCAACCAGCGCATGACGGCCCTCGCGGACCGGGAGCGGTTCGAGGAGGCCGGCGTCCACCGCGACCGGCTGGCCACCTTCGTCCGGGCTGCGGCCCGCACGCAGCGCCTCTCCGCGCTGACGCGGTGCCCGGAGATCGTCGCCGCGCGGCGCGAGGACGACGGCCGGTGGTCGGTGCACGTGGTGCGCCACGGCCGGCTGGCGGCCGCCGGCCGCATCCCCGCGGGCGCCGACGCCCACCAGTACGTCCGCGAGCTGACCGCGAGCGCCGAGACCGTCAGCGACGCGCCCGGTCCGGTCCCGGCGGCGACGGCCGAGGAGTCGGAGAAGATCCTCCGGTGGCTGGAGTCGCCCGGCATCCGGCTGGTCGACGTCGACGGCGAGTGGGTCTGCCCGCTCGGCGGGGCGGCGCGGCACCTCGCGCTCTACGACGCCGTGAACCAGTCGCGGCTGTCGCTGGTGCCGTTCGACGAGCAGCGGCTGCCGCCCGGTCCGGCCCACCGCCCGGTGCGCTGAATCGGCTCCGCCCGACCGCTCCACACCCTAGGATCGCTGCGACCCGAGACCCCCGGGCCCGACCCGAGAGAGCGATCGTGATGCCGGCCCGCCTGATGGATCGCTGGTGGTTCATCGTCCCGCTGGCCGTCTTCGCCGTCAGCCGGCTCGTCTCCGGCGTCATGCTCGCCATCGGGGCCAGCCGGCAGATCGCCCTCGAGGCGACGCCCGTGGTGGACGCCGACTTCTACAAGGTGGCCGTGGCGACCCCGGCCTCGCCCGGATACCTCGGAGTCGTCTCCAACTGGGACGGCCAGTGGTTCCGGAGCATCGCCGAGCACGGCTACCCCGACTCGATCCCCCGGGTCGGCGGCGTGATCGTCCCCAACGAGTGGGCCTTCTCCGGCGGCTACCCGACCGTGGTCCGGACCGTGATGCGGCTCGGCCTGGACTTCCCGATGGCGGCGTCCGTGGTCAGCCTCTCCTGCTTCGCGGTCGCCCTGGTCGTGCTCTACGGCACCGTGCGCTCGCGCATGGACGACCACGCCGCCACCCGGATGGTGCTCGCGATCTCCTTCTTCCCTACCAGCCCGGTGTTCCAGGTCGCCTACACCGAGGCGATGACCCTGCTGCTGGTCGTGCTGGCGCTCCGGGCGCTCTCGGGGAGGCGCTACGCCGTCTTCCTGCTCGTCGCCGCCGTCCTGGCGGTGACCCGCCCCCTCATGCTGCCCGTGGCCGCGCTCTGCGGCGTCACGTGGCTGGTGAGGTGGTTCCGGCGGCACGAGGAGGACTTCCCACGGCGCGAGCGTCTCGCGCTGGCCGCCACGACGGTGGCGACGCTCGCCCTCGCCGGACTGTGGCCGCTCATCGCCGCGGTCGGCACCGGGGAGGCGGCCGCGTTCACGCAGTCGATCGCCAGCTGGCGCGGCAACACCGAGCTCGGCGGGCCGGGCGTGAACTGGCTGACCCTCTCGGTGGTCCGGCCGGTCACGATCGGCTTCCTCGTCGTGCCCCTGCTCGTGGTCGCGGTCTTCGCGGCCCGGCGCCGCGCGGTCGCGGCGCTGCCGTTCCCGCTCCGGTGGTGGGGCCCGATCTACCTCGTCTACATGCTGGCCGTCACCAAGCCCAACGCAGGCATCCTGCGCTACGTGCTCCTCTCGATCCTGCCCCTGGCCCCGCTCCTCGGCGAGAAGCCGCAGCAGGGCCGGGCCGCCACGGTGGCGCAGTGGGCCATGCTCGGCGTGCTCGTCGTCGTCGGGATCGTCGGTCAGTACTACTGGGTCACGCGGGTGTTCACGATCGACTCCGCCAACGAGCTGCAGCCCTGGCCCTAGGACGGCCTGGGACCACCCCGGACCACCTCCGACCACCGGCACCGCGGGCCGTGGCCGGCGGCACTGCCGTCAGTCGAGACCGATGCTGAACGCCGACTCGAGGTCGTGGCGCGAGTAGGTGCGGAAGGCGATGTGGGTCTCGGTCTCGGTCACTCCCGCGACCTTGTTGAGCCGGTCGGCGACGACGGCTGCGATGTCCTCGTGCTCGCGCACGCGCACCAGCGCGATCAGGTCCACCTGGCCGGTGACCGAGTAGACCTCGGAGACCCCGTCGAGGGCCGCGATCGCCTCGGCGACCTCCGGGATGCGCGCGACGTCGGCCTTCACGAACACGATGGCGGTGATCATGCGCCACACCGTAGTGCGTGGCCCTCCGGGCGACCACGGAGCGGCGCCGTCAAGTTCGCCATTCGCCCACGAGGACCCCTGACCTGCGCCTAGCCTGCATCCGTCCTACAACGTCTTCGGTTCGTCACATGGGGGAACATCGTGCGTCGACACGTCTCGGCTGTCCATCGCTCCGCTCGCAGTCTGGGGCTCGGCGCCCTGGGCCTGGCCGTCGCCGCCGGCGGGCTCGCCGTCACGGCGGCACCGGCCTCGGCCGCGAAGGCGCCCAAGGCGCCGACCACGCTCGCGGTCAGGCTGCCCAACAGCGCCACGCCCGTGCTCTCGTGGGGGCGCTCCACCGGCGCGACGAGCTACCAATACCAGATCGACAACGACTCCTCGTTCTCCTCGCCCGAGGTCAGCGACTCGACGCGGAACAACCGCCTCGTCCCCACGCGCAACCTCTCGCGCGGCACGCAGTACTGGCGGGTCCGCGCCGAGCGCGACGGCCAGTTCTCCGGGTGGAGCAGCTCCAGCTTCGCGGTGACGCCCGTCGGGATCCCGGTCGGCACCTACCCCACCGACGGGGCCGTGCTGCCGCAGCCGGACGAGCCGCCGCTGCTGCGCTGGCAGACCAGCCGGGGCGCGGTGTCGTACACCATCGAGGTCGACGGCGACTCCGACTTCATCGGCGCCAAGACCTACACCTCACGCACGACCTCGCTCGCGCTCCCCGATGCCCTGCCCGCCGGCGACTACTTCTGGCGGGTGACCGCGAGCCTCGAGGGCGGCTACAACAGCCAGCCCTCGCCCCCGATGAGCTTCATCCTCGGCTCGCTCCCCTCGCCCAAGCTCACCTATCCGGTCGACGACATCAACACCGCGATCGAGGACGTCGTCTTCGACTGGGAGCCCGTCCCCGGTGCGATCACCTACGACCTCCAGGTCGCCACTGATCCAGGCTTCAACAACTTCGCCTTCACGGGCCAAAACATCTACGGCTCGCGGTACTCGCCGGCCACCACGCTGTTCAACGACCAGTTCTGGTGGCGTGTGCGCGCGGTCGACCTGGCCGGGCAGTCGACCGCATGGTCGACCGCTCGTTTCAGCTTCAAGCGCAACTGGCTCGACACCCCGGTCGCAGTGTGGCCACAGGGTGATGAGGCGACCCCGGACTCGTCGGTCGACCCGTTGGACGGCGAACGGAAGTTCTACGAATGGACGCCGATTCAGCACGCCAGCAGGTACGTGCTCCAGGTGTCGACCGACCCCAACTTCTCGCCGAACTTCACCTCCAGCTGTTACACCGCGGGCACTACATACGCGCCGCGCGGAACCGGTTTCGACGCCTGCAGCCCTGCCCCCGGGCTGGTCCACTACTGGCGCGTGAGCGGCATCGACGATCCCTATCCGAACGGAGGCGTCCCAGGCATCTGGTCGACCCCGCAGAAAATCAAGTGGGACGACCCGGCGCCGATCGGGACCGAAGGGCCGTTCCAGGTCGTGACCGGGATGCGGGCCGCGCTGACCGGCACCGGAGCCGCGTCGACGACACTCGGCTGCGGCAGCGTGAACTGTGGCGCCCTCTCGGCCACCCCGGTCTTCACCTGGAACCGGCAGCCTGGCATCGCCTACTACAAGGTCGTCATCGGCCTGGACGAGAACTTCACGTTCTCGCCGCTGCCGAACGTCGAGCAGTACCAGACCAGAAACCACTTCTTCGCCCTCCAGTCCGGTGACGAGAGGTCCGCGCTCGCCGAGAGCGAGGCCGGCTTGCCCTACTTCTGGTACGTCATCCCGTGCAAGGCCGATCGCACCTGCGGGCCGAGCCCCGTCAAGCGCAACCCCCCGCTGCCGGGCGCACACAACTTCCTCAAGGCATCGCCGGGCGTCGCTGGGCTCACCTCCTCTGACCCTGCCGGCTCCGACATCACGTTCAGCTGGCAGGACTACATCGACACCAACGCAGCCACGCCGACGTACGGAGAGACGGGCCAGCAGTCGGCCAAGCAGTACCGCATCCAGGTCGACAACGAGCCCAGCTTCGCCGAGCCCCTCATCGACCAGGCGACCGTCGACCAGGCGACCTACACCTCGGGCGACCGGCTCTACCCGGAGGGTCGTCTCTACTGGCGTGTCCAGGCGATCGACCTCCAGGACAACGCCCTGACGTGGTCCGACGTGGCCCAGCTGGTCAAGTCCAGCCCTGCGATCAGCCTCAAGTCGCCTGTGGGCGGCGTGGCGGTGCCTGGCACCGTGCCGCTGACCTGGGCGCCCCAGGCGTACGCCCGGGGTTACGAGGTCGAGGTCTACAAGAACGGCGACACCGCCTTCTCCCCGCCGAACCGCGTGATCTCGGCCTCCGTGGCGAACCCCGCGTTCACGCCGGGCGAGCCGCTGGCGGCCTCCTCCACGCCGTACGTCTGGCGCGTGCGCCGGATCGACTCGCGCGGCAACCAAGGCCCGTGGACCGCCGGCGCGTTCGTCTCGCTCGGCAGCGCGCCCGAGCTGCTCACGCCCGGCAACGGTGCCAACCAGGCCTTCAACGGGTCGTACTTCGAGTGGACCGACGTCCAGGGCGCGTCGGGCTACCAGCTGTCCATCCGCGCCGGCACGAACAACCAGACCGTCAACACGGTCGGCACGGCGTTCGCTCCGTCGGAGATCCAGACCGGCACCTACACCTGGCAGGTGACGGCGCTCGACAGCAGCGGCAAGGTGCTCGGGGTCAGCCCCGCCCGGACCTTCTGGATCGACGCCGACGCGCCGCGGGTGCTCAAGGTGACCCCGAAGAAGCTCACGGCGAAGTCCACCCTGAAGGTCCGGTTCAGCGAGCCGGTCAAGGGTGCGTCGAAGAAGACCGTGACGCTGATGCGGGCCAACGCCAAGGGCAAGTTCAAGATCAAGGTCAAGGCGAAGGTCAAGGTCGCCAAGAAGGGCCGCGAGGTCCTCATCGACCCCAAGGGCCGGCTCAAGCGCGGCAGCTACCAGATCGTCTTCACCACCTCAAAGATCAAGGACCAGGCGGGCAACACCCTGGGTGACGCGACGGCTGGTGTGCCCAGCCTGTGACGGGCACCCGATCGACTAGCGTTCGCCCGTGACCTGGCTCTCCGACCACTGGCTCGACGTCCTCGGCTGGGGAGGGAGTGCGCTCCTGGTGTACTCCCTCCTCCAGGCGAGCCTCCTGCGGCTGCGGGTGCTCAACGCGATCGCGTGCGTGGTCCTGATCGTCTTCAACTGGCTCCTCGACGTCTGGCCGATGGTCGGGATGAACCTCGTCCTCGTCGGGATCAACGCGTGGTTCATCGTCAAGATGCTGCGCGAGCGCCACGACGAGACCGCGTTCGAGGTGCTAGAGGTGGGGCCCACCGACGAGTACCTCCGCCACGTGCTGCGCGTCCACGGCGAGGACATCCTGCGCTTCAACCCGGGCTTCGTGCACGACCCGAGCTCGACGCAGGACGCGTTCCTGGTGCAGAAGGGCGACGAGACCGTCGGCGTCGTGCTGCTGCGCGAGGAGGGCGAGACGGCCAACGTCCAGCTCGACTACGTCACCCCGCGCTACCGCGACTTCTCCCCCGGTGAGTTCGTGTGGCGGCGCAGCGGCCTCCTCGCCGCCCGTGGCGTGCGCCGTGTGGTGACGCCGCCCGGCATGGTCGGTGCCTACTACGACCGCCTCGGCTTCCGCCGCGAAGGCTCCTCGTGGGTGCTGGAGGTCGCACCGTGATCACGGTGTTCATCCGGCGCGTGGTCCCCCTGCTGGCCCTCGCCGCCGCCCTGGTCCTGCTCGTCCGGATCCAGGACTTCCCGGTGGTCGGCAGCGACACCTACCTCCACCTGCGCCTCGGCGAGGAGTTCCGCTCCGGCTGGTCCCTCGCCCACCCCGGCCACCTCAGCGTGTTCGACTCCGCCCAGTGGTACCCGAGCCAGTGGCTCTCCCAGATCGTCATGTCGTGGACCGACGACCACGTCGGCATCGGCGGGGTCATCTGGCTGGCCGGAGCCTTCGTGATCGCGCTCCCCCTGGCGATGTACGTCGCCTGCCGGCGCGACGTGGCCCCGCTGCCCGCCTCGCTCGCGGCGGTCATCGGCACCTGCGCGGCCGCGCCCGGCCTGTCCGCCCGGCCCCAGGTCGTGAGCTACCTGCTGATCCTGCTGGTCACCGTGACCTGGCTCGCCACCGCTCGCGACGCGAAGCCGCGCTGGTGGCTGGTGCTGGTCGCGTGGGCGTGGGTGCCGATCCACGGGATGTGGCTCGTCGGCATCTCGATCGCCCTCGCGACCATCGTCGGGATGGCGCTCACGCGCGAGCACGACCTCCGCGTCCTCGGCCGCTTGGCCGCGATCCCGGTCCTCTCCGCCCTGGTGCCGGTGCTGACCCCGTTGGGGGTGCACGCCTACTCGACCGTCGTCGGGGTCAGCGACCGCAACAGCGAGCTGACCGAGTGGGGCCCGCCTGACTTCACCTCACCCAACGCGCTCGTGCTCCTCCTCATGATCGTCATCGTCGTGGTGACGGCGCTGCGCAGCGGCCCGGTCGACTGGCCGACGGTGATGGTGATGGGACTGGCGATCGCCTGGGGCCTGTTCTCCGTCCGGACGACGATCGTCGCCGGCGTGATGCTGACCCCCCTCGTCGCACTGTCCCTCCAGCGCATCGTGCCGCCCGTCGAACGCATCGGCCGGCGCGAGCTCGGTGCCGTGCTCGGCATGGGCGCGATCGCCCTCGTCGCGCTCGGTCTCGCCGCGTCGGCGAAGTCCGACGACCGCCCGGTCGCGTCGTGGGTGGACACGCGGCTCGACGCGATGCCCGACGGCACCAAGGTGCTGAACGACTGGGAGCTCGGCCACTACGCGCTCTGGCGCCACCCCCAGCTCCAGCTGGTCATGCACGGCTACGTCGACGTCTTCACCGTCGAGGAGCTCGAGCGCAACATCGGGATCGCCAGCCTCGCGCCGGACTTCGTGGAGCAGATCGACGACCTCGACGTCGACTACGCGATGGTCGACCCGGACTCGCGACTGGGCTACGCCCTCACCGACGTGCTCGGCTGGGACGTCGTCGAGGCCGACGACGACTACGAGCTGCTGACGCCGCCCCGGTCCTGAGGAGTCGCCGCCGAGGCGTCGACCCACCGCTGGAGCGCGGCGGCGGCCGCGCCGGAGTCGATCGCCGCGGACGCCTTCTCGACGCCTGCCGCGAGGGAGTCCGCGACCTCCGCGTCCGGGTCGGCGTAGACCGCCAGCGCGGCTCCCGCGTTGAGGACGACCGCGTCGCGCACCGGGCCGGGCTCGCCCGCCAGCATCCGGCGCACGACGTCGGCGTTGTGCTCGGCGTCGCCGCCCCGCAGGTCCTCGGTGGTCGCGCGGGCGATGCCGAGGACGGCCGGGTCGACGGTCGTGGTGGTGACCTCGCCGCCGTGGACGCGCCAGAGCGTCGACGTGGTCGTGGTGGTCAGCTCGTCGAGGCCGTCGTCGCCGCGGAACACCCAGGCGTCCACGCCCCGGTGGGAGAGGACCCCGGCCACCACCGGCGCCATCCGCGCATCGGCGCAGCCGATGGCCTGGGCCTGCGGCCGCGCCGGGTTGGTCAACGGTCCGAGGATGTTGAACGTCGTCGCGATCCCCAGCTCCCTGCGGGTCACCGCTGCGTGTCGCATCGCCGGGTGGAAGGCGGCGGAGAAGCAGAAGGTGATCCCGGCCTCCTCGGCGACCTCGGCGACCCGGGCGGGCGGCAGGTCGAGCCGGATGCCGAGGGCCTCGAGCACGTCGGCCGAGCCCGACTGGGACGACGCCGAGCGGTTCCCGTGCTTGACCACCCGGGCGCCGGCGCCGGCGGCGACGATGGCCGCCATCGTCGAGATGTTGACCGACATCGACCGGTCACCCCCGGTGCCGACGACGTCGAGCAGGCGGCCGGGCACCGAGATCGGGTTGGCGGCGGCGAGCATGGCGTCGGCGAAGCCCGTCACCTCGTCCACGGTCTCGCCCTTGGCCCGCAGCGCCACGACGAACCCGGCGAGCTGGACGGGGGTCGCCGCGCCGGCGAAGACCTCGTCCGTGGCCCATCGCGCCTGCTCCGTGGTCAGGTCGCGACCGGCGACCAGCGTGGAGAGGACGTCGGGCCAGGTCTGGGACATGGGCCACAGGTTAGTGGCGTGGCCGCGCCGCGCCCCACCGCCGCTCAGGAGTCGGTACGCCGGCCCCGGCCGGACGCGTCCTCGGACGAGCCGAGGCGCACGAGCCCGGCGAGCACCGCGAGGGAACCGATGCCGAAGACGGGCGACCCGAGGATCATCCCCACGGGCAGCACCCAGTGCTTGTCGAGGCGGGCCCCGACAGCCACCAGCAGGACGGCCAGGGGGATCCGCACGGCGGGCGACGGCAGCAGGCTGCCGCCGAGCACGGTGCCACCCCTGTCGGCGTTGTCGAGGAGGAACTCCACCCACTGGCGCCAGAGCTCGGGGGCGGCGATCGCCGAGACCGCCACCACGCCGAGGGTGGCACCGACCGAGATCGCCAGCGCGCGCCACTCCCCGCGCACGAGGAACCAGATCGGGCCGACGCACGGCGTCACCTTGGTCAGGGCGGGCACGGCCCACAGCCACGGGTGGCGCAACCCGAAGGCGACCACGAGGGCGAAGATCCAGTTGATGTTGCCCGTGGCGATCTCGAAGGAGCAGCACACCATCAGCGGGACCCACCACTTCCAGCCCAGCGGCCGGAGCAGCCAGAACAGCGTGAGGGTGGTGACCACCGAGACGCCGCCCACGAAGAGCGGCCGCGGCAGGTGGGTGAACGGCCAGATCGCCTGGGCGAAGGCCGGGCTGTAGAGGTACGCACCCGGCGTCGCCGGGGCGACGTCGTACAGCCCGTCGCGCCACGCGCCCCAGTAGGCGGCGGAGTCGAAGCCCCAGCCGTGCTCGACGACGAAGAGACAGGTGCCGAAGACCACGACCGGCGCCAGCATCCAGGCGAGGTCGCGGGGCAGGCGGTCGCGGATGCTCACCTGCGGGGGCGGGTGTCCCGCCTCGGACGGGTCCGCGGTCACGCGGGTGTCAGCGGGTGGCCGGCACCGAGGGGCGCAGCAGGCCGATGACGGCCTCCGCGAGCTGGATGGGGTCGATCGGGTGCGGGACCGCGGCCTCGGCGCGCGACCAGGTCGCGAGCCAGGCGTCCTGCGGGCGGCCGGTGAGCACGACGACGGGCGGGCAGTCGTAGATCTCGTCCTTGAGCTGCTTGGCGATGCCCATGCCGCCGGCCGGGACGGCCTCGCCGTCGAGGATCGCGAGGGCGATGTCGCCGCGGTCCATGTTCTGCAGGACGACGGGCTCGGTCGCCACCTCGACGTACTCCACCTCGGGCAGGTCGGGGTGCGGGTGGCGTCCCAGCGCGAGGATGACCTGCTGTCGGGTGTTCACGTCGTCGCTGTAGACGAGGACCTTCAACGGCTTCACGGTGTCGCTCACGAGCACACTGTATCCACGGACAGGGCCGTCCCGGTTCGCCTAGGCTCCGACGGTGCGGACGAGCGCAGCGGCGAGCAGGGGTGCGCAGGTCGAGGTCGACCTGCGGCGGCGCCTGCCCGCGTTCGCGCTCTGCCTGCTCCTCGCGGCCGTCGGGCTCATCGAGACGTGGGCCCACCTCGTCAACGGCGGGCCGGGCTGGGACGCCTGGGCCTACTGGGACGCGTGGCGCGGCCCGATGTACGACGGCTCGGTCGGCGACCCCGGCCACTTCCTCTACAGCCCGGCGTTCGCCCAGGTCGTGTGGCCGCTGGCCCAGACGACGTGGCCGGTCTTCCTGGCGGTCTTCATCGCGATCAACGCCGTCGGGCTGGCCTGGTTGCTGCGTCCGATGCCCGCGATCCTGGCGGTGCCGCTCTGGCTCGCCGCGTCGCAGGAGATCGTCTCGGGCAACATCTTCATCCCGATGGCGATCGTCGCCGTGCTCGGGATGAGGCACCCCCACCTGTGGGCCTTCGTCGCCCTCACCAAGGTCACGCCCGCGCTGGGCCCGGTCTGGTTCGCCGTCCGCGGCGAGTGGTCCGCGGTCGTGAAGGCGACCGTCACGACCCTCGCCGTCGCCGCGGTGTCCTACGTCGTCGCGCCCGGGCTGTGGCACCAGTGGTTCACGTTCCTCCTCGACCAGGCGCGGCTGACCGACGGAGCCATCGGCTACGAGTTCATCCCTGGCCCGCTCTACCGGATCCCCGTCGCGCTGGCCCTCGTCGTGTGGGCCGCGCGCACCGACCGCGTGTGGGTGCTGCCCGTCGCGATGGTCGTCGCGACGCCGTTCATCTGGAACGGCTCCCTCACCCTGCTGGCAGCCGTCCCGCGGCTCACGGCAGCGCGTCGGCGGTCGGCCGAGGGCGCGACGGACTCTCCGACGGCACCCGGCGCAACCGCGGGATCGCGCACAGCATCGTGAACGAGGCGATGCCGATCACCGGCGTCGCCAGCACCATCGCCACCGGGATCGTCCACGCCCGGCCCGTGAGGGCGCCCCAGACCACGACCGCGAGCGCGACCGGGAGCCGGTAGACCAGGGGCGGGAAGACGGACCCGCGCAACGCCTCCGAGCCGGCGCCGCTGCTGTCGCGCAGGAACGAGGCCCAGGCCGCCCACTCCCCCGGCGCGACGGCGTACGACGCCAGCGCGACGAGGCCGGTCGCGGCGAGGCTGACGCCCAGCGCGCGCCACTCCCGACGGACCAGGAACCACACGGGCCCCAGGCACGGGGTGATCTTCGTGAGCGCCGCGACGGTCCACGCCGCAGGATGCCGGAGCCCCAGCACGGCGGCGAGGGCGAGCAGCCAGTAGACGTTGCCCGCGACGACCTCGAGCAGCGTCATCAGCCAGCAGGCCAGCGCGACGTCGGGACGCAGCGGACGCAGCAGCCACGCGAAGGTGACGGCGGCGCACACCGAGACCCCGGCCGCGAAGGCGGTGAACGGGAGCCGGGCGGGGACCCACGCCAGCTGGGCGAACGCCGGGCTGTAGAGGAAGGCGTCCCGGTCGCCCGGCTCGAGGCCGTAGAGGTCGTCGCGGCGCCAGGCGAGCCAGTAGGCCCGGGCGTCGTAGCCGATGCCGAAGTGCGTGAGCTCGAAGACCGTCGCCGCCACGCTCAGCAGGGCGAGGCTCCACATCACCGCCAGCAGCAGCCACTGGCGCATCCGGACGTCCCCCACGCGACGATCGTAGGTGCCAGAGGACCGCCTGCAGGCCCGAACGACGAGGTCGCCGGCCCTATCCCTCCTGGCGGGCCTCACGCCGCTCGACGAGGTCGAGCCGCCTGTCCTCGCGCGCCGCCTCCTTCATCGACGAGCGCACCCACTGGGTGAAGAGCACCCCGAAGAAGAGCACGCCGATCAGGTCGCCGCTGGCCCACAGGATGCCGCCGGCGAGGTGCTGGTCCTCCAGCACCGGAGGCAGCCACGCACCCATCGGGCCCTCGCGCAGCGCGAGGTAGTGCTCGCCGCCGATCAGCGTGGTCTGCCCCATGATCGTCACCCCGAGGAAGGCGTGGAAGGGCAGCGTCATCAGGGTGAGGAGCACGCGGAACGGGTGGGACACGCGGCCCGGGACGGGGTCGACGCCCATCAGCGGCCAGAAGAAGAGCGTGCCGACCAGCACGAGGTGCACGTGCATCATCTGGTGCACGAACGACGACGCCAGGCTGGCGTCGTACCAGGAGCTGAAGTAGAGCGCCCACGGCGAGGCGACGTAGAGCGCGAAGGTGAGGGGCGGGAAGGCCAGCACCTTGGCCACGCGGGAGTGCAGCACCGCGAGCAGCCAGCGGCGCGGCGTCGCGGGGAGCGTGCGCAGCGCCAGCGTCACCGGCGCCCCCAGCGCGAGGGCCAGCGGCACGATCATCGACAAGATCATGTGCTGGACCATGTGGACGCTCAGCAGCGTCGTGTCGTAGCGGCCGATCCCCGAGCTGGTCGCGAGGAAGAACGACCCCATCCCGAGCCCGACGAAGGCGAGGGTGCGCCCCACCGGCCAGCGGTCCCCGCGGCGGCGCAGCACCACCACGCCGAGGACGTACAACCCCACTGCCCACACCGTGACGACGAACGGGATCGGGTCGATCCCCCAGTCGGTGAACACCCGTCCGAGCGTGAATCGCGGAAGGGTCTCGAGGCCGACCTGAGAGGAGCCGGAGAGGGGGATGAGCACCCTGTGAACTTTATGACGGTGCTACACAGGGGGTCGGGGTGCCCTCCACCTCCGGGAAGGGCAATAATGGCGTCCGTGGCGACAGCGACTACTGCGATTCCGGCATCCCGGCTGCACGGGCACCACGACCGACCGAGCATGGTCAGCGTGGGAACCATCATCTGGCTCTCGAGCGAGCTGATGTTCTTCGCCGCGCTGTTCGCGGCCTACTTCACGATCCGCGCGGTGAGCCCGGAGCTGTGGGCGCAGGAGACCGCGCACCTCAACGTCCCGTTCTCGACGGCCAACACCGCGATCCTGGTCGCGTCGTCGTTCGCCTGCCAGTGGGGCGTCTTCGCCGCCGAGCGCGGCCAGGTCGGTCGCACCGGGGGCCTGCTCAACTTCACCAAGTGGGGCCTGCGGGAATGGTTCATCCTGACCTACCTGATGGGTGCGATCTTCATCGGTGGCCAGGCCCTGGAGTACGCCGAGCTGATCCACCACGGCGTCACCATCCCGAGCTCGGCCTACGGCTCGATGTTCTACCTGACCACCGGCTTCCACGGCATCCACGTGACCGGCGGACTCATCGCCTTCCTGTTCGTCCTGGGCCGCACCTACCTGGCCCGTCGCTTCACCCACGAGCAGGCCGTCACCGCCATCGTCGTGTCCTACTACTGGCACTTCGTCGACGTGGTGTGGATCGGCCTGTTCTTCACGATCTACGTCATCCAGTAAGCACCGATCCCCCACCGGCAAGGACTCATCGTGCGTTTGCTCAACCGAACCGCTGGTCGCCTCTCCCGGCACCGTCGGGGACCGCTTGCGGGACTCGTCGTGCTGCTGCTGGGACTGCTGATCTCCGGCTCCCTCTACACCGCCTTCGCGCCGGCCCAGGCCCAGAACCAGGCCAGTGCCACCGACCAGATCGCCGAGGGCAAGCAGCTCTTCCTCGCCAGCTGCGCCTTCTGCCACGGCCAGAACGGTGAGGGCATCCCGACCGTCCGCGACGGCTACCAGATCGGTCCCTCGCTCGTCGGCGTCGGCGCCGCAGCGGTCGACTTCCAGGTCGGCACCGGCCGCATGCCGATGGCGAGCCCCGGCGCCCAGGCGCCCCGCAAGCCCGCCTCCTTCAACGACGACGAGGTCGCCGCGCTGGCGGCCTACGTCGCCTCCCTCGGCCCCGGCCCGGCCATCCCGAACGAGTCCGACTACTCGATCGAGGGCCTGTCCGAGACCGAGCGCGAGGAGGCCATCACCCGCGGTGGCCAGATCTTCCTGACCAACTGCACGGCGTGCCACAACTTCAACGGCGCCGGTGGCGCCATGCCGCGTGGCGGCTACGCCCCGACCCTTCACGGCGTCGAGGGCAAGTACATCTTCGAGGCGCTGCTGACCGGCCCGCAGAACATGCCGAACTTCAGCAACGGCAACCTCGCCCCCGACGAGAAGCGCGACGTGATCGCGTACCTCGACAGCATCCAGGACACCCCCGAGTACGCCGGCTTCACGCTGGGTGGCCTCGGCCCGGTCTCCGAGGGCATGTTCGCGTGGCTCCTGGGCATCGGCGGCCTCGTCGGCGCCGCGGTCTGGATCGCCTCGCACACGACCCGCACCAAGAAGAGCAAGGTGGACGCGTGAGCAACGACAACAACTCGCTCGAGCCGCACGGCGAGCGCCTCCCGGCGTCGGCCACCGAGCCGATCGCGGACCCGGGCCTGCCCGAGCACCACTGGCGCCCCACCGACGTCGACCCGAGGGCCGAGCGGCGCGCCGAGCGCCAGATCGCCGGCATGTTCATCGCCGCGATGGCGTTCGCCGTGCTCTTCGTCGTGGCCTACTTCTCGCTGTCCGTCGGCGACAACTGGGACACCTTCCTCGGCATGGGCGCCTCGACGATGGCGCTCGGCGTGACCCTGGGCCTGTCGCTGCTGCTCATCGGCATCGGCATCATCCACCTCGCGCGCAAGCTCATGGCCGACGCGGAGATGGTGGAGATGCGCCACCCGGCCGCCTCTCCCGCCGAGGACCGCGAGGCCACCGTCGCCGCGCTCAACGCGGGCCTCGACGAGGCCGGCATCGGTCGTCGCCCGCTGGTGCGCAACACCATGCTCGGCGCGGTCGGCGTGCTCGGCCTGCCGGCCGTCGTGCTGCTCCGCGACCTCGCCCCCGGCGACGAGCTCGACATCGACAAGCTCGCCCACACCATCTGGGAGCCCGGCATGCGCCTCGTGCGCGACGTCGTGGGCACCCCGATCCTCGCCAGCGAGATCGAGATGGGCGACCTGATCAACGCCGCCCCCGAGGCCATGTTCCCCACCGAGGAGAACGGCTACGAGGAGCTGCACGGCGCCCAGGAGCAGGTCGACAAGGCGAAGGGCGCGATCATCATCGTCCGGATGGACCCCGACGACATCATCCCCGCCAAGGGCCGGGAGAAGTGGACCGTCGACGGGATCATCTGCTACTCCAAGATCTGCACCCACGTGGGTTGCCCGATCTCCCTCTACGAGCGCACCACGCACCACGTGCTCTGCCCGTGCCACCAGTCGACCTTCGACCTCGCCGACCACGCCAAGGTCGTCTTCGGTCCGGCTGCCCGCCCCCTTCCGCAGCTGCCCCTGGCGGTGGACGATGAGGGTTACCTGGTCGCACAGAGCGACTTCACCGAGCCCATCGGGGCTAGCTACTGGGAGCGTGAGAAGCAGTGAGCGTCGACACCAGCAAGGTCGCGACGAGCAACCGCACGAACGCCGCGACCGCATCGAAGCCCGGACCGGCCGGCTCGCTGGCCACCTGGGCCGACGACCGCCTCGGCCTGGCCACGGCCATGAAGAAGAACCTGCGCAAGGTCTTCCCCGACCACTGGTCGTTCATGCTCGGCGAGATCGCGCTCTGGAGCTTCGTCGTGCTGCTCCTCACGGGCGTGTTCCTCACCCTGTGGTTCAACCCGTCGATGGGTCACATCACCTACGAGGGCACCTACGACCAGCTGCGCGGCGTCGGGATGTCGGAGTCGATGGCCTCGACCCTGCACATCTCCTTCGACGTGCGCGGCGGCCTGCTCATGCGTCAGATGCACCACTGGGCCGCGATGATCTTCATCGCCTCGATGATGGTGCACCTGCTGCGCGTCGCCTTCACGGGTGCCTACCGCAAGCCGCGTGAGATCAACTGGGTCATCGGCTGCATCCTGCTGCTCCTCGGCACGCTCGAGGGCTTCACCGGCTACTCGCTCCCCGACGACCTGCTCTCGGGCACCGGCGTCCGCGCCGCCGACGGGTTCCTGAAGGCCACGCCCGTGGTCGGCACCTACATGTCGTTCCTGCTGTTCGGCGGCGAGTTCCCCGGCGAGTCGATCATCCCGCGCCTCTACATCATCCACGTGCTGCTGATCCCGGGCATCCTGCTCGCGCTGATCGCCGCCCACATGCTGCTGCTCGTCTACCACAAGCACACGCAGTGGCCCGGCCCCGGCCGCACCGAGCAGAACGTCGTCGGCTTCCCGATGCTGCCCGTGTACGCCGCGAAGGCCGGCGGCTTCTTCTTCATGGTCTTCGGTGTGATCGCCCTCATGGGCGGCCTGATGTCGATCAACCCGGTGTGGAAGTTCGGCCCCTACGACCCGACCAAGGTGACGGCGGGCTCCCAGCCCGACTGGTACATGGGCTGGCCGGACGGCCTGCTGCGCATCATGCCCAGCCACATGGAGACCGTGATCTTCGGATACACCATCTCCTGGAACGTGCTCATCCCGATCCTGATCGTCCCGCCGATGATGCTGACGATCCTGATCCTGCTGCCGTTCCTCGAGGGCTGGATCACGAAGGACAAGCGTGACCACCACCTGCTCCAGCGGCCGCGCAACGCGCCGACGCGCACGGCGGTGATGGTCGCCCTGATGACCTTCTACGGCCTCGCCTGGGCCGCGGGCGGCAACGACATCATCGCGATCAAGCTGCACGCCAGCATCAACCAGATCACCTACTTCATGCGCGGAGCCCTCTTCATCGGCCCGCTGGTGGCGTTCTGGATCACGCGACGCTGGTGCATCTCCCTGCAGCGCCACGACAACGAGAAGCTGCTCCACGGCTACGAGACGGGCATCATCACCCGGTCGCCCGAGGGCCAGTACTCCGAGCGTCACCTCCCGATCAGCGAGACGGCCGCCTACACGCTCACCGCGCGTGACCGGGACCAGATCGTCGAGGCCGGCGCCGCGACCGACGCGGCCGGCGTGGCCTCGCCGAACTCGCGGTCCGAGCGGGTCCGGGGCGCCCTGTCGTCGTGGATGTTCAAGCACAACGTGCAGAAGCCCACCGCGGCCGAGCTCGAGGAGGCGCACCACCACGCCGAGCACGAGGCCGAGCTCCAGGCGGGCCTCGACCACCCGGTCGACGGTCACCAGTTCGACGACCACCGGTTGCGCGACGCGGACGACGTGCCGCTGCGCGACCACTGATCCACACGCACCACGCACGAGGGCCCGCCGGGATGATCCCGGCGGGCCGTCGTCGTTCGTTCCCGAAGACTTGTCTGG
Organism: Nocardioides exalbidus; assembly: GCF_900105585.1. Lineage (NCBI taxonomy): Bacteria > Bacillati > Actinomycetota > Actinomycetes > Propionibacteriales > Nocardioidaceae > Nocardioides > Nocardioides exalbidus. Next base: position 4,331,992 of record NZ_FNRT01000002.1, read on the forward strand.
ATTCCAGCATGCCCGGTGCGGCGTCGCATTAGCCTGAGACCCATGGCACGGGGTCAAGGTGGCGCACAGTGTCCTCCCTGGACCAATCGGCTCAGCATGAGGGGCGTGAATCTGGGCGATCGCCTAGACGACGGCGCGAACAACTTTGACGTCATCCGTCTGTTCATGGCGTGGGCCGTGCTGGTGTCGCACTCGTTCACCATCGTCGGAGTGGCGGAACCGTTCCATCAACTGGGGACGACCTTGGGCAGCGCGGCGGTCCTGATCTTCTTCGCGATCAGTGGCCTCCTCATCCGACGCAGTTGGGAGCTGGATCCCCGGCCCGTCGCCTTCTTGAGGAAGCGTTCTCTAAGGATCCTGCCTGCCCTCGTGGTGGTGTCCGTGACATGTGCGCTGGTGCTCGGGCCGCTCGTCACGGACCTACCGTTCAGGCAGTATTTCTCGTCGATGCAAACCTGGAGCTACCCGTGCTGGACCGTGCTCATGACGCCTTTCGGAGCCGTGTTGCCTGGCGTGTTCGTCGACCTCCCCCGCGCCTACAACGTCAACGGTCCACTCTGGACACTGAGATATGAAGTGATCGCTTACGGCCTCCTACTGGTCATGGGAATGACACAGGCACTCTCGAGCCGACGCATCGTCACCGCTGTGGCCGCAACGGCCATCGTGTGGGCGTGCCTCGTCGCGCCCGAAGCACCGCTCTTCGGGGGCTGGAACGCCGTGGCAGCGTTTGCAGTCGGTGCGTGCGCCTGGTCATGGCGTGACCGTATCGGCCTCTCTCACCCAGGTGCCGCCCTCGCTGTCCTTGCGTGTCTGGCCAGCGGGTTGACCGGCCTGCTCACCGTGCACGTCGCCGTGTGGACGGTCGCTGCGGTCTATTTGGCATTCTGGGCCGCCTTTGCATTGCCATTGTTCGGCCAGCGGCTGGTCAGCTGGGGTGACGCATCATACGGGCTGTACATCTACGCCTGGCCAGTCCAGCAGTCGATCGTGCAGTTCCTGGGCACCGACACGTCGCCATTGCTCGTCACCGCTCTTGCCACGCCCGCCGCATGGATGCTGGCCCTCGCATCGTGGCTACTCGTCGAACGCCCTGCGCTCCGTGGGAAGCCGGCACCCGGCCCTCGCTCGGCACCGCGCCCGCTGGCCGGACACATCGGCCGGGAATGAGCGCCAGGGGTCAGGAGAGGGCCGAGCCCTTCCTCCAGTCCTTCGGCGAGAGGTTCCAGTCGCCGTAGCCGTTGGTGAGGGTCATCTGCCGATCGGTGCCGGTGTACTCCACGACGTCGCCGCGACGGCTCATGGCGTAGAGCCAGCCGGCGTCGGCGGTGGACATGCCGGTGCACCCGTGGGAGACGTTGGCGTAGCCCTGCGAGGAGACCGACCACGGCGCGGCGTGGAGGAACTCCCCGGAGTAGGTCACCCGCATGGCCCACTGCACGTCGTCGATGTCGTAGGCCTCGGGATTGTCGCGGGCGATGCCGACGGTCTCGGAGTTCATCCGCTTCTCGGCGAACTTCTCGATGATCACCTTGGTCCCCGAGCGCGTGGTGAAGCCCGGCTTGCCGGTGGTGATCGGGATGGTCCGCAGGAGCTTCCCGTTGGACAGGACCTGCATCTGGTGGGTCTGGGCGTTGACCTTGTAGACGTGGGCGTCGCCGACGTGGAAGTCGATCGTGCGCGACTCCTGGCCGAACACGCCGTTGCCCGCGGGCAGGCTGTTCACGTCGATGTCGACGGCGACGTCGGTGCCGGCCTTCCAGTAGCTGGCCGGCCGGTAGTGCGCCTCGCGGTCGTTGAGCCAGTACCACGAGCCCTTCTGCGCCGGCGTGCTGGTGACGTGCATGTGCTGCTCGAACAGCGCCCGGTCGGTGACCGGCACGTCGAAGGTCACGATGACCGGCATGCCGACGCCGACCGTCTCACCGTCGAGCGGCGCGATCGAGGGGAAGGTCTGCTGGGCGAGCGTCAGGTCGACGGTGTGGAACGTGCGCGTGCGCTCGACGGCGCGGCCGTCGGACCGGGTCGCGGACGCGGTGATCGTGTAGTCGGTGCCGGGCTCGAGGAGCGAGCTCGCGGTCCACTCCGACCCGCTCACCTCCCCGGCGACGTCACCCGACGCGGAGGTCATCTCGACGCCGTCCAGGGTGCCGCCGGCCGCCGTCACGGTGACCGGCGCGTCGATCGGGACCGCGGTCGGGTCGGCGAAGCTGGTGGTGAGGCGTACGGGCTCCGGCTTGGGCGCGTCGGAGGCGGCCTCGGCTCCCGGACGGCTCCCGGGGCCGTCCGGGCCGTCGGTGCTGCCGCCGCCGCTGGTGCACGCCGCCAGGCTCGCGGCGAGGGCGACGAGCGCCAGCGCGGACGCCGTACGACGGCGCGGTGCGGAGCGCGTGGGACGGAGCGCGCGAGTGCGCATGCGGCGAGACCCCCAGTGAGACGTGCAGCAGAACGGAAGAACCCGCCCAGCGTACGTCGCGGGCGGGTCCATCCGAAGTCGGCGCGTGCGCGCCGTCGTGGGTGTGTCAGTGCGCGTGCTCTCCGCGGTAGTACTCGAAGACGAAACCGCAGGACATGACCGCACCGACCGTGAAGCCGATGATGACGAGCCACCAGGCGGCCAGCGCGACGCCGTAGACGATCACGCCGAGCGCCAGGGCGCACCACAGCGGCCACCACGAGTAGGGCGGGAAGAAGCCCAGCTCGCCGGCACCCTCGGCGATCTCGCCGTCCTTGCGGTCCTCGGGACGGGGGTCCATCTTCGAGGCGTGGAAGCCGAGGTACATGGTGACCATGCCGAAGAGCAGGGCCGTCATGACCAGGGCCGACGTGCCGGTCCAGTCCTCGGCGAGGAACCAGTAGGCCGGCGTCACGACCGCCACGAACAGCGCGGTCACCCCGAAGATCCAGGCCTCGGCCTTCATCGCTTGTCCCCCTCGTCGGAGTCGGTCTCGGTGGTCGGCTCGGCGGACTCCCCGGCCCGCTCGCGCAGCATCTCCTCGCGACCCTCGACATCGGGCGCGTCGGCGACCTCACCCTCGCGCTCCGCGTCGTGGTCCTCGAGCTCCATGAGCGCGATCTCGGGGTGGTGCAGGTCGAAGGCCGGCGACTCCGAGCGGATGCGAGGCAGGGTGTGGAAGTTGTGGCGCGGCGGCGGGCTGCTGGTGGCCCACTCGAGCGAGCGGCCCCAGCCCCACGGGTCGTCGACCTCCACCTTCGGCCCCTTGGCGGAGACGTAGACGTTGTAGAGGAACGGCAGCATCGAGGCGCCGAGCAGGAACGACCCCACGGTCGAGATCTGGTTGAGCGTGGTGAACCCGTCGTCGGGCAGGTAGTCGGCGTAGCGGCGGGGCATGCCCTCGACGCCGAGCCAGTGCTGCACGAGGAAGGTGGTGTGGAAGCCGACGAACAGGATCCAGAAGTGGACCTTGCCGAGGCGCTCGTCGAGCATCCGGCCCGTCATCTTCGGCCACCAGAAGTAGAAGCCGGCGAACATCGCGAAGACCACGGTGCCGAACACGACGTAGTGGAAGTGCGCGACCACGAAGTAGGAGTCGGACACGTGGAAGTCGAGCGGCGGGCTGGCCAGGATGACACCGGTGAGGCCACCGAAGAGGAAGGTCGTCAAGAAGCCGACCGACCACAGCATCGGGGTGTCGAAGGACAGGCTCCCGCCCCACATCGTGCCGATCCAGTTGAAGAACTTCACGCCTGTCGGCACGGCGATGAGGAACGTCATGCCGGAGAAGAACGGCAGGTCGACCGCGCCGGTGACGAACATGTGGTGGGCCCACACGGCGACGGACAGCATCGCGATGCCGAGGGTCGCCGCGACCAGGCCGACGTAGCCGAAGATCGGCTTGCGGCTGAAGACCGGGAGGATCTCGGAGATGATGCCGAAGAACGGCAGGGCGATGATGTAGACCTCGGGGTGGCCGAAGAACCAGAACAGGTGCTGCCACAGCACCGGGCCGCCGTGCGACGGGTCGAACACGTGCGCCCCGAGGATGCGGTCGGCCTCCAGCGAGAGCAGCGCACCGGCGAGGATCGGGAACACCATGATCACGAGCATCGAGGTGATGAGCGTGTTCCAGACGAAGATCGGCATCCGGAACATCGTCATGCCGGGCGCGCGCATGCAGATGATGGTGGTGATGAAGTTGACGCCACCGAGGATCGAGCCGAGACCGGCCATCCAGAGGCCCATGATCCAGAGGTCGCCACCGACACCGGGGCTGCGGACCGCGTCGGACAGCGGCGTGTAGGCGAACCAGCCGAAGTCGGCCGCGCCCTGCGGCGTCAGGAAGCCGGAGGCGGCGATCAGGCCGCCGAAGAGGAACAGCCAGAAGCTGAACATGTTGAGCCGCGGGAACGCGACGTCGGGGGCACCGATCTGCAGCGGCATGATCACGTTGGCGAAGCCGAAGAACAGCGGCGTCGCGAAGAGCAGCAGCATGATCGTGCCGTGCATCGTGAAGAGCTGGTTGTAGAGCTGGTCGTTGACGACCTGCATGCCGGGGTAGGCCAGCTCCGCGCGGATCAGCATCGCCATCAGGCCCGCGGCGAGGAACCAGCCGAAGGAGACGGTGAGGTACATCTTGCCGATGAGCTTGTGGTCGGTCGTCGTGAGCATCCGGACGACCTGCTCGCCCAGCGGCTTGCGCTCCGGCTGCACCGAAGCCTGGGGGGAGGCGGTGGCAGTCACTCGTTCTGTCCTTCCGAGCCGGTGTCGAGACCGGCCTGGTCATTGACGTAGCTGCCCCCGAGGACCGGGGCCTCGGCGGTGTTGCCCGCCTCGGCGAGGTCGGCGAGGTAGGCGTCGTACTCGGCCTGGCTGACGACCTCGACGTTGAAGAGCATCCGCGAGTGGGAGACACCGCAGAGCTCGTAGCACTTGCCCTTGTAGAGACCCTCGACGGTCGGGGTCACCTGGAGCTTGTTGACCCGTCCGGGGATGACGTCCATCTTCACGAGGAAGGCCGGGACGCCGAAGTCGTGGATCACGTCGGGCGAGTGGAGGTTGAACTGGATGGTCTGGTCGACCGGGAGGACCAGCGTCGGGATGTTGCGCCCGGTGCCGCCCGTGTAGACGTAGCCGTCGTAGGCGAAGTCGCCCGGCTCGCCGTTGCGGGGCGGCTCGCCGGTGGCCGACGTGTCCTGCTCGCCGACGCCGTAGTTGAAGGTCCACGACCACTGCTGGCCCATGACCTCGACGGTCATGTCGGGGTCGGGGACGATCTTGAGGACCTCGTCCTGGACGCGCACGGTGTGGAAGAAGAACACGACGCACATCAGGACCGGCGCGATCGTGTAGAAGACCTCGAGCGGGAGGTTGTAGCGCGTCTGGCGCGGGACCTCGTCGTCGCTGCGACGGCGGAACTTCACCACGGCGTAGAAGATCAGGCCCCAGACGATGACACCGGTGATGAGGGCCGCGACCCAGGCCCACTTCCACAGCTCGTAGGTGTAGGGACCCTGGGCGCTCGCGCGGTCGGGCATCGCCCAGTTGCGGATCTCGTGCCGGTCGGCCTCGGAGCAGCCGGCCAGCACCAGCATCGTCACGCCCAGCAGCGCGACCTTCAGGGTGCGCCTGACGCGCACACCTGAAACGTTGGGGACTTGCAGACCCACGGACGAGCCTCTCTCTAGGTCCTTTTCGACATACAGAGACTATCCCCAACCAGCCGCGTCGTGCGGGGCAGGGTCGGGTGTCGGCCGTTCTGGCCCGTCGAGCCTCCCCCGCCCGCCGTGGCGCGGGCTGTGTGTGGCATAAGTTGCCCCTGTGACAGGTCCGGCGGAGCGACGCGGCGACCTCGACAGCGCGTCCTCGACGCCCCTGCACCCCGCCGCCCGTGACGTGTTGCTCGCGGCCCTCGACCGGGGGTACGCCGACCCGCGCCGGCTGCACCGCGGCGGACGCGAGGCGCGGCTGTTGCTCGACAACGCCCGCGAGGCCACGGCCGAGGCGCTCGGCGTGCGGCCGGACGAGGTCACCTTCACCCCGAGCGGCACCCACGCGGTCCACCTCGGGCTCCTCGGGCTGGTGCGCGGCTCGCGCCGGGGCGACGTCGTCGTCCACTCGGCCGTCGAGCACTCCGCCGTGCGCCACGCCGTGGCGTGGGGTGCCCGCGCCGCCGAGGTCTCCGTCACGGGTGACGGGCGCGTCCGGGTCGGCGACCTGGTCGAGGGCGCGTCGGCCCCCGACGTCGCCGCCGTCGCCCTCCAGAGCGCCAACCACGAGGTCGGCACCGTCCAGGACGTCGGTGACGTCGGGCTGCCCGACGACGTCCCGCTCTTCACCGACGCCTGCGCCTCGATGGGCCGTCTCCCCCTTCCCCCGGGCTGGGCCGCGGCGGCCGGATCGGCCCACAAGTGGGGCGGGCCGGCCGGTGTGGGCGTCCTGCTCGTGCGCAAGCGTGCGCGGTGGCGCAACCCCTTCCCCGGCGACGACCGCGTCGACGAGCGCTCGACCGGGTTCGAGAACGTCCCCGCGGTCCTCGCGGCGGCCGCCTCGCTCCAGGCGGTGGTGGCCGAGCGCGACGAGGTCAACGCGCGCCAGCACGCGCTCGTGGACGTCGTACGACAGCGGGTGGCGGCGGAGGTGCCCGACGTGGAGGTCGTCGGCGACCCCGTGCACCGGCTCCCCCACCTCGTGACGTTCTCCTGCCTCTACGTCGACGGCGAGGCGCTGGTGACCGAGCTCGACCGGCGCGGCCTCGGCATCGCGAGCGGCTCCGCCTGCACCGCCTCGACCCTCACGCCGAGCCCCGTGCTCGAGGCGATGGGCGTGCTGACCCACGGCAACGTCCGGCTCTCGCTCCAGCGCGACACGACCCGCGCGGACGTCGACGCGTTCTGCGACGCGCTGCCGGGCGTCGTGGCCGAGATCCGGGCGCGGGTGGGGATGTGAAGGTCGCGCTCGAGCTGGACTGCCGCGACCTGCCGTGCCCGATGCCCGTCATCGAGCTGGCCCGGCACCTCACCGAGGTCGCGGTGGGTGACCTGCTGGCGGTCGTGGCGCACGACCCCGCGGCAGCGGTCGACGTACCTGCGTGGTGCCGGATGAAGCAGCAGGAGTACGCCGGTGCGGACAGCGCCGACGACGGCGCCCCGCGCTACGTGGTGCGACGACTCGGCTGACGTCGCCGGCGAGCCCTCGGTCAGGGACGGATCGTCTTGAGGTGCGGCTCGAAGTCGGCGACGGCGTCGGCGCCGTAGGTGGCCTCGCAGCGGGCGAGGAACGCGGCGCGCGAGATCTCGTACTCCTGCGTGCCGACCTGCTCGACGACGTAGACCGCGAGCAGGCAGCCGAGCTGCGCGGCGCGCTCGTGGCCCAGGCCCCAGGTCAGGGCGGCGAGGAAGCCGGCGCGGAACGCGTCGCCGACGCCGGTGGGCTCGACCTTCTCGATCTCCGGAACGGCGCGGACGACGATCGACTCCTCGCCGGCGCGGTCGATGCGGACGCCGTCGGGGCCGAGCGTGACGACCCAGGTGCCGACGCGCGAGAGCACCTCGTCGCGGCTCCACCCGGTCTTCTGCGTGATGAGGCTGGCCTCGTACTCGTTGGAGAACAGGATCTCCGCGCCGTCGATCAGCGGGCGGATCAGGTCGCCGCCGCCGAAGGCGAGCTGCTGCGAGGGGTCGGCGAGGAACTTGTAGCCGCGCTGGCGGCACTCCTCGGTGTGGCGCAGCATGCCCTGCGGGTCGTCCGGGCCGACGAGCACGTAGTCCGGGTCACCGGCGCGGTCGACGATCGGCTTGAGCTCGATCTCGCGCGACTCGCTCATCGCACCGGCGTAGAAGCTCGCGATCTGCGCGTGCGCGGAGTCGTTGGTGCACACGAAGCGCGCGGTGTGGCGCGTCTCGGACACGTGCACCGATTCGCAGTCGACGTTGTGGCGCTCGAGCCAGGAGCGGTACTCCGCGAAGTCCTCACCGACGGCGCCGACGAGCACCGGGCGCAGGCCCAGGTTGCCGAGCCCGAAGCAGATGTTGGCGGCGCAGCCACCGCGGCGCACCTCCAGGTCCTCGACGAGGAAGGAGACCGAGAGCTTGTCGAGCTGGTCGACGACGAGGCTGTCGGAGAACTTGCCCGGGAAGGACATCAGGTGGTCGGTCGCGATGGACCCGGCTACGAGGAGGGACACGCGGCGAAACACTACCCTCAGGTAAGCCTCGGGATACCCCGCGGTAGCCAATACCGTCGTGCCCATGACGACCTCCAGCCGCCCCTCGTACCTCGTCTTCGACGAGCTGGGCACCCCTGCCGAGATGGCCGCCGACGGGCGCGAGACGGGACGCAACCTCGGGCTCGAGGGTCCTCTCGAGCGGGCCGCGCGCGCCGCCGTCGCCACTCCCCCGAGCCTGCGGTACGACGACTACCCGGCCGAGGTCGGCAAGCGCGAGATCCGGATCTCCGATGCCGCCGCCCGGATCGCCAACGCCCTGCACCTGCACCTCGACTGACGCACGACGAAGGGCCCCAGCCGATGGCTGGGGCCCTTCGTCTACGTCTGGGTCAGATCAGTGGAACGAATCACCGCATGCGCACGAACCGGTGGCGTTGGGGTTGTCGATCGTGAAGCCCTGCTTCTCGATGGTGTCGACGAAGTCGATCTCGGCACCGTTGAGGTAGGGGACGCTCATCCGGTCGACGACCACGGTCACGCCGTCGAAGTCGGTGGTGACGTCGCCGTCGAGCGTGCGCTCGTCGAAGAAGAGCTGGTAGCGCAGGCCGGAGCAGCCACCCGGCTGCACGGAGATGCGCAGGGCCAGATCGTCGCGACCCTCCTGCTCGAGGAGGCTCTTCACCTTGCCGGCGGCGACAGCGGAGAGGTTGATCTGGTCGGTGCGGCGCTCAGTGGTCTCGACCTGCTCGGTCATCTCATCACTCCAGGAGTCTCGGGGTACTGCCGGCTTCAATGGTCGCACACGCCGGGTTATTCCCGCGGGTCGTCCGCGCGGCCGGCCCAGGACGGCGGGCGTGCTCACCGCGACCAGGTGCGGGCGACGCGCTGGGCGAGGTCGGCGAGGGCGTCGCCGGGAGCGCCGAGGGCGCGTTCCTCGCCGACGAGCTCGACGAGGGAGTACGCCGACTCGATGCCGAGCGCGCGCATCTCCCGGGAGCCGACGAGGACCTGGCCGGCGAGGGCGATGCAGGGCCGGAGGGCCTCGGAGGCGACGCCTGCGACACCGTAGGGGACCTTCCCGGCCCGGCTGGAGAAGTCGAAGGCGCCCTCCCCGGTGACCACCAGGTCGGCGGCGCGCGCCCGCTCGGCGAGGGACACGGCGTCCGTCACCAGGCCGATCCCCGGCTCCCGGGCGGCGCCGAGGACGAGCAGCGCGTAGCCGATCCCGCCGGCGGCTCCGGCGCCCTTCTCCAGCGACGTACGCCGGTCGGTGGCGGTCGCGAAGGACTCGAGCCAGCCGTCGACCTCGGCGATGCGGTCCTCGGCGAGGCCCTTCTGCGGGCCGAAGGTCTTGGCGGCGCCGAACAGGCCGGTGAGCGGGTTGTCGACGTCGCTCGCCGCGACGAGGTCCACGCCGGACAGGCGCGAGCGAGCGGCGGCGAGGTCCACGGACGTGACCGACGCGAGACCCGCGGCACCTCCGTCGAGCACGCCGTCGGAGGTCGCCCCGAGGGCGGCGAGCAGGCCGGCGCCGCCATCCGTCGTACCCGACCCGCCCAGGCCGACGACGACGGTGTGCGCCCCTCCGTCCACGGCAGCCGACACGAGCTCGCCGACCCCGAAGGACGACGCGGTCTCCGGCGACCCGGACACCAGGTGGAGACCGGCGGCCTGCGCGCTCTCGACGTAGGCCGTCTCCCCCACCCGCAGCACGACCGCCGGCACCGGCGTGCCGTGCGGCCCCCGGACGGTCACCGCGTCGAGCGAGCCGCCGAGCGCGGCGTGCAGCACGTCGACGAAGCCGGGTCCGCCGTCCGCCATCGGTGCGAGGTCGAGCTCGTCGTCGGGCGCCTGGCGCCGCCACCCCGTCGCGATCGCCTCGGCGGCCTGCACCGCGGTCAGGGTGCCGGCGAACTTGTCCGGGGCGATCAGCACGCGCATGGCTGCATCCTTGCAGTGGCCCCGTCCGGCATGCTGGTCGCATGAGCACTGATCCCGTCGTCGCCGAGATCGTCGTCCCGGGGAGCCCGAGGGCGGCGTTCGTCGGGTTCACCGCCCAGATGGGCGAGTGGTGGGACCCGATCCTGACCCCCGACTCCGCGACCTTCACCGGGATCTCGATCGACCCCAACGGTCCGGTCGCGATGGTGCACGGCGACGAGGAGTACGTCTGGGGCCGGGTGATGTCGTGGGACCCCATCGGCCACTACACGCAGGAGTTCTGGCTCGGCCACCCCGAGGACGAGGCGACCGTCCTCGACGTGCGTTTCACCGACACCGGCGACGGGAGCACCCTCGTGCGCCTGGTGCACAGCGGCTGGAACGCGGAGACCGAGGCGCTCCGCGAGAAGTACACCCACTGGGACGACCTGCTCCGCCGCTACGCCGCGCACGTCTCGTGAGCGCGCCCCCGCTCATCAGGCCGATGCGCGAGGACGACCTCGAGGCCTTCGCCGAGATCACCGCGACCAGCTACTACGAGGTCGACACCCGCACCTACCAGCGCGCCTGGCCCGATCCCGTACGCCGACCCGCTGACCGCAACGGTGCCTGGATCACCCGTGCCCGCGCGGCGCTCCGGACCGACCCCGGCGGCTGCTGGGTGGCCGAGGTCGACGGCGAGGTCGTCGGCGGCGCGGTGTCGCGCGTGCGGGAGCTGATGTGGGTGCTGGCCTCGTTCGCGGTGCGGCCCGGCCACCAGGGCCAGGGCATCGGCGCCCAGCTGATGGCGGCCGCGATGCACCACGGCCGCGGGTGCCTGCGGGGGATGTTCGCCGCCAGCGCCGACCCCGGCGCCGTACGCCGGTACCGCCTGGCCGGCTTCGACCTCCACCCGCAGATGACGGTCACCGGGGTCGTCGACCGGTCCGCGCTCCCCGTCGTCGAGCGGGTGCGCGAGGGCAGCGCGGCCGACGTCGACCTGCTCGACTCGATCGACCGCCGCACCCGCGGCGCCGCCCACCTCAGCGACCACGAGCTGCTGCTCGCCCAGTTCCGCCTCGCGGTGGTCGACCACTCCACCGGCTCGGGCTACGCCTACGTCGACGCCGATGGGGCGCCGGCACTCCTCGCGGCCACCAGCCGGCGTACGGCCGCCGCATTGATGTGGGAGGCCCTGGCCTCGTCGGCACCGGGTGCGCAGGTCTCGGTGCCGCACATCACCGCGGCCAACCAGTGGGCGCTCGACGTCTCCCTGGCGGCCCGGATGGCGATCTACTCCAACGGCTACCTGTGCGTGCGGCATATGAAGCCACCGGCGCCCTACCTGCACCACGGCTCGCTCCTCTGACCAGCGACTAGGAGCTGCCGGGCTCCAGCCTCGCGCCGGGAGCCACGTCGCCGGCGACCCGCGACCCGCGGCCGACCAGCGTCACGTCGTCGTCGTGCGCGAGCCGTCGCGAGGACTCCGCGCCCACCCGCGCCCGCGGTGCGACCTCGCACCCCTCGTCGAGCACCGCGGTCCGCACCACCGCGCCCGCCCGGATCACGCAGTCCTCCATGACGACGCTGTCGTGGACCTCGGCACCCTTCTCCACCACGACGCCGGGGCCGAGGACGCTCCCGACGACGAGACCCCCGACGTCCGCGCCCGGTGAGAGCACCGCGTCGCGGCACTCGCCGGACGCGCGCACGCGTGCGGCGGGGCGGTCGGGCCAGTGCGAGATCACGGGACGACCGGGGTGGTCGAACACGTCGACCCTGCCGGCGAGCAGGTCGCGGTGCGACTGCAGGTAGAGCCCCGGCTGGCCGACGTCGCGCCAGTAGCCGGTGAGCGGGACCGCGGCGACCTGCCCGCCCTCGACCAGCCTCGGGAGGAGGTGCTCGCCGAAGTCGCCGATGCCGCTGTCGCCGTCGTCGCTGCCGGCGAGCTCGCGGCGGAGGTCGCGAAGGGTGGCGAGCAGCGCCGCGGTGTCGTAGACGAAGATCTCGGTGGCAACCGTGCCGGACGACGGGCGTGACGGCTTGTGCTCGACCCCGGTGACCGTGCCGCGCCCGTCGGCCAGGACCACCACGTTGTCCGACGCGTCCTTCCTGGTGACCTCGCTCGTCAGCAGCGTCGCCGTCCGGCCCGCGGCGACGTGCTCGTCGATGACCGGCGCGAGGTCGGTGTTGAAGACGTGGTCGGCGCTGCAGACCACGAGCGTCGGGGCGCCGAACGCCTCGATGTCCGCCGACATCCGCAGCAGCAGGTCACCGTTGCCGAAGGCGAAGCCACTCTCGGTCGCCGGACCGGTGCCGGTCTGCGGCACGATCCGCCGGAAGCCACCCCGGTTGCGGTCGAGGCTCCACGGCCTGCCGCCCGACAGGTAGTCGTCGAGGGACGTCACCTGGTACTCCAGCGACACCCACACGTCGGCGAGGTCGGCGTGCACGAGGGCGGAGAGCGCGAAGTCGACGAGCCGGTGCACACCGCCGTAGGGCAGGGCGGGCTTGGCCCGCTCGCGGGTCAGCACGTCCATCCGCGATCCCTGACCGCCCGCCTGCACCAGGGCCAGGACTTCTCCACGTCGGGGCATGTCCGTCACCCTCCCACGGCGTGCTCGCCGTCGAGGCCGCCTCCTAGGATGGGAACCGTGAGCACCATCGACCTGCCGCTCCTCCCCCTCGGCAAGGGCCGCGACCTCGATGCCGAGCGTGGCGTCGAGTGCCCCGGCGACCTCCCGGCGGCGTCCGACCCCGACCTCGTGGCGCGTGCGCGCGCCGCCAAGGAGGCGCTCGGCGAGCGGGTCTTCGTGCTCGGCCACCACTACCAGCGCGACGAGGTGATCCAGTTCGCCGACGTCACCGGTGACTCGTTCAAGCTCGCGCGTGACGCGGCCGCGCGGCCCGACGCCGAGTTCATCGTCTTCTGCGGCGTCCACTTCATGGCCGAGTCGGCCGACATCCTCACCTCGCCCGACCAGAAGGTCGTGCTGCCCGACCTGGCGGCGGGTTGCTCGATGGCCGACATGGCCCGGCTGCGCCAGGTGGAGGACGCCTGGGACGCGATGGCCGACGCCGGCATCCAGGACTCGGTCGTCCCGGTGACCTACATGAACTCCTCCGCCGACATCAAGGCCTTCTGCGGCCGCAACGGCGGTGTGGTCTGCACCTCTTCCAACGCCGACGTCGCCCTCGACTGGGCCTTCTCGCAGAAGCCCGGGGGCGACGCCAAGATCCTCTTCCTCCCCGACCAGCACCTCGGCCGCAACACGGCCGTCCTCGAGATGGGCATCGCCCTCGACGAGTGCGTCGTGTGGGACCCGCTGCAGCCCGGCGGCGGCCTCAGCGCCGAGGAGCTCCAGAAGGCACGGATGATCCTGTGGAAGGGCCACTGCTCGGTCCACGGCCGGTTCTCCGAGGACGTCGTCGACGAGCTGCGCAGCAAGCACCCCGGCATCCACGTGCTCGTCCACCCCGAGTGCAAGCACGAGGTCGTGCTCAAGGCCGACCTGGTCGGCTCGACGGAGTTCATCATCAAGACGATTGAGGCTGCCGAGCCGGGCTCCGTCTGGGCCGTCGGCACCGAGCTCAACCTCGTCAAGCGCCTCGCGGACGCCCACCCCGACAAGACGATCGTCTTCCTCGACCGCAACGTCTGCTACTGCTCGACGATGAACCGCATCGACCTGCCCCACCTGGTCTGGGCGCTGGAGAACCTCGTCGCCGGCGAGGTCGTCAACCAGATCACCGTCGACCCCGAGACCGAGGCCGACGCGCTGGTGGCGCTCCAGCGGATGCTCGACCTGCCCGGCAAGTCCCATCGCGACTGAGGGTCACGCCGTGCGCAGCATCAGTGACGCCGAGCGCCGGCACCGCATCGGCGTACGCCACGCGCTGGCGCCGGGTCACCGGCTGGGCTCGGCCGAGGCGGTCACCCGCGCGCTGACCGTGCTGCACTCGACGGAGTACGCCTCGGTGCACCTCGCGGTCGCGGCACGCACCGAGGGGGTCACGGCCGACGACATCGATGCCGAGCTCTACGAGTCACGCTCCCTCGTCCGACAGCTCGCGATGCGACGGACCCTCTTCGTCTTCCCCCTCGACCTGCTCCCCGCCGCCTGGGGCAGCGCGTCGGCGCGGGTCGCGACAGCCGAGCGCAAGCGGATCGCGAAGGCCATCGCCGGGGCCGGGATCGCCGACGACGGCGAGGCCTGGCTCGACGCCGCGCGGGCCGCCGTGCTCGCCCGGCTGGCGGGCGGCCCGGCGACCACCGCCCAGCTGCGCGCCGAGGTCCCCGAGCTCGCCGGGATGATCGGGGGCGACACCGACAAGAAGTGGGACCGCCCCGTGTCCGTGGCGCCGTGGGTGCTCACCCACCTCGGGCTCGAGGGCGCCACCCTGCGCGCCCACAACTCCGGTCACTGGAGGTTGAACAAGCCGACCTGGACGCGGGCCGAGGACTGGCTGGCCCAGGTCCCGGAGCCCCTCGACGAGGCCGCCGGCTACGCCGAGCTCGTCCGCCGCTGGCTCGGCACCTTCGGACCCGGCACGGCCGTCGACGTGCAGTGGTGGCTCGGCTCGACCAAGACGGCCGTGACCCGCGCGCTGGCCGACGTCGGGGCGGTCGAGGTCGCGCTGGACAGCGGGGACACCGGCTGGGTGCTGCCCGACGACACCGACGTCGGGCCGCTCGAGCCGTGGGCTGCGCTCCTGCCGACCCTCGACCCGACGGTCATGGGCTGGAAGCAGCGCGACTTCTACCTCGACCCCGCCCACGTGCCGTACCTCTTCGACACCAACGGCAACGCCGGCACCACCGCCTGGTGGGACGGCCGGGTCGTCGGCTGCTGGGTGCAGGACGACGCCGGCGTCGTCCGGCTGTCCCTCCTCGAGGACGTCGGCGCGGCCGGGCGCGAGGCGCTCGATCGCGAGGCCGAGCGGCTCACCGCCTGGCTGGGCGGCACCGTGATCGGCAACGTCTACGCGTCGCGCCAGATGAAGCAGGCGAGGCTGCCCTAGGTCGATCGTCCTGCTGCACCGCAGGCGAGGGCTCAGGGCTCGTCGACGGCCGGCAGCACGAACCAGAACGTCGTCCCGCCGCCGTCGCGCGCCTCGACGCCCATCGAGCCGCCGTGCGCCTCGACGATCCGGCGGCAGGTCGCCAGGCCGATCCCCGAGCCCTCCACGGTCTTGTCGAGGCGGGCGAGCGGGGCGAACACGCGCTCCTGCTTCTCCGGCGGGATGCCGCGGCCGCGGTCGCGGACCTCGATCCGGTTGAGGTTGTCGCCCACGCGCGCGTCGACCTCGATCTCGGGGTCCTCGCCGTCGACGGTGAACTTGGCGGCGTTGTCGATCAGGTTCATCAGCACCGAGCGCAGCTGCGAGGCGTCGCCCTGGGCGAGGGGCAGGGACCCGACCGTCACCCGGTCGCGCGAGACCCGGCCGGCCAGGTCGTCGAGCGCGGCGGCGAGCTCGACGTCCAGGTCGACCACGTCGTCGCCGGGCGCCTGGCCCTGCTGGGCGAACTCGAGCAGGTTGTTGATCAGCCCGTTCATCCGGTCCACGCCACGGCGGGCCCGGGCGACGGTGTCGACCTGGAAATCGTCGGTGACCTCGAGCTCGAGCGACTCCAGGGACAGCGACACGGACGTGAGCGGGTTCTTCAGGTCGTGGCTCACCTGTCCGGCGAAGTGCGCCAGCCGGTCGTTGGAGGTGCTGAGCCGGTCGTTGACCTCGCCGAGCCGCCGCGACGCCAGCTCGAGCTCGAGCACGTCGACCACGCGGTCCGCCAGCTGCGCGAGCCCGCGCGCCGCCTCCGGCGTCACCTCGTGGGACACGTCGTCGAAGACGCAGAGCGTGCCGATCGTGACCCCCTCCGGCGTCGTCAGCGGGTGGGAGCCGTAGTACTTCACGTCGGCCATCTCACCCGTCGTCCACGGGTTGTCGGAGAAGCGCACGTCGTCGCCGGCGTTCTCGAGCATGATCGGCTGTCCGCTCTCGACGACCAGGCGGCACATCGAGTGGTCGACCGGCGACTCGCTGGCCTCGAAGCCCGTGGTGGCCACCTGGTGCTGGGAGTGCGAGCTCAGCAGGTTGACCGCGGCGAACGGGACCCCGGCGACCTGCGCGGCGAGCTGCACGAGCGAGTCGAGCTCGCGGCGCGGCGGGCCGTCGAGGACGTCGTACGCCGCGATGGCGCGGTCGCGACGACGCGCTCCACCACCGGCGGATCCCTCGCTGCTCACAGGCCCGGTGCCTTCCAGACCGCGAGCCAGCGTTGGAGATCGGGTTCCATGGGGAGCTCCTGTCCGAGAACGTCGCGAACCGACAACTCCAACAGGGTGTCACGGACCTGATCGCCGGTGGGCGCGAACGGGTAGAACGTCCCCTGCTTGTAGAGGTAGGTGAGGCCGAACCTCTGCCCGGCCGCGTTGGCGAACGGCACCATCGAGCAGAGCAGCCCGCTGTCGAACCCGTTGAGCTCCAGCGTCGTGTTGACGGCGTGGAGGTCGGTGCACAGGCCGGACGTGTCAGCGGGGTCACCGTCGACGACGAGCCAGGTGAACCCGAAGTCGTCGCGGGTCACGGTGACCGGCGGCGCCCCGTCGGCCTCCCCGATGAGCGCGACGACGTCCTGCTGGGTCTGGGCGAAGGCGGCCCCCGCGGCCGAGCGGTAGCACACGGAGCCGGTGCCGGTGGGCTCGAAGCCGAGCGCGGTCTGGAGCGTGACGGCCGCGCTGGGCACGAGGAAGAGCGCGTCGAGGTCGTTGCGCTTCGGCTTCGCGCGCGCCCGCACCGTCTCCCAGAGTCCCATCAGAGTCCCGTCGCAGTCCCGGCTCAGCCTGTCGGCCGGCTCAGCTCGGCCTGGATGCGGGCGAGCTGCTCGAGCCGCTGCTGCAGGGGCGGGTGGGTGGCCATCAGGCCGCTCAGGCCGCCACCGCGCAGGGCGGGGACGATGCACAGGGCGCTCGCGGAGCGGAGGTCGCGGGTCGGCGTGGCGGCCGCCTCGCCGCTGATCTTCTGCAGGGCGGAGGCGAGCGCGGCCGGCTTCATCGTGAGGTACGCCCCGGCGCGGTCGGCGCTCAGCTCGCGGTAGCGCGAGAGCAGGCGCAGCAGCAGGAAGCTGACGGCGTACACCACCAGGCTGACGAGGAGCGCGACGAGCACGGCCGGCAGGGCGTTGTTGTTGCGCGAGCGGCCCATCCCGCCGAACTGCGCGAACCGCATGAGCAGGCCGGCCGCGATCCCGGCGGACGAGGCGACGGTCATGACCAGGACGTCGCGGTGGGCCACGTGGCTCAGCTCGTGGGCCAGCACGGCCTCGAGCTCCTCGGCGTCGAGGGTGCGGAGGATGCCGGTGGTCACGCACACCACCGACCGGTCCGGTGAGCGACCGGTGGCGAACGCGTTGGCGATCGCCATGTCGGAGACGCCGACGCGCGGCTTCGGCATGTCGGCCAGGGCGCAGAGCCGGTCGATCATCCCGTGCAGCTCGGGGGCCTCCTGCGGCGTCACCTCACGAGCACGCATCGCGCGCATGGCGACCTTGTCCGAGCTCCACCACTGCCAGAAGGCGATGCCGATCGCAACGAGGGCGACCACGACGGCACCACCGAGGCTCCGGACGTAGAGGAGCACCACTGCTACCAACGCGACGTAGAGGCCGCCGAGCAGGAACATGGTCAGGGTCATCCGGGCAGTGAGCCCGCCGTCCTTGATGAAGCGAGAAGTGGCCATCCGGGCGGCGTCAGCCGGGGATGAGGCCGTCGTCGCCCAAGAGCTCGCGGACCTCGTCGATCGTGGCGTCCGGGGGCGGGAGGATCAGGTCGGACTCGTCGAGCGAGTCGGGGTCGTGGTGCGTCCCGCTCGCCCGCACGCCGGCCAGCAGCCCCTGGAGCGCGGTGCGGAACATCGCCTCGTCACCCGACTCGATGGCCTGCTCGATCTGGTTGTCGAGGCCGTTGAGCGCGTCGAGCGCGTGGTCGTCGAGGTCGTACTGACCCTCGCCGAGGATCCGGACGATCATGCCTGGCCGCCCTCGTTGACCTCACGCTTCACAGCCACCTCGTCCGACTCCTCCAGGATGTCGCCGCCGGCCTCGATGGCCGGGGCGGACTGCGGGGCGCTGAGACCCTTGAGCCGGGCCAGCTCGGCCTCGACGTCGGAGCCGGAGCTCAGCGCGTCGAGCTCGCGGGAGATGTCGTCGCCGGCGTTGAGCGAGGAGGCGTCGTCGAGGGCACCGGAGGCGATCAGCTCGTCGATCGCCGCGCCGCGTGCCTGCATCTGCGCCGTCTTGTCCTCGGCACGCTGGATCGCGAGCCCGACGTCGCCCATCTCCTCGCCGATGCCCGACATCGCCTCGCCGATGCGCGTCTGCGCCTCGGCCGCGGTGTAGGTGGCCTTGATGGTCTCCTTGCGGGTGCGGAAGGCCTCGACCTTGGCCTGCAGCCGCTGCTGCGCGAGGACGAGCTTGTCCTCCTCGCCCTGCAGCGCGGCCTGCTGCTCCTTGAGGTTGGTGATCTGCGAGGCCAGGCCGGACTTGCGGGTCAGCGCCTCGCGCGCCAGGTCCTCGCGGCCGGCGCCGATCGCCTTCTCGGCCTGCCCCTGGAGCTTGGCGGCCTGCTGCTCGAGCTGGTTGACCTGCAGCTCGACGCGCTTGCGGCTGGTGGCGACGTCGGCCACGCCGCGCCGGACCTTGGAGAGGAGCTCGAGCTGCCGCTGGTAGCTGTAGTCCAGGGTCTCGCGGGGGTCCTCCGCCCTGTCCAGGGCCTTGTTGGCCTTGGAGCGGAAGATCAGGCTGATGCGCTGCATGAGGCTCATCTGGGTGTGAACCCTCTCTGGGTCAGTTCGGGGTCAGGCTCGTGACGTCTGGCTGTCCCCTCACCCTAGAACCAAAGCCAAGCGGGAGGTAGGGCGTCCCCTGTGCGCCTGCGTACGGCGATAGGCTGGCGCCAGCATCCGATCCACGTGAGGGCAGCACCCGTGTTCCGTCGTACCAGCTCCGAGCCGCAGACCGAGACCGTCACCGACAAGGTGGGCGGCAAGGGTCGTCCCACGCCGTCGCGCAAGGAGGCCGAGGCAGCTGCCCGGGCCCGTGCCAAGGTGCCGCGCACCCGCAAGGAGCAGGCCGCCGCCCAGCGCTCGGCGCGCGGCGACACCTCACGCCGGATGCGCGAGGCGATGAAGACCGGCGACGACCGCTACCTCCCCGCGCGCGACCGCGGTCCGGCCCGTCGCTTCATCCGCGACTTCGTCGACGCGCGCTTCTCGTTCATCGAGCTGATGGTGCCGCTGCTGATCGTGTCGATGATCCTCGGCTACATGAACTCGCCCGGCGCCCGACAGCTCGGCACCACGCTGATGTTCACCACGATCCTGGTCATCATCTTCGACATCGTCATGCTCCGGTTCCGGCTGGGTCGCGAGCTCGCTCGCCGCTTCCCCGGCGAGAAGATCAAGGGCCCGACGCGCTACGCCGCGATGCGTTCGCTCCAGATGAAGTTCCTGCGCCTGCCCAAGCCCCAGGTCAAGATCGGCGAGAAGCTCCCCGAGACCTATCGATGACCCACTCGCACTCCGGCGGTCCGTCCGCCGACGTGTCGGTGCGCATCGCGTGGGCCGACGACGCGGAGGCGATCGCCGCGGTCCAGGGGCGCGCCTGGCCGGAGATGTACGCCGACCTGCTGCCCGCGGGCGTGCTCCCGAGCGACGTCGAGGTGGTGGCCGCGCAGTGGCGCCAGCTGCTGGCCCGACCCGCTGACGCGCGCAACCGGGTGCTGGTCGCCCTCGAGCGCAACCGCGTGGTTGGGTTCGCCCTCACCTCCCCCGCCGCCGACCCCGACTGCGACCCGGTCGCCGACGGCGAGCTGGCCGAGATGACCCTCGACCCCGGCGAGCGGGCCAAGGGACACGGCTCGCGGCTCCTCCAGGCGGCGGTCGACACCCTCGCCGCCGACCGCTTCACGCGTGCCGTCAGCTGGATCAACGCCGGCGACGACGCTCTGCGGGCCTTCCTCACCGAGGCCGGCTGGGCTCCCGACACGGCCCACCGCGAGCTCGACCTCGACGGCTCCGGCGCGACCCGGGTCAAGCAGGTCCGGCTCCACACCGCCATCGGCTGACGCCCAGAATGGGTGAAACCCACCCCTGGGGCTGCTTGCAATTCGCGTGACCGGAGTCACTATGGAGGTCCGGCCGCTCGGCCGGTCCGCACCGGGGGTCCACATGCTAGGTCCGCTTCCCACGCTTCACCGGTTCGTGCTCGTCCTCGCCGCGCTCGTGGTCGGCATCGGCATCGGCTTCTGGTTCGGGGCCGTCCCGGAGCTCCCGCTCAACGTCCGGGTCGGGCTGCTGGCCGGTGGCGCGGCCGGCGTGGCCGGCGCGTTCGTGCTGGTCCACGACTTCCACCAACGCCGCGTCCGGCCCTCCCGGGTGCGCCGCCACCTGCCGTGAGCGGACCCGGCCGGAGCAGGTGAGACCCGGCCCGGCGGACCCGTGGCGATGACCTAGCCTCGGGGCGTGTCCGACGCCGCCCTCTCCCCCGCCGAGCGCTCCTCGATCGTCCGGGACAGCCTGGCCGTCGGTGTCGCGACCGGGGCCTACGGCATCGGCTTCGGAGCCGTGTCGGTCGCGTCCGGGCTGAGCGTCCTGCAGACCTGCGCCCTCTCGCTGCTGATGTTCACCGGTGCGAGCCAGTTCGCCCTCGCCGGCGTCGTCGCGGCGGGTGGGGCTCCCCTGTCGGGGGCCGCGACCGCGCTCCTGCTCGGCACCCGCAACACGCTCTACGGCCTGCGGATGGCGCCCGTGCTGAAGTGGCGGGGCTGGCGTCGGTTCGCAGCCGCCCACGTCCTGATCGACGAGTCGACCGCGATGTCGGTCAACCGTCCGACCACCGAGGGTGCCCGCGTCGGCTTCCTCACCACGGGCATCTCGGTCTTCGTGCTCTGGAACCTCGCGACCGCGATCGGGGCGATCGCCGGCGAGGCGGTCGGCGACCCGCGGACCTACGGCCTGGACGCGGCGGTCGGTGCGGCCTTCCTCGCCCTGCTCTGGCCGCGGTTGAAGGACCGGCGCAACGTGGTGGTCGGCCTCCTCGCCGCGGCCGTCGCACTGTCGATGGTGCCGATCACGGCGCCCGGGGTGCCGGTGCTCGCGGCGGGCTGCGTCGCGCTGCTGGTCGGCGTGCTGGCGAGGCGGCAGGGCACCACCGACGTGCCCGGAGACGACGCGGCGGGAGGCCACCGCTGATGTGGACCGCCGTCCTCCTGGCGTGCGCCGGGTGCTACCTGCTCAAGCTCGCCGGCATGTCGTTGCCGGAGCGGGTGCTGAGCCACCCGACGGTCGAGCGGGTGGCCGACCTGATCCCGGTCGCCCTGCTGGCGGCCCTCGTCGCGGTGCAGGTCTTCTCCGGGGACGGCGACGGCCCGGCGCTCACGCTGGACGCGCGGGCACTGGGCCTCGGGTTCGCCGTCGTGGCGCTGCTGCTGCGCGCACCCTTCCTGGTCGTGGTGGTGGGGGCGTCGGTCGTGGCGGCCCTGTTCCGCCTCGTCTGACGCCCCCACCCGACCCCCGCGAGGAACCCCTGGGTGAGGGGCGTTCCTCAGCCGACCGAGACCGCGCTCCAGGCGGCGGCCACGGTGTCGTACTGGGTGCTGCCCTGGCCGTAGAAGTCACGGGCGGCGTCGAGCGTCGCGGTGCGCGCGCCGGCGTAGGTGGTGCTCGACGTCATGTAGACGGTCAGCGCGCGGTACCAGATGTCGCCGGCGGCCTCGCGGCCGATGCCGGTGATCGACGAGCCGTTGCAGGTCGTCGAGCTGTGGGCGACGCCGCCGATCGTCCTGCCGCCGCTGCCCTCGGCCAGCAGGTAGAAGAAGTGGTTGCCGATGCCCGAGGAGTAGTGGACGTCGACGTCCTTGGCCCCGGTGCTCCAGCAGTCGAGCGACGAGCCGTCGCTCGAGGGCTGGTCCATCCGGCGCAGGCCCTCGTGGTTCCGGAGGTCGAACTGCTCGCCGATCAGGTAGTCGCCCGGGTCGTTGGCGTTGCCCGCGTAGAACTCGACCATCGAGCCGAAGATGTCGGAGGTGGCCTCGTTGAGTCCGCCGGACTCACCGGAGTAGGTGAGGTTGGCGGAGTTCTCCGTGACGCCGTGCGACATCTCGTGGCCGGCCACGTCGAGCGAGACGAGCGGGCCGTAGTTCGTGCCGTCGCCGTCGCCGTAGGTCATCTTGCTGCCGTCCCAGAAGGCGTTGACGTAGCCGTTGCCGTAGTGGACCCGGTTGAACGACCCACGTCCGTCACCCCAGATGCCGTCGCGGCCGTGCGCGTCCTGGAAGTAGTCCCAGGTCTCGTTGGAGCCGTACTGCGCGTCCGCGGCGGCGCTGGCGCGGTTGGCGTTGGTGCCGTCGCCGAACGTGGTCGTCCCCGAGGTGACCGTCGTGCCGGTCGAGCAGCCCATCTGGAGGAGCTGGCACAGGATCGAGTCCTCGGCGTTCTTCATGTCGGTCGTGTAGGTCCCGCCGCGCGTGTCGTCCTTCAGCGTGTAGGACGACCCGGACCCGCTCACCTGCAGCGGCACGTCGCCGCTGTAGAGCGTCTCGCCGTGGCCGTCGACGTTGACGATCTGCTGCTCGCTGCGGATCACGAGGCCGGTCCTCGCATCGATGTAGGTCGCGAGGCGCGAGGGCGTGCCGTCGGCCTGCATACCGCCGGTGAGCACCTCCCAGGCCAGCCGCGGCTTCGCGCCGGTCGCGTCGACCACGAGCTCGGTGGCCTCGGCCTCGTCGTCACCGCGGACGGCTGCGGTGCGCGCGTTGCGGGCGAGCACCGTGCGCGCGGCCGCGGCCTTGGCGACCGATGCGTCGGTGCCGAGGGTCAGCGGCCTGGCCAGTGTCTGGCTCACGCCGGCGAACGCGTCGGCGGCGTCGCGGTGGACGACGAGGTCGCCGCCGATGACGCGGAGGCCGTCGATCGTGCGGTCGAAGCGCACGTGGGTGCTGCCGTCGGCGTCGGTGATCGAGCCGGTCGCGACGAACGCCTGGCCGTCGGTGGCGCGGGCGGCGCCGGGGTGGCGCTGGAGCGACGTCAGTGCGCCGGACACGACGCCCGTGCGCGCAGCGGCGGGCGAGGCGGTGGACGAGGCGGACGGAGCGCCCTGGGCGCTGGACGCGGTCGTCAGGGGCAGTGCGGCTGCGGCGGCAGTGGCGACCGCGAACGCGGCCAGACCTGCGGTTCTGCGCATGGTGGAACCCTCCCGAGAGTGTGCCCGGTCCCCGAGTGGACCGTGGCGGTCACCTCCTCAACGAGGACAGGTGACCGGGAGTTACACCATCGCCGGGGATCACTCGATGTCGAGGAACCCGTCGAGGCCCACGGTGAGCCCCGGACGGTCCGCGATCGCCCGCACGCCGACCAGCACGCCGGGCGTGAACGAGATGCGGTCGAGCGAGTCGTGGCGGATGGTGAGGGTCTCCCCCGCCGTGCCGAGGAGGACCTCCTGGTGCGCGACGAGCCCGCGCACGCGCAGGCTGTGCACGCGCACGCCGTCGACGTCGGCGCCACGTGCGCCCTCGATGCCGGTCGACGTCGCGTCGGGCATGGGGGCGCTCCCCGCCTCCCGCCGCGCGGCCGCGATGAGCTCGGCGGTGCGTCCGGCCGTGCCGGAGGGGGCGTCGGCCTTGGAGGGGTGGTGCAGCTCGACGACCTCGACGGAGTCGAAGAACGGCGCGGCCTGCGCCGCGAAGCGCATCATCAAGATCGCGCCGATCGAGAAGTTCGGCGCGATCAGGACACCCACTCCGGGCGCATCGGCGAGCCACGTCTCGAGCTGGTCGAGGCGGGCCTGGTCGAAACCCGTCGTGCCGACCACGGCGTGGACGCCGTGCTCGATGCAGAAGCGCAGGTTGTCCATCACCGCGTCGGGGTGGGTGAAGTCCACGACCACCCCGGCACCGGCCTCGACCAGCGCGGCGATGTCGTCGCCGGCGTCGACCGAGGCGACGAGCTCGGTGTCTGGAGCCGCCTCGACGGCCCTGCAGACCTCGGCGCCGACCTTGCCGCGCGCCCCCAGCACGCCGACCCTGATGAGTGCCCGATCCTGGGTGCTGTCACCTGTGCTCACGACCCGAACCTATCGCCTCCACCTCAGATCGCGAGTGGCGGTGGCTGACTCGCGAACGCGGGTCTGGCAGGGTAGAGACCATGCCTGCTCCGACCATCCCGCCGCGCATCAAGTGGGCCGTCGACCTGATGGACGTCCAGCCGAACGACCAGGTCCTCGAGATCGGCTGCGGCCCCGGAGCCGGGGCCGAGGCGATCTGCGCGAGGCTCGAGACGGGCAAGCTGTTCGCGATCGACCGCTCCGAGTCCGGTGTCGACCGCACCAAGCGCCGCAACCAGAAGTACGTCGACGCCGGCCGGCTCGTCGTGCGCCAGATCGACCTCGCCACGCTGCGGGTCCCGGTCAAGCGCCTCACCAAGGTCTTCGCCTTCAACGTGAACCTGTTCTGGGTGCGCGACTGCCAGGACGAGATCGCCCTGCTGCACGAGCGCGTGGTGCCCGGAGGCGCGGTCTACCTCTTCTACGAGGCCGCCCGGCCCGAGCTCGTCCCCAACATCGTGAAGAAGGCCTCCGAGAACCTCGTCCGAGGCGGCTTCCGGGTCAGCGTGGTCGAGCAGAAGGCTCCCCCGGTCATCGGGTTGATCGCGAAGCGCTGAAGGTCGCCCCGACCTTCTCCAGCGCGCCGAGCACCCGGCGCACGGCACGCCTCTGGGCCCGGTCCGCGCGCAGGATCGCGACGATGTTGCGCCCCGACTCGATCCCGGCGAGCGGCCGCAGCACCACCTCGTCGCCCGCAGGAGCGGTGAACCGCGGCAGCACCGCCAGCCAGTCGCCGGCACCCACCAGGGCCTCGACGAGCCTGTTGTCGCGCACCCGTTGGCGCACGTCGACGCGCGTGCCGGTCGCCTCCTCGACCGCCAGCCGCACCGTGTCGAACGGATAGCCGAGGGGTACGCCGATCCACGGCCACGCGGCGACCTCGTCGGGGGTCACCCGGTCCCGGACCGCCAGGGGATGGCCCGTCGCCATCGCGATCTCGAGCGGCTCGCGAGCGAGCTGGCGCACCACCAGGTCGTCGGTGTGCGGTGGGACCAGATGCGCGCTGTGGGCGATGACGATGTCGTGGTCGAGCACCTGGCCGGCGTAGGCCGCCTCGGCGATGTCGACGTCGGTGCACACCACCTCGATCGGTTCGTCGCCGAGCTCGCGGAGGACGCCCGGGAGCAGGAAGGTCGCGGCGCTGGGCAGCGCGGCCAGCGAGACCACGCCGGCCGCCGTGCCGTGGAACTCCTGCCAGCGCGCCTCCGCCGCGGTGAGGGCCACCGCGACGTCGCGTGCGGCGTCGGCCAGCACGCGGCCGGCCTCGGTGAGCCGGAGGCCGCGACCGCTCGGCTCGACGAGCGTCGCGCCGAACGCCCGCTCGGCGCTGCGCAGCTGCTGCGAGACGGCCGACGGGGTGCGGTGGGTCGCAGCGGCGACCGCGGTCACGCTGCCCCGGTCGTCGAGCTCGCGGAGCAGCTCGAGGTGGCGGACGTCCATATAGCCAGCCTACAGATCCGGCGTACTTCTTTTCACTTGTCCTTCACCATCACAAGCACGAGGCTGGGCCGCGTGCCCACCCGTCACCGCCTGCTCGCCGTCGTCGTCGCCGTCTGCTGGGGACTCAACTTCCTGGCCATCGACGCCTCCCTGCAGCACTTCCCGCCGTTCTTCCTGGTCGCACTGCGCTTCGCCCTGATCGCCGTCCCGACGGTGCTGCTCGTGCCCGTGCCGCAGGTGCCGAGGAAGTGGCTGGTCGGCTACGGCCTCGGCTTCGGCACCTTCCAGTTCCTGTTCCTCTACTGGGGCATGGCCGTAGGGATGCCGGCCGGGCTGTCGTCGCTCGTGCTGCAGGCCTCGGCGCCGTTCACCGTGGTCCTGGCGAGCCTCTTCCTCCGCACCCGACTCACGCCGCGGGCCGGGACCGGGGTGCTGGTCGCCGTCATCGGGCTCGCGGTCGTCGGGTGGCAGCGGCTCGACGGCCCGGCCGCGTTCGCGCCCTTCGTCCTCGTGCTGGCGGGCGCGCTGGCGTGGGCGGTCGGCAACCTGTGCACGGCGCAGGCCAAGGCCCCGAACCCGCTCCACCTCACGCTGTGGATGTCGGTCGTGCCGCCGCTGCCGATGCTGGCGCTCTCCCTCGTGGTCGAGGGTCCGCGCAGGATCGCCGACTCCCTGACCGACTGGCACTCCCCCGACACCGTCCCGGCTCTCGTCGGGCTGGCCTACACGATCGTGATCGGCACCCTTCTGGGCTCGGGCATCTGGTCGTGGCTGATGGCCCGGCACCCGGCCGGCACCGTCGCGCCGTTCTCGATGCTCGTCCCCGTCGTCGGGATGAGCGCCGCCTGGGTCGCGCTCGGCGAGACGGTCAGCCGCGGTGAGGTGGCCGGCGCCGCGCTCGTCGTCGGCGGCGTGCGGGTCGCGACGAGGCCGCCGCGACCGGCTGTGCTGACCCAGCCGGAGCCGGAGCCGGAGCTCAGGCCTTCGGACCCACGACCGCGAGCAGCTCGGGCTGGGTGAACAGCTCGCGTGCGAGCTCGGACACGTCGTCGAGGGTGACGGCCTCGATCCGCGCGACCACCTCGTCGATCGTGAGCAGGTCGTCGTGGACGAGCTCGGCCTTGCCGATGCGCGACATCCGCGAGCCGGAGTCCTCCAGGCCGAGCACGAGGCCGCCCTTGAGCTGACCCTTGCCGCGCTCGACCTCCTCCTCGGTGAGGCCGTGCTCGGCCACCTTGGCGAGCTCGTTGCGCACGGTCTCCAGCACGGCGTCGTACTTGCCGGGCAGGCAACCCACCGCGACACCCACCACACCGGCGTCGGCGTGGTGGGTGGCGAAGGAGTAGACCGAGTACGCCAGCCCGCGGACCTCGCGGACCTCCTGGAACATCCGGGACGAGGTGCCGCCGCCGAGGGCGGTGTTGAGCACGCCGAGGGCGTAGCGACGCGGGTCCGTGCGGGTCAGGCCCTTGACCCCGAGCACGAGGTTGACCTGCTCGAGGGGCCGGACCGTGGTCGCGGTGCCGGGGGTGACCTTCCGGGCCTTCTCCGACTGCTCGGACGGGGTCGGCTCGGACTCGCCGTCGAGGAAGCCCTCGCGGCCGAACGCGGCACGCACCTGGCGTACGACCGACGCGTGGTCGACGTTGCCGGCCACCGACACGACCATGTTGCCGGGGCGGTAGTGACGGCGGTAGAAGCGGTGGACCTGCGCCCGCGTCATCGCGCTGATCGAGGCCTCGGTCCCGGCGATGGGACGCCCGAGCGGGGTGTTGTCACCCCAGGCCTGCTGGGCGAAGAGGTTGTGGACCACGTCGTCGGGGTCGTCGTCGTGCATCGCGATCTCGTCGAGGATCACGTCGCGCTCGGCCTCGACGTCGGCCGGGGTGATGGTCGAGGCGGTGATCATGTCGCCGAGCACGTCGACGGCCGTGGCCAGGTCCTCGTCGAGGACCCGGGCGTGGAAGACGGTGTACTCCTTCGTGGTGAAGGCGTTGAACTCGCCGCCCACCGCGTCGAGCGCGACGGAGATGTCCATCGCGGAGCGCTCGGGGGTGCCCTTGAAGAGCAGGTGCTCGAGGAAGTGCGAGCAGCCGTGCAGGGCCGGCGTCTCGTCGCGGGAGCCGACGTTGACCCACACGCCGATGCTGGCGGAGCGCGAGCCGGCCATCTGCTCGGTGACGATGCGCAGTCCGCTGGGCAGGACCGTGCGGCGTACGCGCGAGGTCACCGCACCTTCGGCGTCCTTGACGGTGTGGAGGGTGCGGGTGGTGCCGTTCTTCTGCACGGGGGTCCTTCTGTCATGGCGGGCGAGCCACCAGTGTGCTGCTCGGTGTGAAACGCCCACGACCGGCCGGCCAGGCGGCCGACCGGTCGTGGGTGGTGCGTCAGGTGAGGATCACTCGGCGTCGGTCGCCTCGGCGGCCTCGGCGGCGTCCTCGGTGCCCTCGGCCTCGTCGACGACGGGGATCAGCGAGAGCTTGCCGCGGTCGTCGATCTCGGCGATCTGGACCTGGACCTTCTGGCCGACGGCCAGGACGTCCTCGACGGCCTCCACGCGCTTGCCGCCGGCGAGGCCGCGCAGCTTGCTGATGTGGAGCAGGCCGTCCTTGCCGGGGAGCAGCGACACGAAGGCACCGAAGTTGGTGGTCTTCACGACGGTGCCGAGGTAGCGCTCGCCGACCTCGGGCATCGTCGGGTTGGCGATCGCGTTGACCGCGGCCTTGGCGGCCTCGGCCGCCTCGCCGTTGGTCGCGCCGATGTAGACCGTGCCGTCGTCCTCGATGGACAGCGTCGCGCCCGTGTCGTCCTGGATCTGGTTGATGACCTTGCCCTTCGGACCGATCACCTCGCCGATCTTGTCGACGGGCACGCGGACGGTGATGATGCGCGGCGCGTGGACCGACATCTCCTCCGGCGCGTCGATGGCCTCGGCCATCACGTCGAGGATCGCCAGGCGCGCGTCGCGGGCCTGGGTCAGCGCGGCGGCCAGCACCTCGGCGGGGATGCCGTCGAGCTTGGTGTCGAGCTGGAGGGCGGTGACGAACTCGCGCGTGCCGGCGACCTTGAAGTCCATGTCGCCGAACGCGTCCTCGGCGCCGAGGATGTCGGTCAGCGCGACGTACTGGGTCTCGCCGTCGACCTCGCCGGAGATGAGGCCCATCGCGATGCCGGCGACGGACGCCTTGAGCGGCACACCGGCCTGCAGGAGCGACAGGGTCGAGGCGCAGACGGAGCCCATCGAGGTCGAGCCGTTGGAGCCCATGGCCTCGGAGAGCTGGCGGATCGCGTAGGGGAACTCCTCGCGCGAGGGCAGCACGGGCAGGAGGGCGCGGCGCGCCAGGGCGCCGTGGCCGACCTCGCGACGCTTGGGCGAGCCCACGCGGCCGGTCTCACCGGTGGAGAACGGCGGGAAGACGTACTTATGCATGTAGCGGCGGTGCTTCTCCGGGGAGAGCGTGTCGAGCTGCTGCTCCATCTTGAGCATGTCGAGGGTGGTGACGCCCAGGATCTGGGTCTCGCCACGCTCGAACAGCGCGGAGCCGTGGACGCGCGGGATCACGTCGACCTCGGAGTGCAGCGGACGGATGTCGGCCAGGCCGCGGCCGTCGATGCGGATCTTGTCGCGCAGGACGCGCTCGCGCACGACCGCCTTGTTGACCGAGCGGAAGGCCGCGCCGATCTCCTTCTCACGGCCCTCGAACTGGCCGGAGAGCGACTCGAGCAGCGACGCCTTGAGCTCGTCGGTGCGCGCCTCGCGCTCCTGCTTGTCGCCGATCTGCATGGCGGCGGTGAGGTCGGCCTTCGCGGCGGCCTCGACCGCGGCGTAGACGTCGTCCTCGTAGTCGAGGAAGACCGGGAAGTCCTGGACCGGCTTGGCGGCCTCGGCGGCGAGCTGCGACTGCGCCTCGCACAGCTGCTTGATGAAGGGCTTCGCGGCGTCGAGGCCGCTGGCCACGACCTCCTCCGTCGGCGCCTGCGCGCCGCTCTGGATGAGGGCGATGGTCTCCTCGGGGGCCTCGGCCTCCACCATCATGATGGCAACGTCGCCCGAGTCGGTGACGCGGCCGGCGACGACCATGTCGAAGACGGCGTTCTCGAGCTGCGAGTGCGACGGGAAGGCGACCCACTGGCCCTCGATGAGGGCCACGCGGACGCCACCGACCGGGCCGGAGAACGGCAGGCCGGAGAGCTGGGTCGACATGGACGCTGCGTTGATGGCGAGCACGTCGTAGGGCATGTTCGGGTCGAGCGCCATGACGGTGATGACGACCTGGACCTCGTTGCGCAGGCCCTTCTTGAAGGTCGGGCGCAGCGGCCGGTCGATGAGGCGGCAGGCGAGGATCGCGTCCTCGCCGGGACGACCCTCGGAACGGAAGAACGAGCCGGGGATCTGGCCCACGGCGTACATCCGCTCCTCGACGTCGATCGTCAGGGGGAAGAAGTCGAAGTGGTCCTTGGGCGTCTTGCCCGCGGTCGTCGCCGAGAGCAGCATGGTCTCGTCGTCGAGGTAGGCCGTGACGGCGCCGGCCGCCTGGCGGGCGAGCAGGCCGGTCTCGAACTTGACCGTGCGCTTGCCGAAGGAGCCGTTGTCGAGAACGGTCTCGACAGCGGAGATGATGGGTTCACTCATGGAAGCAGGATCTGCTTTCTCTTCGCGGAGCGATCCGCGACGCCGCATGAGGTGCCGGTCTTCGATCGAGGCCCGCAGATCGACGATCTGAGGGCCACTACCGAGGACCGAGCCGGGATTCGCGGGTCGCTCCTGGATCTGGTGTGTTCAGTTGTGCGTGCAGTGGTGCGTGCACTCGTGCTTCGGGGCCGACACTAGCGCGGCGGGACCCCCGAAACCGAGCGGAGCGGCTCCCCGTGTCGGGGAACCGCTCCAGGGGTTCAGCGTCGGAGGCCGAGGCGCTCGACGATCGAGCGGTAGCGCTCGATCTCGGTCTTCTGCAGGTAGTTCAGCAGGCGACGGCGCTGGCCGACCAGCAGCAGCAGGCCACGACGGCTGTGGTGGTCGTGCTTGTGCTGCTTGAGGTGCTCGGTGAGGTGCGAGATGCGGTGGCTGAGCAGCGCGATCTGGACCTCGGGCGAACCGGTGTCGCCCTCGGCGACGGCGTACTCGGCGATGATCTTCTTCTTGGTCTCCGCGTCGGTACCAATCGACATTCGGGGCTCCTTCGGTTCTCGTTGCGCGGCGCGCCCGGGCCTGTTCACCGGGGCACTCTGGTTCCGCGGCCGTCATGACGGCGTGTCACCCGTCCGGGCAACCGCAGAAGCATATCGAGGCGTGGGACCGAGGCCCAATCCGCGGCGGGCTCCGACCAAAGAACGAATCACGCTTGACCTGCGCACCGCGGGCGCGACACCCACCTAGGGTCCACCCGTGGTTGTCAAGACATCCTTGATGGAACGCGGGGACGCGCGGACCGTCACGGCCGAGCAGGGACCACGGCCGGGACCGCTGTCCGGGTGGGCGTGGTGGTGGATCCCGTTGGCCGTCTTCGCGGCCAGCAGGGTGGTGAGCTCGGTGATGCTCCTGCTCGCCGGTCCCGACCAGATCCCCGTCACGGGCGAGGAGGAGCACTTCCCGCGCGACCCGTCGTTCGCCGACCTCCTCAGCACCTGGGACGGCCGGTGGTACCGCGTGATCGCCACCGACGGCTACCCCACCGACCTCCCGCGCGAGGGAGACGCCGTCGTCAAGAACGTCTGGGCCTTCTACCCGCTCGTCCCCGGTCTGGCCCGCCTGCTGATGCTGGGCGGTCTCGGACACGTGTGGGCGGCGAGCACCGTGGCGATGGTGACGTCGGCCGCGGCCTGCGTGGTGCTGTTCGCGATGGTGCGCGAGCGCAGCGACGACTTCACCGCCGCCCTGGCCGTGGCCACGCTCGTCCTCGGTCCGATCGGCGCGGTGTTCCAGACGACCTACACCGAGGGTTCGGCCCTCCTGCTGGTGCTCCTCACCCTGCGTGCCCTCGGTGCACGCCAGTGGGGGCGCGTCGTGGCGTACGGCCTGCTGCTGGCGTTCACACGCCCCATCACGCTCGCCCTGGCCGCCGTGTGCGGCCTGACGTGGGTCCTGCTGTGGTGGCGGCGCGACACCGAGCCGTTCCCCTCACGGGACCGGGTGCGCCTCGCGGCCACGACGGTGGTGCTCGCCCTCAGCTTCCTCGCCTGGCCGGCCATCGCCGGGATCGCCACCGGCGAGCGCGACGCCTATCGCACGACCCAGGCCGCGTGGCTCCACCCCGAGGCGGTGTGGACGACGTGGCTCTCCGGGGCTGGTCGGGCGCGGCTCGTTCCAGGTCGCGCTGATCGGCACCGTCACGATGGCGCTCGTGGTGTGGGCGGTGGCCCGACGTGACGCGCGGGCGTGGCCCCGGGAGGGCCGGCTGTGGGCCGTGGTCTACGCCTTCTACATCCTCGCGGCCACGCGGCCGACCCCGAGCGTGGTGCGCTACCTCGTCCTCGCGGTGTTCCCGAGCTGGCCGCTGCCCGAGCTGTCGCAGCGGTGCGACACGACCGCCAAGCGGGTGGCCCTGGCGGTCCCCGTGCTGCTCCTCTGCTGCCTGGTCCAGTGGTGCTGGGTGTCGGCGGCCTGGGTGCAGCACGGCGTGTACTCCGTGACCCCGTGAGCGTCCGCGGGGTGACGCGGTCAGATCGCCGGCGGGGGCGGGTCCGACTCGGTGGTGCGCTGCGTTGTCGCCTGGCGACCCGCGGCGTCGGTCGTGGTGGCGGTGGTGGTCGCGCGGCGGCGGGTGTTCTGCTGGACCAGCGTGAGGAGCAGCCAGACCGCTCCAGCGGCCACGAGGATCCATCCCACCGTGGTGACCTGGACGGGTCCCACCTGCTGCTCGGTCAGTGCCAGTGACAGCACCAGCCCAACGACGACCAGACCGATCGGTCCTCCGTAACCCATGACGTGCTCCCTTCGTGTGGAGTGCCCGGGACGTGCGGGGCGGGCGTGATTGTTCCCGGCGGTGAGCAGCACGTCCACCCCTCTCGGGGTGAACGAATCGAGGATTACGGCCCGAGGTACGACCGTCGGCAACTATGCTCGCGCTGCCCAGCGCCGGGCCGACCGCAGGAGGACCCCCGATGGAGCAGCTGGTGACGAGATTCACCGGTGCTGCCACGCGAGCCCAGACCGCCATGCCCGCAGGACGCTCGCGGCTGTGGCTCCCGTTGGGGATCTTCGTCGCCAGCCGGATCGTGAGCTCGGTCATGCTGCTGGTCGCGGGGAGTGACCAGGTGACGCCGCCGGGCTGGACATCCACGTGGCCGGACGACCCGTCCGGTAGTCGGTTGCTCGTGAACTGGGACGGCTACTGGTATCGCACGATCGCGATCCACGGATACCCCACCGAGCTCCCGAGAAACGGGGATGGCGTCGTCGTGCAGAACGCCTGGGCCTTCTATCCGATCGTTCCGGCGCTCGCCCGGCTAGTGATGACGACCGGGCTCGACTATGCCTGGGCAGCCGCCGCCGTAGCGACCCTTGCCTCCGGCGCTGCCTGCACGCTGCTGTTCGGGATGGTCCGCGAGCGCAGCGACAGTTTCACGGCCTCACTGACCGTGGCCGTCCTCGTCCTAGGCCCCGTGGGATTGGTGTTCCAAACCGCGTACACCGAGGGCCCTGCCCTCCTAGTGGTGCTGCTGGCCCTTCGCTCGCTGGGCGCGCGAAGATGGGGGCGCGTCGTGGCGTACGGCCTGCTCCTCTCGCTCACGCGCCCGGTCACCCTCGCCCTGGCCGCCGCGTGTGGAGCCCTGTGGGTGGTGCTGTGGTGGCGACGTCGCACCGAGCCCTTCCCCGTCCGCGACCGGATCGGGCTGGCTGCGGCGACGGTCGCGGTCGCAGCGAGCTTCCTCGTGTGGCCGACGGTCGCAGGGGTGGTCACCGGCGAGGGCGATGCCTACCGCCTGACCCAGGCCGCGTGGGTCACCGGGACAGAGGGGTGGACAACGTGGTTGTCCGGGACTGCGGGGCTGGGCGCAAGCGCCGCCACCGTCCTCGGCGTGGTCGTGCTGGTCTTCGTCGGGTGGTTCGTGCTGCGACGCGACGCCGCCGCGTGGCCGCTCGAGGGCAGGCTCTGGGCCGGGCTCTACACGCTCTACATCCTGGCGGCCACCCGGCCGACCGCGAGCGTCGTGCGCTACCTCGCCCTCGCGGCCTTCCCGTCCTGGCCCCTGCCGGAGGTGTCGCAGCGGTGCCGCACCACCCGGTCCCGGATCGCGCTGGCCGTGCCGGTGGTCGTGGCCTGCTGCCTCGCCCAGTGGCTGTGGACCTCGCTGGTCTGGGTCCCCCACGGCCCGGTCTCCATCACTCCCTGACCCCCGCCCACGTGCGACGATCGCACCATGACAGCCACCACGACCGCGACGGCGACGGGCGAGAAGCGGATCGGGGTCTGCAACCTCTGCGAGGCGATCTGCGGCCTCGAGATCACGATCGAGGGCCGCGAGGTCGTCGGCGTCCGCGGCAACCCGGCGGACCCGCTGTCGCGCGGCCACGTCTGCCCGAAGGGCGTCGCCATCGGTGACGTGTACGCCGACCCCGACCGGCTGCGGCGCCCCGTGAAGCGGGTCGGCGAGGGCGCCGGCGCCACGTGGCAGGAGATCGGCTGGGACGAGGCGTTCGACCTCGTCGCCGACCGCCTGGCCGCGACGATCAACGAGCACGGCGACGACGCGCTGGGGGTCTACCTCGGCAACCCCAACGCCCACAGCCTCGGCGCGATGACCCACGGCACCGCCATGTTCAAGTCCTTCCGGACGAGGAACCGCTACTCGGCGACGTCGGTCGACCAGCTCCCCCACCAGCTCGTCGCGCACCTGATGTTCGGCCACCAGCTCTTCCTGCCGGTCCCGGACATCGACCGGACCTCGTGGTTCCTCGTGATCGGGGCGAACCCGATGGCCTCCAACGGATCGCTGATGACCGTGCCCGACTTCCCGCAGCGGGTCCGCGACCTGCGCTCGCGCGGTGGCCGGATGGTCGTGCTCGACCCGCGCCGCACCGAGACCGCGAAGGTCGCCGACGAGCACCACTTCGTGCGTCCCGGCACGGACGCGTGGGTCCTGCTGGCGCTGCTGCAGGTGCTCACGACCGAGCTCGCCGACCAGCTGCCCCCGGCGCCGGCGTACGCCGAGGGGCTGGACACCGTGGTCGGGCTGGTCGCGGACTTCACCCCCGAGCGCGCCGAGGCGATGAGCGGCCTGCCGGCCGACGTCGTACGACGTCTCGCCCGCGAGCTCGTGGCGGCCGACGGTGGGGTCGTCTACAGCCGGATCGGCGTCTCGGCCGGGCCGTGGGGCACGGTCTGCCAGTGGGCGGTGAACTGCCTCAACGTCCTCAGCGGCAACCTCGACCGCCCCGGCGGGGCGATGTTCACGAGCCCGGCGATCGACGCAGTCGGGACCGGGCTGATCGGGCGCGGGCACTTCGACGCGTGGCGCTCGCGGGTGCGCGGCCTGCCGGAGACCGCCGGGGAGCTCCCGGTCTCGGCGCTGCGCGAGGAGATCGAGACGCCCGGCGAGGGCCAGGTCCGCGCCCTGCTGACCGTGGCGGGCAACCCGGTCCTCTCCACGCCCGACGGCGCCCGGCTGGACGGTGCGCTGCGCGACCTCGACTTCATGGCCGCGGTCGACATCTACGTCAACGAGACGACGCGGCACGCCGACGTGATCCTGCCGCCGACCACGGCGCTCGAGCGCGACCACTACGACCTGGTGTTCCACCTCCTGGCCGTGCGCAACACCGCCCGGTTCACGCCGGCGGTCTTCGAGAAGGAGGCGGACCAGCGCCACGACTGGCAGATCTTCCGGGAGATCACGCTGCGCACGACCGCTCGCCTCGACCGCAAGCCGCCCCTCAAGAAGCAGCTGGTGCAGCGCGCCCGGCTCACCGCCAGCCCGACGCTGCTCGTCACCGGCCTGCTGCGACGCGGTGGCAGCGGGGTCACCATGAAGAAGCTGCGCAGCCGCCCTGCGGGCCTCGACCTCGGACCGCTGCGCGGCGGACAGCTGCCGGACCGGCTGCCGTCGAGGGGGAAGCGGGTCGACCTGGCACCGGCCGTCGTGGTGGCGGACGTCGGACGGCTGGCCGCCATCGACACGCCGGGCGAGCACGAGCTGCTGCTCATCGGACGCCGGCACCAGCGGGACTGCAACTCGTGGATGCACAACTCGCAGCGGCTGACCAAGGGGCGCCCGCGCCACCAGCTGCTCATGAACCCGGCCGACCTCGCCTCCCGCGACCTCAGCGACGGGTCACGGGTGCGGGTCACCTCACGGATCGGCTCGGTCGAGGTGGAGGTCGCCGCGTCCGAGGACCTGATGCCCGGGGTGGTGTCCCTCCCCCACGGCTACGGCCACGCGAAGGACGGCGTCCTGATGGCCCGCAGCCGGGAGGTCCCGGGCGTGTCGATCAACGACCTCACCGACCCCGAGCTGCTCGACGTGTCGGGCAACGCCGCCCTCAACGGCGTACCGGTCGCGGTGACGCCGGCCTGACGTTCGTCGGCGCCGGCCGGGTCAGGCGCTGACGTCGCCCAGCACGGCCAGCACGTCGTCGGGGCTCTGCGCGGCGTCGAGCGCGGCGATCTTCGCGTCGTCGGTGAAGGCGCCCGCGAGCGCCTGCAGCACGACCAGGTGGTCGTCGCCGGCGCCGGCGATCCCGACGACGTACTTCGCCGGGCTGCCCTTCCAGTCGATGGGCTCGTCGTAGCGGACGAACGAGATGGCCGTCTGCTGGATCAGCGACTTGGCCTCGTTGGTGCCGTGCGGGATCGCCAGGCCGTTGCCCATGAAGGTCGAGACCGAGGTCTCGCGCTCGTGCATCGCCTCGACGTAGGCCTCCGGCACGGCACCGCTGGCCACCAGCAGGTTGCCCGCCTCGGTGATCGCAGCGTCGCGGTCGCGGGCCTGTCCGCCCAGCACGATCGACTCCCGGCTCAGTACGTCGCTCATCTCGCCTCACTCCTCAGCAGTCTGGTGGCGTCACCGGCACGGGTGGCGTCGTGGGGCCCATCACACCACACCGCTGGTGGCCGGCCGCGGCCCGAGAGCGCCCAGCCGAGATTGCGAAGACGGCCACGCGGGAATCCGAGCGCCCCTACCCTGAGGGGTGACCGCCATCACAGAAGAGGGCATCGACCATGGGCGAGATCCAGGCTGCGACAGAGGAAGGCTTCACCGTCTCCGGTGACGGGCGCTTCCGCGGGGACGACGAGCACGGCGGCGAGCTGGCCGGGATGACGCTGTACGTCGTCCGCGCGCTGGTGCAGGTCGACCAGCTGCTCGGGCTCGGCGCGCTCCGGTCCGTGCACGCGCGAGGTGGTCGCCAGGAGCTGGCCGTGCAGGTCGGCCACGAGGGCGACTTCGGCCTCGAGGTGACGTGCGCGCTCAGCCGCACCGGCCTCGACCCGGTCGCCGCAGGCTCCGGCCGGCCCGTCGACGCAGCCCACGGCGACGAGCTCGGCGACGGGCTCGACGCCGTCATGGACCAGGTGTGCCGCATCGACCTGGTCGCCGGCTGCTTCGTGGTCTCGGCGAGCGGCACGATGGTCGCCGAGCGGGTGCCGGGCATCGACCCGGACGGCCTGTCCGGGACCGGGCGTCGGATGAGGGTCGCCTTCGACGCCTTCGACCGCTTCCTCGGCACGACGTCGCTCGTCACCGGGTTCGAGTGGGTCCAGATGGTCGCCGCGCCCGTCGGCAACGGCCTGGCCGTGGCCATCGCGGACCTCGGGTGCGACCCCGCCGAGATCGCCTCGGCGATCCACGTGGGCGGCGGCGCGCTCCACGGGGTCGACCTCGCCTCCCACCGCTCGTCCGCGCTCGCCGACTGAGCCCCGCCCACGCCGCGCGTGCGCCCGGCCGCGGCACGCACCTCGTCGTCGTACGACACAGGGCCCGGCCCTCCGTGACGGAGGACCGGGCCCTGCTGTGTGTCAGGCGACCCGCTCGGGACGGGTCACCCCGTCCGTCAGGACGGGTTGTTCTCCTGGACCATCGCCACGATCTCGTCGTAGCGCGGGCTGCCCATGAAGTTGTCGACCGACACGTGGATCGCGGACGGGCTCTTCTCCCGGGCGCGGTCGGTCAGGTCCTGGTGGGTGACCACCAGGTCGACGTCGTCGGTCAGGTTGGAGATGGCCTTGTTGACCACCGTGACCTCGGAGTGACCGGAGTCCTGGATCTTCTTGCGCAGCACCGAGGCACCCATCGCCGACGAGCCCATGCCGGCGTCGCAGGCGAAGACGATGTTGGTGATCTCCTTGGTGGCCGTGCTCGTCGCCGTGGTCGTGGCTGCGGCGGCACCGGCACCCGTGAGCGCGCTGGCGACCGACGACTGCTTGCCCTTCATGGACTCCATCGAGCTCGTCGCTCCGGCGAGGTCACCCTCGTCGTCGGTCTTGTCGATGCGCAGCAGGAAGGCGGCCACGATGAACGACACGGCTGCCGCGAAGATCACCGACAGGGTGACACCGATGATGCTGCCCGCCGGGGAGGCGAGCCACACCGCGATGATCGAGCCCGGGCTGGCGGGCGAGCGCAGTCCGGAGCCGAAGGCGACGTTGGTGGCGACGCCGGTCATGCCGCCGAGGATCACGGCGAGGACGAGCTTGGGCTTCATCAGCACGTAGGGGAAGTAGATCTCGTGGATGCCGCCGACGAACTGGATCAGGATCGCGCCGGGGGCCGAGGCCTTGGCTGCACCCTTGCCGAAGAACATGAACGCGAGCAGCAGACCCAGGCCCGGGCCGGGGTTGGCCTCGAGCAGGAACAGGATCGACTGACCCTTGTCGAGAGCCTCGGAGGTGCCGAGCGGCGTCAGGATGCCCTGGTTGATGGCGTTGTTGAGGAAGAGGATCTTGGCCGGCTCGATGAAGATCGAGGTCAGCGGGAGCAGGTTGTTCGAGACCAGCGTGTCGACGACGTTGGACGCGACCTTGCTGAAGGCCTCCACGAACGGGCCGGCGACGACGAACCCGAGCACGGCCAGGATGCCGCCCCAGATGCCGGCGGAGAAGTTGTTGATGAGCATCTCGAAGCCCGGGCGGATCTTGTGGGCCCACATGGCGTCGAGCTTCTTCATCGACCAGCCGCCGAGCGGGCCCATGACCATCGCGCCCAGGAACATCGGGACGCTGGCCCCGGCGATGGCGCCCATGGTCGCGATGGCGCCGACGACGCCGCCCCGGATGGAGTCGTTGTAGGTCATCCGGCCGCCGGTGTAGCCGATGAGGAGCGGCAGCAGGTAGGTGATCATCGGGCCGACGATGCCCGCGTGCTCACCGTCCCAGCCGCCGAGGGCGGAGACGAACCCGTAGGTGTGCTGGCCTGCCTCGGTGCCCGCCTCGAAGCCGAACAGCTTGTCCCCGATCAGGGTGATCCAGCCCGTCTGGATGAAGAGTGCGGTGATCAGGCCCCACGCGATGAACGCGCCGATGTTCGGCAGGACCATGTTGGAGAGGAACGTGCCGAACTTCTGCACGTGGACCCGGGCGCCGGATCGGGGCGCCGGGGTGGAAGTGGTGGTCGCCATGCTTGATGTCCTCCAGTTGAACTATGGGGGCGGGTGACCCCCATCACATGATGCTCGTGATTAAACATCACGAACGGGCATGTTGCCAAGCATTCGGGCACACATTCGTGCCCGACTATGTGGCTTTCTCAGGAAGAGGACGTTCTAGCCGCTCAGCTGGCTCTCGAACAGCGCCTTCTCCACGTCTCCGTTCCACGTGCCGCCGGGGCCGAGCTTGGCCGCGACCTCCGGCAGCTTCTCCCCCAGCTCGTCGAGCCCCATGAGCGGGAGGTCGTGGATCTGGGGGAAGATCAGGACCTTGCCGGAGTAGGCACCGTCGACCAGCGCCTGGAGCCCGTCCTTGGCCGCCCGCATGCCGCCGACAGCGCCGACGATCGAGCCCGGGGAGAGCTCGCCGGCGGTGGCGAGGTCCACCACCTGCTGCTGGTCGTGGATGGTCAGCCCCGAGGTCCCGGTGTACTGGGCGTTGCTCAGGTAGACCGCACTCAGGTTCACCGGCGCCAGGGTGCCGTTAGGAACTCCGGCGAAGAAGACCAGCATGCCGTCGGACTTCATCAGCGTGTCGGCCTCGGCCATCACGGCGGAGATGGGGACGCTGACGACGACGTCGTCGGCGCCCTCGCCGTCGGTGAGGTCCATGACGAAGTCGCGCAGCGACACCTCCGAGGTCTGCGAGTTGAAGGTGATCAGCTCGCAGTCGTTGGTCTCCGCCAGGTGTGCCAGGCGGTCCTCGAGGCTCTTCAGACGCTCGTCGCTCACCTCCGTGGCGACGACCCGACGCGGACCGTCCGTCTGCTGGATCGCCCGCTGCAGGTGCATCAGGCCCATGGGACCACCCGCCCCGACGAAGATCGTCGTACCGCCCGAGCGGAGGTCGCAGCGGTTGCGCGCCTCGCCGTAGGACGCGGCGATGTCCGGACCCGTGCCGCCGACGTAGGCGGTGTAGTCGTAGTGCAGCCGGCCGACGTCGGTGCTCACCAGGCCGTCGAGCGCGGTCTCGCCGACCATGTTGAGGGTGCCGCGTCGGGCGATGTGCGTGGCGACCGCACCGACGGTCTCCGCCGAGCGCGGGTCGAGCATGACGATGTCGTCGAAGCCGGCGCCGTCGGTCAGCTCGTCCACCAGCGCCTGGTAGTCGTCGGTGCCGAGGCCGTCGCGGACGACCGTTGTCGCGGAGGTGCCCTCGACCAGCGCGACGACCGCGGCCGGCACGTCGGTCAGCACGATGGTGGCCGGAGCGTCCAGCCCGGCCGAGAAGTCGTAGTGGCGCTCGTCGCCGGGACGGCCGACGATCCACATCGTCCCGCCGCTCTTCGGCTCCAGGCGGCGACGCTGGGTGTAGGCCGCCATCACGCAGCCCCACGGCTCCAGCGTGGAGGCCTCGGCGTAGCCGAACGAGTCGGGCAGCGGCAGCAGGCAGGCGCCGTCGTCGGTCTCGAGCATCTCGGCGCCCATGAGGTGGTACTGGATCAGCCCGCCGGGGATCGTGTAGCCGTAGGCGGTGCTCTTGCCGTCCTGGTAGATGTCCGGCTGCACGGCCAGGCGCTGTCCGGCGTGGTAGCGGTCCTTCAGGTGGTCGCCGACCTCGATCACGGTGAGGCTGACCTCGTGCCCGAGCCGGGTGGGGTCGTGGGCCAGGTCGCGGTTGTAGAGCTTCGGGTGGCTGCCGCCCTGGCGCATGATCTTCACGTCCGAGAAGCACAGGCCCACGCTGTCGATGCGCACCAGCATGTGGTCGGCGTCCGGCGAGGGGATCTCGACGAGCTCGGGCCCGTCGTCCTTGCCCATGTTGTCCTCACCCGCTCCCCACAGGTTCCAGGCCCAGGCCTCGTCGGGCACGTCGGTGTCGGCGGCGCGGTAGCGGTCGTACGCAGATGTCATGGTTCCTCCGTCGTGGGTGGGGTGGTCGGCGAGCGGGGCTCAGTGGCCCAGCAGCTCGCGCACGGCAGCACGCGCCGCCATCGGGTCGGGCGCACCCAGTGCGGCCTCGGCGGCCGCCTCACAGGTCTCGAACGTGACCCTCCCCAGCTGCGCACCCACGGGACGCACGGCGCGGGCAGCCATCGAGAGCGAGGTGATGCCCATGCCGATCAGCGCCGTCGCGAGCAGCGGGTCGGCCGCGGCCTCGCCGCAGACGCCGACGGGCTTGCCCGCCTCGGTGCCCGCGTGCGCCGTGATCGCGATGAGCTGCAGCACGGCCGGCTGCCAGGGGTCGGTCAGGTGCGCGAGGTCGGTCGCCATGCGGTCGGCGGCCATGGCGTACTGGGTGAGGTCGTTGGTGCCGATCGAGAGGAAGTCGACGACCTCGAGCATCCGGTGCGCGAGCAGCGCGGCGCTCGGGATCTCGACCATCACGCCGGCCTTGAGCCCGCGGCTCTTGACCTTCGCGGCGAAGTCGGCCGCCTCGGCGACGGTCGCCACCATCGGCGCCATCACCCACGTCTCGGTGCCGGTCTTCTCGGCCGCGGCGGCGATGCCGTCGAGCTGGCGCTCCATCAGGCCGGGGTTGTCGAAGCTGAGCCGCAGCCCGCGGACACCGAGGGCCGGGTTCTCCTCGCCCTCGTGGGTCGCGAACGCGATGGGCTTGTCGGAGCCGGCGTCGAGGGTGCGCACGACCACGTAGCGGCCGTCGGCGTAGGGCGCGAGGACGGCGCTGTAGATGTCGGCCTGCTCCTCGACGCTCGGCTCCTCCTTGCGGTCGAGGAAGCACAGCTCGGTGCGGAACAGGCCCACCCCGCCGACCGGCTCGACACCCGCGGTCTCGGCGGAGGCGC
The DNA here is from genome assembly GCF_900105585.1 of Nocardioides exalbidus. Taxonomy (NCBI): domain Bacteria; kingdom Bacillati; phylum Actinomycetota; class Actinomycetes; order Propionibacteriales; family Nocardioidaceae; genus Nocardioides; species Nocardioides exalbidus. The sequence continues at coordinate 4,373,962 of NZ_FNRT01000002.1, forward strand.
CGTCGGCGACGTTGGCGAGCAGCTTGAAGGGCATGCCGTCGGCGGTCGACGCAGGACCGCTCCAGCTGGCGAGCTCCTCGCGCAGCCGACGGCTCTCCTCGACCCGGGCGCGGGCCTCCTCGGGGTCGGCGCCCTGCGCGATCGTGCCGGCCTCGCCGTCGACGACGACGAACGTGCCCGCCGCGAGCGCGGTGATGCCGGCGGCGCCGACGATGCACGGGATGCCGAGCTGCCTGGCGATGATCGCGGTGTGGCTGGTGGCGCCGCCGCGCTCGGTCACCAGGGCGGTGACCAGCGACGGGTCGAGGCCGGAGGTGTCGCTGGGGGCGAGGTCCTCGGCGACCAGGATCGAGGGCTCCTTGGGCGTCGGGACGCCCGGCTCTGGCTCACCGACGAGGTGGGCGACGACCCGGCGCTCGATGTCGCGCAGGTCGGTGACCCGCTCGGCCATCAGGCCGCCCATGTTGGTGAAGATCGTGACGAACTGCTCGACGGCGCCCTGCACCGCGGCCACCGGGCCCTGCCCGGACTGCAGGTTCTTCGACACCGCGCCGCGCAGGCCCTTGTCGCGCGCCAGGCCGGCGCTCGCCGTCAGCACCTCGGCCGCGGCGCCCTGCGCGTTGGCCGCCTTGGAGGCGAACGTGTCGGCCACTGCGGCCACCGCGTCGTCGTACGCCGACAGGGCCGCGTCGGCGTCGGCGAAGTCGCCTTCACCGAAGCGGGCGATCGCGTCGGGCGAGACCTCGCCGCGCACGTGGAGGACGGGGCCGGCGGCAACACCCGGAACGACCGGGGTCCCGCTGAGGGAGGGGCTCTCGGGTGTGGTCATGGACACACCGTAGATCCTAGGCTTGTTGACAGGCAACACGTTCGGGACTAAAACAACACATACACAGATTGCGGGGAGGACCATGTACGCCGAAGAGCGCCAGCAAGCGATGGCTCACCTGATCAGCCGACGTGGCCGCCTGTCCGTCGTCCAGCTCTCCGAGGAGTTCGACGTCACCACGGAGACCGTACGCCGCGACCTCTCCACGCTCGACCGCATGGGACTCGTGCGACGCGTGCACGGCGGCGCGGTGCCGGCCGGCTCGCTCACCGTCATCGAGTCCGGGATCGGCGAGCGCGACCAGTCCAACACCCAGGCCAAGGAGGCGATCGCCACCGCGGCGCTCGCCCTGCTGCCCGCGCCCGACTCCGTCGTGGTCATCGACGCCGGGAGCACGACGTCGCGCTTCGCCGCGGCGCTGCCCCGCGACCACCGGCTCACGGTCGTCACCCACGCGGTGCCGGTCGCGACGCGACTCGCGGGGCTGCCCCAGATCGAGCTCCACCTGCTCCCGGGCAAGGTCCGCCCGGCCACCCACGCGGCCGTCGGCGCCGACACGGTGGGGGCGCTCGCCGAGCTCCGGGCCGACGTGGCGTTCATCGCCACCAACGGCATCACGGTGGGCCACGGGCTGACCACCCCCGACAGCGACGAGGCCGCGAGCAAGCGCGCGATGATCGCGTGCGCGCGCCGGACCGTGGTGCTGGCCGACTCCACCAAGTTCGGCGTCGAGACCGCGGTGCGCTTCGCGACGCTCGACAGCGTGGACGTCCTGGTCACCGACAGCGACATCGAGGCCGCGGACCGCCGCGCGCTGGAGAACGCCGGAATAGAGGTAGTGATCGCATGATCCTGACCCTGACCCCCAACCCCAGCTTCGACCGGACCGTCGCGCTCGACGGCGAGCTCGAGCGCGGGCAGGTCCACCGGGTGGTGTCGGTGACGTCCCAGGCCGGTGGCAAGGGGGTGAACATCTCGCGCGCCGCGGTGATCGCCGACATCCCCAGCATCGCCGTCGTACCCGCCCTCAAGGACGACCCGTTCGTGCTCGAGCTGCTCGGCGCCGGCATCGACTGCCGCCCCGTGCGCCCGGCCGGTGGGGTGCGGGTCAACCTGACCATCACCGAGCCCGACGGCACGACCACCAAGCTCAACTCCCCCGGCGCCGAGGTCTCCTCCGACGACCTCGAGCGCATGGTGGAGGCGGTGCTCGCCCGCGCGTCCACCGCCGCCTGGACCGTCCTCGCCGGCTCGCTGCCGGCGGGGGCTCCCGCGGAGTTCTACGCCGACCTCGTACGCCGCCTCCGTGCCGTCGGCGGCCACGTGGCCGTCGACACGAGCGAGGCGCCGCTCCAGGCGCTCGTCGCGGCCCTGCCCGACGCCGCGCCCGACCTGATGAAGCCCAACGGCGAGGAGCTCGCCTCCTTCACCGGCGGCGACGCCGACGAGCTCGAGTCCGACCCGGCCGCGACCGCCCGAGCCGCGCGCCAGCTCATCGACCAGGGTGTCGGCGCCGTGCTGGCCACGCTCGGCGGCAACGGCGCCGTCCTCGTCACCGCGGAGGGCGCGTGGCACGCCACGCCCCCGCCCACCACTGTCGTCAGCACCGTCGGTGCCGGCGACTCCAGCCTCTTCGGCTACCTGCTCGGCGACATCAGGGGTCTTGCGGCTCCCGAGCGCCTGGCGTTGGCTGTGGCCTACGGCAGTGCCGCCGCAGGACTACCTGGCACCACCATCCCCCAGCCCTCGCAGCTCCGCACGGAGCTCGTCGGCGTCACCGCACTGACCGCTTCTTCGGGAGGCACAGCATGACCGACCTGATCACCACCGACCTCGTGCGCCTCGGCGCGGACTGGGGCGCCGACAAGCAGGACGTGATCCGCGCCCTCGCGGCCGTCGTCGAGGACGCCGGACGGGCGACCGACAAGGACCAGCTCGTCGCCGACGCGTTCGCCCGCGAGTCGACGTCAGCGACCGGGCTCCCCGGTGGCATCGCGATCCCGCACTGCCGCACCGCCGGCGTCGAGACGCCCACGCTGGCCTTCGCCCGCCTCGACCCGCCGGTCGACTTCGGCGCCAAGGACGGCCCGGCCGACCTCGCGTTCCTCATCGCCGCCCCGGCCGGTGGCGACGCCGACCACCTCACCATCCTCACCAAGCTGGCCCGTGCGCTCGTGAAGCCCGCCTTCACCGATGCGCTCCGCACGGCCGAGACGCCCCAGGACGTCGTCGACCTGGTCAGCCACGAGCTGGGCGAGCCGGCCCCCGCCAAGACCGCCGCCGCTGCCCCCGCGGCCGCTCCCGCGGCCGGAGCTGCTCCGGCCTCTGGTGCGGCCGCGCCCGCCGCAGCCGCCGGCGGCAAGCCGTCCCTCGTCGCCGTCACGGCCTGCCCGACCGGCATCGCGCACACCTACATGGCGGCCGAGGCCCTCGAGGCCGCCGCCGAGCGCGCCGGCGTCCAGCTCCAGGTCGAGACGCAGGGCTCCGCCGGCTCGACGCCGCTGGCCCCCGACACCATCGCCGCCGCCGGCGCGGTGATCTTCGCCGTCGACGTGGGGGTCCGCGACCGCGGTCGCTTCGCCGGGAAGCCGATGGTCAGCTCCGGCGTGAAGCGCCCCATCGACGACGCCGACGCGATGATCCAGGAGGCGCTGAAGTACGCCGCCGACCCGGCCGGCTCGCCGCGGGTCGAGGGTGACGCCTCGGCAGCCGGTGGCGGCGGCGGTGCGGCCGACGAGTCGTGGGGCGGCCGGATCCGCCGGGTGCTGATGACCGGCGTGTCCTACATGATCCCGTTCGTCGCGGCCGGCGGTCTGCTGATCGCGCTCGGCTTCCTGTTCGGCGGCTACGAGATCGTCACCGACGGCCAGAACATCGCCGTCACCAACACGCTCTTCAACCTGCCCGACGTGGACGCGCTCGGCCTCGACCACGCCCTCGCGGGCAGCCCGTTCTTCGCCTACCTCGGCGCGCTGTTCTTCACGCTCGGCGGCGCGGCCTTCGGGTTCCTCGTGCCGGCGCTGGCGGGCTACATCGCCTACGCCATCGCCGACCGGCCCGGCATCGCCCCCGGCTTCGTGATGGGCGCGATCGCCGGCGTCATCAACTCCGGGTTCCTCGGCGGCATCATCGGCGGTGTCCTCGCCGGTCTCGCCGCCCACTGGATCGCGTCGTGGAAGGTTCCGGTCTGGGCCCGCGGGCTGATGCCCGTGCTGGTGATCCCCCTGCTCGCGACGATGATCTCCGGCTTCGTGATGCTCGTGATCCTCGGCAAGCCGCTCGCCAGCCTGATGTCCAACCTGACCGACGGCCTCAACAGCCTCCAGGGCGGGTCGGCCATCATCCTCGGCATCATCCTCGGCCTCATGATGGCCTTCGACATGGGCGGCCCGCTCAACAAGACGGCCTACGCCTTCGCGACGGCCGGGCTCGGCGCGGCGGCCACCGCCACGGACGCCCCGGAGCTCAAGGTCATGGCCGCGGTCATGCTGTCGGGCATGGTCCCGCCGCTGGCGCTGGCGCTCGCCACCGTCGTACGCCCCGGGCTCTTCACCGTCCCCGAGCGCGAGAACGGCAAGGCCGCCTGGCTGATGGGCGCCTCGTTCATCACCGAGGGCGCGATCCCGTTCGCCGCGGCCGACCCGCTGCGCGTGATCCCCTCGATCATGGCCGGCAGCGCGGTCACCGGCGCGATCTCGATGGGGATGGGCGTCGAGCTCCGAGCCCCGCACGGCGGCATCTTCGTGCTCTTCGCGGTGGACGGGGTCGGCGGCTTCATCATCGCCCTCGTGGCCGGGACGCTGGTCGCGTCCGCGCTCGTGATCGCGCTCAAGACGATGGGCCGCAAGGACGCCGACATCGCTACTGTCTGACCCACAACCCCGCAGCACACCTAGGAGAACCATGCCCAGCAAGTCCGTCGTCGTCGGCTCCTCCGTCGGCCTCCACGCCCGCCCCGCCGCGATCATCGCCGAGAAGGCCGGCGAGCTCGGCTCGGACGTCACCATCAACGGTGTCGACGCGAGCTCCTCGCTGATGATCATGACCCTCGGCGCCGGTGCCGGCGACACGGTCGAGGTCGCCGGTGACGACCAGGCTGCCGTCGACGCGATCGCCGCGCTGGTCGAGCAGGACCTCGACGCCTGATCCGACCCCCGTTGGTCCGCTGCTGTGGGCGGTGCGTGAGCCACATTCCGTACGTCGGAGAGGTGGCTCACGCACCGCCCACCCGCATGTCCGGGGCCGACTCGCCGAGCAGCGGTGCCACAGCCACCTTCGCAGGCCCGCGGATGTGGCTCACGCACCGCTGACCGGGCCACGACGGTCCGCTGCTGTGGGCGGTGCGTGAGCCACATTCCGTACGTCGGAGAGGTGGCTCACGCACCGCCCACGCGCATGTCCGGGGTCGACTCGCCGAGGGGCGGTGCCGCAGCCACATTCCGTACGTCGGAAAGGTGGCTCACGCACCGCTGACCACGCCGGGCCACGATCGCCCGCAGGATCAGCCGCGCAGGTAGCGCACCCGGACCCGGAGGGCCTGCTCGAGCTCGCCGAGGACCTCGGAGAAGAACTCGCGGCGGTAGGTCTCGTCGGTGACGGCGTAGACGGCGAAGTAGAGGCCGCTGAAGGCGGCCTGGAACGTCGAGACCTGGACGAGCTCGAGGCTGATCGGGCGGATCCCCCAGACGTACGTCAGGTCGTCGCCGATCCACGACTCGAGGACCTCCGGCTTCATCGCGACCGCGCCGAAGACGATGAAGAACGCGAAGACCGCCAATGCCAGCAGGAGCACCTGGAAAGCCTGCGTGATCAGCAGCACGAGGACCAGGTTGGTGCGCTGGAGGCCGACGACGTCGGCGTCGTCGCCCAGCTCGTCGCGACCGATCTCGTCATCGAGCCGGTCGACCTCCTCGACCAGGCGCACGACCAGGAACCCGACCGCCACGGCGGCGAAGAGCATCACCGCGCCCCACAGGATCCCGCCGTCCAGCGCGGAGGCGACCATCCAGACCTCGGTGTTGATGAAGAGGAACGTCACGAACAGCAGCAGCATCGGCAGCGCGCGGGTCGCGAGCGGGAAGAGCAGCCCCAGGCTCGCCAGGGTCTGGCGCACCGCCCAGGCGCCGATCAGGTGCACCCGCAGCGCGCGAGCGGCGTACACCGCAGCCACGAGGACGAGCACGGTCCCGCCGGTGGCGACGCCCGTCGACACCGCTCCGTCGAGCTCGGCCCGGTGCACCAGCCACCCGGCGGTGAGGCCGACGGGCACGGCCAGCAGGAGCCCGACGGCCGCCACGACCAGGAGCCGACCGCGCGCGAGCCGTCGGCGCACCTGCTCGCGGATCGGGTCGACGAAGTAGGGCAGCCCGTGGGCCAGGAACCAGGCCTCCGCCTCGGGGCGGGTGCTCGGCTCGGCGTGCGTCACGCCAGGACCTGGCGCGCCCGGCGTACGTCGTCGTGCATGGTCTCGATGAGCGCCTCCATGCCCTCGAACTTCACCATCCCGCGCAGTCGGTCGACGAAGGCGACCTCGACCTCGACGCCGTAGAGCTCGAGGTCGTCGCGGTCGAGCACGTAGGACTCGACGCGACGGTCGCGCTCACCGTCGAAGGTCGGGTTGGTGCCGACCGAGATCGCCGCGGGGAACCGCTCCCCCGTGTCGAGTCGCGTCAGCCACCCCGCGTAGACGCCGTCAGCCGGCGCCGCGTCGACCGGCGGGATCGGGACGTTGGCCGTCGGGTAGCCCATCTCGCGGCCGCGCTTGTCGCCCTCGACGACCGTGCCGCGGACGGTGAACGCGCGCCCGAGCGCCTCGGCCGCACCGGCGACGTCGCCGGTCGCGAGGCACTGGCGGACGTAGGTCGAGCTCCAGACCTGGGGCCCGCCGTCGAGCGGCACACCGACCGTCTCGAAGTCGCGGGTCGCGCCCGCGTCGACCAGCGTCGCGACCTCGCCGGCGGCCTTGGCGCCGAAGCGGAAGTTGGCGCCGACCACCACCGCGCCGGCGTGCAGCGCGCCGACGAGGATCCGGTCGATGAACTCCTCCGGCGACCAGCTCGCGATCTCGCGGTCGAAGCCGACGACGAGGATCGCGTCGACGCCGGCGGCCTCGAGGAGACGCGCACGGGTGTGGATCGAGGTGAGCGTGGGTGGTGCGTGGTCGGGCCGGAGCACCGCCATCGGGTGCGGGTCGAAGGTCACCGCGACCACCGTGTCGATGCCGAGGCGGGTCGCGGTCGCCCGCGCCTCCCGCAGCACGTGGGCGTGCCCGAGGTGCACGCCGTCGAAGTTGCCGATGCTGACGACCGTGCGGCCGAGGTCGGCCGGCACGTCGTCGACGTCACGCCAGATCTGCACGGCCAGAGCCTACTGGCGACCCGGGCCCGGACCGCTGCTCCCCCTGCCGGTCGGCGGATCGCTCAGACGAAGACCGCGACCGGCTTCGCCTTCATCCCCTGCTGCTCGTAGAGCGCGAGGAACGACCCGTCCGGCGCGAAGACGGCGTGCGGGCCGTCAGCGGGAAGGGCCAGGTCGAGCGGGCGCCCGAAGCGGACGTGGGCGGCCTGCTCCTCGTCGAGGTCGACCGTGGCGAAGGTGGCGCGCGCGGCGTCGGCGATCGGGACGACCGAGAAGTCGTCGGCGAGCTGCTCGAGGGTCCTGGCCACGGTGAGGTCGAAGGAGCCCACGGCAGTACGCCGCAGTGCCGTCAGGTGGCCACCGACGCCGAGCGCCGCGCCGACGTCGCGCGCGATGGCGCGGACGTAGGTGCCGCTCGAGCACCGCACCGAGATCCGCACCTCGGGCAGCGCGACCTCGTGCACGACGATCTCGTGGATGGTCACCGGCCGGGGCTTGAGCTCCACCTGCTCGCCGTCGCGCACCCGCGCGTAGGCGCGCTTGCCGTCCACCTTGATCGCGGAGACGGTGGTCGGCACCTGCTCGATGTCACCGACCAGCTTCGCCAGCTCGGCGCGTACGTCGTCCTCGCGGACGTCGTCCGTGGCAGCCGTCGAGACGACCTCGCCCTCCGCGTCGTCGGTGGTCGTGGCGACTCCGAGCAGGATCGTGGCGTCGTAGGCCTTCTCGGTCAGCATCAGGTGACCGAGCAGCCGGGTGGCGCGGTCGACGCCGAGGACCAGCACACCGGTCGCCATCGGGTCCAGGGTGCCGGCGTGGCCGACCTTGCGGGTGCCGGCGAGGCGGCGCACCCGGGCCACGACGTCGTGCGAGGTCATGCCCGGGGCCTTGTCGACGACGACCAGACCGGGGTCGACCATCAGTCGTCGAGGTCCTCGTCGTCGAGGTCGTCCAGCTCGTCGTCGTCACCGATGACGCGCGGCTTCTTGTAGGGGTCGGCCTCGCCGGCGTAGGCCGACCCGCGCTGCGCGGCGACGGCGTCGTCCTGCTCCTTGGCGCGCGCCAGCACCTCGTCGAGCGCGCGGGCGCTCTCGGGCAGCGCGTCGGGGATGAACGTCAGGGACGGCACGATCCGCATCCCGAGCTGCTTGGCGACCTCGGAGCGGATGACGCCCTTGGCGGACTCGAGCGCCGCAGCGGTGCTGGCGAGCTCGTCGTCGGCGCCGAGGACCGTGTAGAAGATCGACGCCTGCTGGGAGTCGCCGGTGACGCGGACGTCGGTGATGGTCACGAAGCCGAGCCGCGGGTCCTTGATGCGCCGCTCGAGCATCTCGGCGACGATCACCTGGATCCGGTCGGCGATCTTGCGGACGCGGGGGTTGGTCATGGCTGCAGTCTCTCCTACTCGTGAGCGGGCGCTTCGTCCCCGCCACAGATGGTGACCGGGCGCTTCGTCCCCGTCACTGGGGACGAAGCGCCCGGTCGATGGCGCTCACGGGCACGAAGTGCCCGGTGGATCAGCCGCGCGGGATCTCGCGCATCTCGAAGGCCTCCACGACATCGCCGATCTTGATGTCCTGGAAGTTCCTCAGCACCAGACCGCACTCGAAGCCCTCGCGGACCTCGGCGGCGTCGTCCTTCTCGCGGCGGAGCGAGGCGAGGTCGAGGTTGTCGGCCACCACCGCTCCGTCGCGCAGGATCCGGACCTTCGCGTTGCGGCGCAGGACACCGGAGGTGACCATGCAGCCCGCGATGTTGCCGGCCTTGGACGAGCGGAAGATCTCGCGGATCTCCGCCTGGCCGAGGGTCGACTCCTCGTAGATCGGCTTGAGCATGCCCTTGAGCGCTGCCTCGATCTCCTCGATCGCCTGGTAGATGACCGAGTAGTAGCGGATCTCGACACCTTCCTTGTCGGCCATCTGGCTCGCCTTGCCCTGCGGGCGGACGTTGAAGCCGATGATGATGGCGTCGGAGGCGGCGGCCAGGTCGACGTTGGTCTCGGTGATCGCACCGACACCGCGGTCGATGACGCGGAGCGAGACCTCGTCGCCGACGTCGATCTGCGACAGGGCGTCCTCGAGGGCCTCGACCGAACCGGACACGTCGCCCTTGAGGATGAGGTTGAGCTCCTGGCTCTCGCCCTTCTCCATGGAGGCCATGAAGTCCTCGAGGCTGCGACGCACACGACGCTTGGCCTGCATGGCCGCACGCTCGCGCGCCTCACGCTTCTCGGCGATCTGGCGGGCCATGCGGTCGTCCTCGACCACGATGAAGTTCTGGCCCGCACCCGGCACCGCCGAGAGGCCCAGCACCATCGCCGGACGCGACGGGTCGGCCTCGGCGATCTCGTTGCCGTGCTCGTCGAGCATCGCGCGGACACGGCCGTGGGCCGGACCGGCGACGATCGAGTCGCCGACCCGCAGCGTGCCGCGCTGGACCAGCACGGTCGCGACGGGGCCGCGGCCACGGTCGAGGTGCGCCTCGACCACGAGGCCCTGGGCGTCCTGGTCGGGGTTGGCACGCAGGTCGAGCGACGCGTCGGCGGTGAGCACGACGGCCTCGAGCAGCTTGTCGAGGTTGAGCCCGGCCTTGGCCGAGACGTCGACGAACATCGCGTCGCCGCCGTACTCCTCGGGGATCAGGCCGTACTCCGTCAGCTGGCCACGGACCTTCGTCGCGTCGGCCTCCGGCTTGTCGATCTTGTTGACCGCCACGACGATCGGCACGCCGGCCGCCTTCGCGTGGTTGAGCGCCTCGACCGTCTGCGGCATGACGCCGTCGTCGGCCGCGACGACCAGGATCGCGATGTCGGTGGCCTGGGCACCACGGGCACGCATGGCGGTGAACGCCTCGTGACCCGGGGTGTCGATGAAGGTGATGCGGCGGTCGTCGCCGTCGACCTCGGTGTGGACCTGGTAGGCACCGATGTGCTGGGTGATGCCACCGGCCTCCTTGTCGACCACGTTGGCGTCACGCAGTGCGTCGAGGAGCTTGGTCTTTCCGTGGTCGACGTGACCCATGACCGTGACGACCGGCGGACGGATGGCCAGGTCGGCCTCGTCGCCCTCGTCGGCACCGAACTCGAGGTCGAACGTCTCGAGCAGCTCGCGGTCCTCGTCCTCCGGGGAGACGATCTGCACGACGTAGTTGAGCTCCTCGGCGAGCAGCTCGAACGTCTCGTCACCCACCGACTGCGTCGAGGTGACCATCTCGCCCAGCGAGAACAGCATCTGCACCAGCGCTGCGGCGTCGACGTTGATCTTCTCGGCGAAGTCGGTCAGCGAGGCACCGCGCGGGAGCCGGACGGTCTCGCCGTTGCCCTTGCGGACACGCACGCCACCGATCGTCGGGGCCTCCATGGCCTCGAACTCCATGCGACGCGCACGCTTCGACTTCCGTCCACGACGCGACGGACCACCGGCGCGCCCGAAGGCACCCTGGGTCTGGCCGCGCTGGCCGGGACGGCCGCCACCCGGGCGACCGCCGCCGGACGGGCCGAAGCCGCCGGGACGACCGGGAGCGCCACCGGGCGCACCGCCGGGAGCGCCACCGGGGCGACCCGGGGCACCGCCACGACCGGGAGCACCCGGACGACCGGGAGCGCCACCGGGGCCACCACGGGCCGGGCGGGCGCCCGGGCCGTTGCCGAAGGCAGCCGGGGACTTGGGCATCATGGCCGGGTTGGGACGCGGCATGCCGGGGCGGGCGTCGCCGCCGGCCGGCGGACGCGGCGGACGGTTGTCGTCGCCGGCGGCCGGACGGGGCGCCGGAGGACGCGAGCCCATGCCCTGGCTGGGGGCGAACGGGTTGTTGCCCGGACGCGGCGCGCCGGGCCTGCCGACGGGACGCGGTGCCGGGGACGGCGCCTTGGCCGCGGGTGCGGCCGGGGCGGCCGGCGGCTCGGGCTCGGCGGCAGGTGCCTCCGGCTCGGCGACAGGTGCCTTCGGGCCGGGCTTCGGGCCGGGCTTGGCGGCCGGGGCGGGAGCCTCGGCTGCCGGGGCCGGGACCTCGGCGGGAGCCTCGGTCGCGGCGGGCGCGGGGGCCGGCTTCGGGCCGGGCTTGGGCGCGGTCTTCGCGGCCGGCTTGTCGGCCGGGGCGTCGGTCGCGGTGTCGGCGGCGGGGGCTGAGGCCGCAGCGGCCTTCAGCTCGTCGCCGTACTGCTTCTTGAAGCGCATCTCGACGGGCGGCTCGACAGTCGACGATGCCGACTTGACGAACTCCCCCATCTCCTTGAGCTTCTCGAGAACGAACTTGCTCTCGACTCCGAACTCCTTGGCGAGTTCGTGGACTCGGGTCTTTGCCACGGTTGCTTCTGCTCCTTCTGGTCCGTGACCCCAGAAGGACAGGGGAAACGGAACAGCTAGTGGGTGTGCACACTCATTACGAGTTACTCATCGAGTGCTCATGAGCTGCGTGCTCCAGTTTCTGGTCGGTGCTGCTGTGATCCGGACGGTGGTGCGTGCGCGGTGAGCCACTCCTCGAGATGGGCCTCCACCGGGGCACCGCTGAGATTCTCCCCCCTGCGCAGCGCACGGGGAAATGCTCGGCGACGCACGGCGAGCTGCCAACACTCCTGCGTGGGGTGGACGTGCGCCCCACGGCCTGGTGCCCGGTGGTGCGGATCGGGCACCAGGGCCGGTCGGCCCTCGGCATCCGTCCCCGCGACCACGCGGAGCAGATCGCTCGCAGCGGCCCTGGCCCGGCAACCCACGCAGGTCCGGACGGGTCCGGGCGCAGGGGTGTCAGACGTGGTGGCCACTATCGTCAACAATAGCCCGTGCCGCCAGTGGCTGACGAACCGGGCGTTCGTGCGCGTGGGTCATGCTGGCTCGGTGAACCCGATCGGTGACCTGACCCGGCGCCTGGTCTACCAGGCGGGCCGGACGCGCGGGGACCTCCCGCCCACCACCTACGAGCTGGACCGCGACGGCACGGTGGTGCGCGGCTGGGTCACCCGACCCGGGTCGGCCCGCGCGGTGGTCTACTTCGGCGGCAACATCGAGGACGTGAGCGGCTGGCGCCAGCGCTTCCGTACGTCGCTGGGCGGGCGCACGTCGTACCTCGTCGCCTACCGCGGCCACGGCGCCTCCGACGGCATCCCGACCGAGCGCGACCTGGTCGAGGACGGGATCGCGGTGCTGCTCGACGTCGCGGGGCGGCACGAGTCGGTCGCCGTGATCGGGCGCAGCCTCGGCAGCGGGGTGGCGGCGCAGGTCTGCTCCGACCCGCGGGTGCGCGACGTGGTGGAGTCGGTGGTGCTGGTGACGCCGTTCGACAGCCTGTCCGGGGTCATGCGCACCCTCTTCGGCGGCCTGCCCGTCGACCTCTTGGTGCCCGACCGCTTCCCGTCCGTGGAGCACGTCGGCGCCATCGCGGCGCCGATCCTCGTGGTCCGCGCCGGGCACGACACGATCGTGCGCCCCGAGGCCACCGACCGCCTCGTGGCCGCCCTGCCACCGGGTGCCCGGGTCGTCGAGCTCCCCGAGGAGGACCACGTCTCGGTCGCGCAGCCGGACGCCTACTGGAACGAGATCCAGCGGTTCCTCGGGGAGCCCGTCACCTGATCGGTCGTCGGACCACTCGTCGGACCGGTCGGCGGATCAGTCGTCGGCGGGGTCGGGCGCCTCGTCCGAGCGGATGTCGATCCGCCAGCCCGTGAGGCGGGCGGCGAGCCGGGCGTTCTGGCCCTCCTTGCCGATGGCGAGGGAGAGCTGGAAGTCTGGCACGACGACGCGGCACGAGCGGGCGGCCAGGTCGACGATCTCGACCGAGTTGACCCGGGCCGGCGACAGCGCGTGGGCCACGAGCTCACCGGGGTCCTCGGCCCAGTCGACGATGTCGATCTTCTCGCCGTGCAGCTCGCTCATCACGTTGCGCACGCGCTGGCCCATCGGGCCGATGCACGCGCCCTTGGCGTTGACACCGGGAATCGTGGAGTGGACCGCGATCTTGGTGCGGTGGCCGGCCTCGCGGGCGATGGCGGCGACCTCGACGGTGCCGTCGGCGATCTCGGGCACCTCGAGGGCGAAGAGCTTCTTGACCAGCGTCGGGTGCGAGCGCGACAGAGTGATCTGCGGGCCGCGCATGCCCTTGCGGACCGAGGTCACCAGGCACTTGATGCGCTCGCCGTGGACGTAGCTCTCCCCCGGCACCCGCTCGCTGATCGGCAGGATCGCCTCGAGCTTGCCGAGGTCGACCATCACGTCGTCGGGGTTGCGACCCTGCTGGATGATGCCCGAGATGATGTCGCCCTCCTTGCCGGAGAACTCGCCGAACTTGATCTCGTCCTCGGCGTCGCGCAGGCGCTGCAGCATCACCTGCTTGGCGGTGGTCGCGGCGATGCGGCCGAAGCCGTCGGGCGTGTCGTCGTACTCCGGGCCGGCGTTGCCCTCGTCGTCGACCTCGCGGGCCCACACCGTCACGTGGCCGCTCTTGCGGTCGAGCTCGACGCGGGCGGGGTGGGACGACTCGGTGGCGCGCTGGTAGGCGGTGAGCAGGGCCTGCTCGATGGCCTCGGCCAGCACCTCGAAGGAGATCTCCTTCTCGCGCTCCAGCATCCGCAGGATGCTCAGATCGATGTCCATCAGTCGTCCTTCGTGTCGCTCTTGCGGTTGAACTCGATCTGCACGAGCGCCTTGGCCACGTCGGCGTAGGCGACCTCGTGCTTCGCGCCGGAGACGTCGAGCGTGGCCGACTCCTCCGACGAGGTGAGGATCCGTCCGGTCAGGCTCGACCCGTCGGTGAGCGTGGCCTTGACGAGGCGGTCCTCGTTGCGGCGCCAGTGGCGCGGCAGGGTCAGGGGGCGGTCGACGCCCCGGCTGGTCACCTCGAGCGTGTAGGGCATCTCGCCCATCACGTCGGACTCGTCGAGCACCCGGGAGATCTCGCGCGTCGCGTCGGCGACGTCGTCGAGGGTGACGCCGCCGTCCTTGTCGACCGCGACGCGCAGCACGCGGCGCTTGCCGGCCGGGGTGATCTCGACGGCCTCGACGTCGAGGTCCATCACGCTCAGGGGGTCGACCAGCTCCGCTTCGATGCGGTCCCGGGTGGCGTCCTGGTGGGAACTCATGAGGATGCACGACCTCCTTGTGCTGTTGTCGAGGGATCACCCTAGCGGCCGTCTCCACACCCTCGACATCCCCGTCGCGCAGGTCCGGACCTGGCCTGCCCGTTAGGGTTCGGGGGTGCCAGGACGCCCGCTCTCACGTCGTACGACGCTGGGTGCGGCGCTCGCGGCACCGCTGGCCGTCCCCGTCGTGGCGGGCTGCGACATCGACCCGCCGAGGGCCTCCTCGACCGACGGGCCGGCGACCACCCAGGAGCCCGCGCAGGAGCCGCCGGAGGACGCCGCGCTCGTCGCCACCGTCGTGGCCGCCCTCGTGCGGGCGCAGTCCGTGCTCGAGTCGGCGACGCTCTCGGTACCGAGCCTGGGCCGTCGGCTCGAGCCGCTCGGCGCGGCGCACGCGGCGCACCTCGAGGTGCTCGTCGGCGCGGTGCCGGACGCCGAGCGCCCGACCGCTCCCCCGCCCACGGTCGCGCCGCAGATCCTCGGCGCGCTGCGGACCGTGCGCCGCTCGGAGCAGCGGCTGCTCCGCGAGCTCCGCGAGGGATGCGTGGCCGCCGCGAGCGGTGACCTCGCCCGGGTGCTGGCCAGCGTCGCCGCGTCGACCGCCCAGCACACCGCCGCCCTCTCCACCGAGGTGACCTCGTGAGCGTCCTCGACGCGTTGCAGAGCACGCTCGCCGACGAGCACGGGGCCCTCTACGCGTACGGCGTCCTGGGCGCCCGCACGTCGCAGTCGGCGACCCCGGCGCTCTACGACGCCGTGACCGCCGGCTACCGGCGCCACCGGGCCCGGCGCGACCAGCTGCGCGCCATGGTCGAGGACGCCGGCGGTCAGCCCGTCTCGGCCGCGGCGGCGTACGACGTCGGGGGGCCGCTGCTGACCGGCCCCCAGGTGCAGGCGGCCGCGCTCGCGCTCGAGGCGGACTCGGTGGCGGTGCTGCTCGCCCTCGTGGCGCAGTCGACGAGCGACGTGCGCGAGTGGGCCCTGACCGAGGCGACCTGGTCGGCGGCCTGGCAGCTGGAGCTGGGCGGCGCGGCCCAGACCTGGCCCGGCGCCCCCGAGCTCGACTGAGCTCGACCGAGCACCTGCCGCGGGCCGGGGACGACGCCAGGCGGAAATGAAGAACGGCCCGTGGCCTCCACCCTTGGGAAAGTCCCGAGATCCTTCCCAAGGGCCGAGGACACGGACCGCCTTCGTGGGGTTGGTCAGCATCACCCTGTGTGACCCCTCCTGTGGGGGTGGAGCGGCCACATGCACAATCATGCATTCGTTCCGACCAGAACAGAAGCAGTTCCCGGCTGCATGTTCTTGCAACGCACAAACATGCAGGGCGTGCGCCCGCGCGGGCGGTGCGGTCAGCCCTTGTCCAACGTCCGGACGACCGCCGGCACCTGCGCCAGGGAGGTGACCCTCGCGTCCGGCTCACCCTCGGTGTGTCCGACCTGCTCGGGAGGGATCGCGCTGAGCGGGACGTGGATCGCCAGGAGACCGGCGTTGTGGGCGCCCCAGACGTCGTCGAAGAGGCGGTCCCCCACGTAGACGCAGGCGGACGGGTCGCTGACCCCGACCGCGTCCATCGCGGCCCGGAACGCCAGCGGCGACGGCTTGGTCCACGGGATCTCGCTGGAGTAGACGTCGCCGTCGACGAGGTCGTACACCCCGTCGCGCTCGAAGAAGCCGACGTGCCACTCACGCGGCCAGATGGTGTTGGACAGGACACCGACCTTGAGCCCCGCCGCGCGCAGCTCCTCGAACATCGGCCGCACCTCCGGGTCGGTGAGGGTGTGCGGCTCCCAGAAGTCGTAGTAGGCCTGCAGCAGTTCGGGGTCGTGCTCGAGCCCGGCCTCGGTGAAGAGGTCGGCGATCGTCGCGCTCTGCTGGTGGTCACGGCTCCGTCCCCACAAGGCCGCACCTGCGCCGTGCAGGCGCGCGGCGTGCGCGTGGTGGTCGTCGTCGGGCGACGGCGAGGCACGCACGGCCTGGGCGAGCGCCACCGACTCGGCGTGGAAGTCGACGTCGTGCCAGCGCGTGAGGGTGCCGCCCCAGTCGAAGATCACTGCCTCGATCGCCATGCCGGTGAACCTAGTGGTTGACGTCGTCGGCGCTCGACCAGAGCGAGCCGTCGACGGGCCAGGGCAGCACCTCGAGGAGCTCGTCGGCGACGAGGTCGTCGACCAGCGCCCGGCTGCCGCCGACGAGGGTCGAGTCGAGGTCGGTGTCGTTGGACATCGCCCACGCGCGGTCGGCCGGCCACCACTCGGACGGGCTCTGCCACGCATGGGGAGCCCACATGGCGAGGTGCTCGTCGGGCGTGGGCGGCGGTGCAGGCGGCTGGCCGTCCGGGATGAAGACGGTGATCGTGCCGCTGGTGGCGTCCGGGCCGAGGGCGTGCCCGACGGAGGGCGCCTCGGCGCAGAGCCGCTCGACGTCGGCCACCGGTCGCCGGAAGAGGAAGTAGTCGCGGCCGGGCTGACGGGCGGTCGGCAGGTCGCGCCACGCGGTGGGCCACACGCCGTAGCCGTCCCAGAAGGCGACGACGGTGTCCTCGGGCGTGCCGGTGTGCCGGGCGAGCACGTCGGCCAGGGCGGCGAGCAACCGGCGATCGAGGAGTCCCTCGTGCGGGTCGCCACCGGCCCATCCGGTCCCGTGGGGCGGTCCGTGGTCGCTGGGCGAGCTCCGTGCGGCCAGCCGGTGCCACTGGGCCTCGGGATGGAGCGTCGTACCCATCTCCTCGGCCACCGCCGCCCACGTCGCCGGGTCGCCGTCACGGTCGCGGGCCGGGTGGAGGATCCGGGCGTACGCCTCGAAGCCCGCCGGGACCAGGAACCCGACGGCCGGTTGCGCGTCGCCCGAGCCCCACGTCGTGTCCCACCAGTCCGCCTCCGACGGGTCGGCGTCGGGGCGGATGCCGGCGAGGTGGGCGCGCCACCTCGCCAGGTCCCGTGAGGCGGCGTCTCCCCTCCTCGACCAGCGGATGGGGTCAGCTCCGGACCAGGCCCACGATGCGCGCCGCGGCGTCGGCAACCGCGACGTCCTCGCGCTCGCCGGACTTGCGGTCGCGCACCTCGACGACGCCGTCGGCCAGGCCGCGGCCGACCGTGACGATCGTGGGCACGCCGATGAGCTCGGCGTCCTTGAACTTCACACCGGGGCTGACCTTGCCGGCCCGGTCGTCGAGGAGCACCTCGAGACCGGCGTCCTTGAGGTCGCGGGCCAGCTGCTCGGCGGCGGCGTGGACCGCCTCCTCCTTGCCGGCGGCGACGACGTGGACGTCGGCGGGCGCGACGTCGCGGGGCCAGCACAGGCCCAGCTCGTCGAGGGTGCCCTCGGCGATGGCCGCCACGGCACGCGACGGACCGATGCCGTAGGAGCCCATCGTGACGGTGACGAGCTTGCCGTTCTCGTCGAGGACCTGCAGGCCGAGGGCGTCGGCGTACTTGCGACCGAGCTGGAAGATGTGGCCCATCTCGACGCCGCGTGCGGACTCGAGGACGCCGTCGTCGCCCCGGACGGAGCAGCTCGGGCAGGCGTCGCCATCGCGGACCTCGGCGGCCTCGATCGTGCCGTCGGGCGTGAAGTCGCGGCCGACGGTCATGTCGATGACGTGGGAGCCGTGCACGTCGGCGCCGGTGACCCAGCGGGTGCCCTCGGAGATGCGGGGGTCGACGACGAAGCGGATGCCGGAGGTCGATTCCTCCCCCAGGGACCCGGGGCCGATGTAGCCCTTGACCAGCGCGGGGTGCTTGGCGAACTCGGCCTCGTCCATGGGCTCGACCTCGATGGGCTCGAGCTGGCCCTCGAGGCGCTTCTGGTCGACCTCGCGGTCACCGGGCACGCCGATGGCGAGGGGCTCACGGGTGCCGTCGGGGTGCTTGAGCACGACCAGGACGTTCTTGAGCGTGTCGCCGGCGACCCAGGGGCGGTCGTCGCGGGGGAACGCCTCGTTGAGGTGGTCGACCAGCGAGTCGATGGTGGGTGTGCCGGGGGTGTCCTCGGCGTGCGCGGCGGGGACGTCGTCGTACGACACCGCAGCGGGCGCGGGGACCGTGACGGCCTCGACGTTGGCGGCGTAGTCGCAGCGGGTGCAGCGGACGTAGGTGTCCTCGCCGACCTCGGCCTTGGCGAGGAACTCCTCGCTGGCCGACCCGCCCATGGCGCCGGAGGTCGCCTTGACGATGACGTACTCGAAGCCGAGGCGGTCGAAGATCCGGACGTAGGCGTCGCGGTGCTTCTGGTAGGACTCCTCGAGCCCGGCGTCCGAGACGTCGAAGGAGTAGGAGTCCTTCATGACGAACTCGCGCCCGCGCAGCAGGCCCGCGCGTGGACGCGCCTCGTCGCGGTACTTGGTCTGGATCTGGTAGATCGAGAGGGGCAGGTCCTTGTAGGAGGAGTAGAGGTCCTTCACCACGAGGGTGAACATCTCCTCGTGGGTGGGGCCGAGGAGGTAGTCGGCGCCCTTGCGGTCCTGGAGGCGGAAGATGTTGGGGCCGTACTCGGTCCAGCGGCCGGTCGCCTCGTAGGGCTCCTTGGGCAGCAGGGCGGGGAACGACAGCTCCTGCGCACCCATCTCGTCCATCTCCTCGCGGATGATGTCCTCGATGCGGCGTAGCACCCGCAGGCCCAGGGGCAGCCAGGTGTAGATGCCGGGCGCGGCGCGGCGGATGTAGCCCGCGCGGACCAGCAGCTTGTGGCTCGGCACCTCGGCGTCGTTGGGGTCGTCGCGCAGGGTGCGCACGAACAGGGTCGACATGCGGAGGAGGCGGCCAGTCATGGGCGCAAGGATAGGTGCGGGCCTCCGGCCGCCGCGAACCAGTTCCGTCAGGTGCCGAGCACGGTGAACGACGCGGCGGTGGCGGCCATCACCGGATCGCCTTCCGCGGCCTGTCTGGCGGCCAGCAGCGCGTCACCGAGCCCCCCTCCGGCGCGGAGGCTGGCGTGCAGCGCGACCATCACCTCGACGGTCGCGGCGTCGTCGACCTCGGCGAGGCTCGAGACCACTCCCGCGGTGCCCATCGAGAGCAGCGCGGCGGCGAGGCCGAGGAGCTCCTGGTCGCCGACGGGGGCCATCACGCCGGACTCGCAGGCCGACAGCACCACGCGGTGTGGCGGACGCTCGAGCCGCTGGAGGTCGTGCACGAGGAGCGGTCCGTCGGACATCACGAGCGAGGAGAAGAGCGGGCTGTCCTCACGGAAGTGACCGTGGGCGGCGACGTGAGCCAGGGCCGCGCCGTCGAGCGCGGCGAGGGAGGCCGCGACCGTGGCGCCGTCGCCGTCGAGCACCTGTGCCTTCGGGTCCTGCGCGGCGACAGCGGGGACCTCGGCGCCGCCGCTGCCCAGCCCGGGTCCGACGAGCATCACGCGGCGGTCGGGGTCGGCCGGCCGGGCAGACCTCGCGCGCAGCCACAGCCGCGCGGACGGCGTGCTGCTGAAGGGGCGGTCGGCCAGTGCCGGCAGCAGTCCCCACGGCACGCCCTGCAGCGTGGACGTGCCGGACACGACGACGCGCGACTCCCCCACCCGGTCGAGCGCGCGGCCGAGCACGGCCTGCTGGAGGCGGGCGCCCGCCGCCTCGACCTGCGTACGACGACCGCGCGAGGCCTGGCGCAGCGTGAAGAGCGAGAAGTCGACGGCCTTCGAGGCCGCCAGGGCCGGGCCGACGTGGAGGTGGCGGACCCGACCGCGGCCGGCGACGAGGGCGTGGAGCTCGCCGTCGACCTCGGTCAGCTCGACGAGCGTGGTGTCGTCCTCGCGCAGGGCGTCGAGGAGCTCGGGGACGTCGAGGGCCGAGGCCGTCTCGCCCGAGCCACGCTCGTGGAAGAGCCGCTGGCGCACCGCCTGCTCGAGCCTGGTGGCGCGGGCCTGGAGCCGTTCGGTGGGTTGCCCAGCTGAGCGCGCCTCGGCGAGGCGACTGTGCTGGGCGCGCAGGGCTGCGAGGTCCGCCGTGGTCGCCGCATCGTGCTCGGCGCCCGCCCACGGGATCGAGAGAGCGGTGGCCCGCCACCTCTCGGCCCACCGGAGCAGTCGGCGCGCGTCGCCGGACGCCAGTGCGGTCCGGGTGCCGAGCTCGGCCAGCTCGGCGCCGTGGCTGGACGAGAGCGCGCGCAGCTCCTGGCTGCCGAAGGTCGCCTGGTGCTCGTCGAGCGCCGCGAGGCCGCGTTCGCAGGCGCGGAGCACTCCGCCCACCTCACCCGCGTTGGCCCGCCGACGCGCGAGCGCGAGCCAGCCCAGCGCGCGGGTCGTCCCCAGGTGCGAGCCGCGGAAGCCCGAGGCCTCGGCCAGCCACTCGTCGACGAGACCCGCGGCACGCGCCGACCGGACGCGACCGCCCAGCTCGGCGCCGAGCATCAGCGCCTGAGGCAGCTCCATGGCGCTGTTCCCTCGGGCTGTGTCCACGAGCCTCTTGACACGCTGCAACAGCCGATGCGGTCGACCGGTCGCCTCCTCACGCGCGGCGATCGCGAACAGCTCGGACCTGATCCAGTGCTGCTCACGCCCCTGTTGTCGGAACAACCGACACGCCTCGTCCGCGGCGATCTTGGCCCGATCCGGGTCGGGAGCAGCGATCGCAGCGCCCGCCAGCGCCAGCAGGAGGTCCGCGCGCTCAACAGGCAGAAGGGGACGAGCCTCGAGCGCGTGCTCGACGACCAGGAGCGCGTCCGCTGCGAGTCCACCTGCCAGATAGGCAGCGCACTGGTCGAAGACGAGGTCCACTGCGGTGATTCCGAGCAGTTCGAACATGGCGGCGGCCCGTGCGTAGCGCTCCAGCGCCACGGGCAGGTCACCAGCCAGGAAGGCGAGCCATCCTTGGCTGTGGACACCCACAGCCGCGTCCCAGTCCAGCCCCAGCGCGGAGTGGATCTCGAGCGCCGCAGCGAAGGAGCGGCGAGCGCCGTCGAGGTCGCCGAGTCCCGTCCGGGTGAGACCGTCGAGGTGAAGGGCGCGCGCCCGCCACACGTCGTCGTCGGCCCGGTCGAGGATCTCGAGCGCACGACCCAGGTCGGCGCCGCCCTCCTCGAGTCGTTCGAGGCTGAAGCTCAAGACGCGGGCACGCCGCACGAGCACTCGCGCCAGTGAGATCCCCTCGAGCTCTTCTGCCGCGCGGTCCAGCTGAGCAAGACCCTCTCGGGTCTTGCCGGCGTAGACGAGCGTTCCGCCCAGGGTCGCCCGCACGTCACTCTCGCGGTCGCCATCGACGCCGTGGGCAAGACGAAGCGCCGTTCGCAGGTGGGTGAGGGATTCCTCCGTCGCGCCCATGTCGCGCAAGACGATCCCCAGTACCTGGTGGCCGATCGATGCGATCGCGCGATCCGGATCGGGGATCAGCTCGATCAGTGCCGTCGACCGGGCTCGCTCGGGATCGGCGAACAGGGTGCGCAGCAGGTCCTCCGCCTCGTCCCGGTCCACGGCACTCATCCTTGCCGATCCGACACGAAACTGTGGCAAACCCCTCCTACCCACACGCGCGCGGCGCTAGCGTCGGACCATGGGCGACTGGAAGATCGGCGACGACGCACGACGACGCAGCACCGACCAGCTGAGGGACCTCAAGGAGGCCAACGACGGCGCCGTCGCCTGGGACACCGAGGCACCGGCGGACTTCACCTACCTCTACCACCCCGACCGCCTCCTGGTGGACGCCGACGACGCCGACGCGTTCGACCAGGCGCTCAGGCGCCTCGACGAGGGCATCTTCCAGGACCCGCCGAAGCGTGACGACGTGGTCCTGCTGGACGGCGAGCTGCTGCGCTACCTGCTGCCTCCGCGAGCGGGCGGGCAGACGGTCCTTGACGTGCTCGACCTGCTCGAGCGCGGAGGGCTGCGGCGAGGAGCCGCCTCTCCCGACCACTGGGTGCACGTGAGTCCCGGCGGCCCCGGCGGCACGGCCTGTCCGGCCGTCGAGCCGATGGAGACCGGTCTGAAGGAACCCTGGCCGCCGGTCGCCGTCCAGGAGAAGGGCTGCGAGGTGAGCGTCGTGGTCGTCGACACCGGCT
This sequence comes from Nocardioides exalbidus, assembly GCF_900105585.1. NCBI lineage: Bacteria > Bacillati > Actinomycetota > Actinomycetes > Propionibacteriales > Nocardioidaceae > Nocardioides > Nocardioides exalbidus. The sequence goes on from NZ_FNRT01000002.1 coordinate 4,396,205, forward strand.
GGCACCCGCCGGCCGCGACCGATCCCCGCACCCCGTGGATGCACGACATCGAGGGCGACGACGAGCTCAACGGACCCGACCTCCGCCCCTATGCCGGGCACGGGACCTTCATCGCCGGCGTCGTCCGGTGCATGGCTCCGCAGACGAAGATCTTCGTCGAGGGCTTCGCGGTCGGTGGCATCGGTGGGGGCGGGATCCTCGAGTCCGACCTCGTCGTGCAGCTGGAGGAGGCACTCACCCACGACCCGCAGGTGATCAACCTGTCAGCCGGCTGCCGCACCCGGGACGACCTGCCGTCGATCGCGTTCGAGAAGTTCTACCGGACCCGGCTCCGCAAGCGGGACTGCGTGCTGGTCGCCGCCGCCGGCAACGACGGCTGGGCGGCGCCCTTCTGGCCCGCCGCAGCCCCGTGGTGCGTCGGGGTGGGCTCGCTCGACCGTGACGGTCGGGTCTCCGAGTTCTCCAACTTCGGCGTCTCGGCGGACGTGTTCGCGCTCGGTCGCAACCTCGTCAACGCGTTCCCCGACGGCAGCTTCGAGTGCCACGAGACACCCGACAAGGGCGACATCCGGATCTTCGGCACGGGCATGGCCCGCTGGAGCGGCACGTCGTTCGCCGCGCCGGTCGTCGCGGGCCTGATCGCCCGCGAGATCAGCGAGAGCGGCTCATCGGCCAAGGAGGCCCGCGACGCCGTCCTCGCCCGGTCGGTCTACGACTCCGACCCGATGGTCGGTCCACACCGGGAGCTGCGCCAGCCCTACGCCTGACGGCTCAGAGCTCGACCCAGCGGCTGCTGACCGCGTGGCCGCGGTAGTGGACGGTGAAGCGCACCTCGCCGGTGGGCTCGGCCTCGATCGAGAAGAATCCGAACTCGTCGAGGCCGGACCGCCAGAGCTCGGCGGAGGCGCCGCGGGTCTCCACGGCGACCTCGACGGACCCCATGTCACCGTCGAAGTCGAGGAGCTGTCCACGCACCTGGTCGCCGTCGATCTCGGCGTCGAGGGACCAGCCCTCGGCGACCGTGAAGTAGAGCATCCGGGCTGTCGCGAGACCACGGACCGCGGCGGCCGCCTCCTCGGCGGAGTCGCGGACCAGGACGAGCAGCTCCCACTCCTGGTCGAGGTCGGACGCCGCGACGGCAGCGATCATCTTCGCCACGAGGTCGCTCGGCGGCGGGTCGTAGGTCAGCCACATGTCACGCAGTTCCTCGAGGAGGGCGTCGTCCCCCGTGCTGTGCACGCTCATCGCCCGCCTCCTTTCGCTAGAGCGGTTCGGACCTTGGCCAGGCAGCGGGCCCGCGTGGGTCCGATGCTCCCGACGGGCATGTCGAGGTCGTGGCTCAAGGACTGGTAGTCGGGCCGGTCCATGAAGGCGACGACCCGGAGGAGCTTCTGGCACCGCTCGTCGAGCGAGGCCACCGCGTTCCAGAGCCCGGCCGCCTCCTCGTCGAGCATCGCGAGGGCCTCTGCCGACTCCACGTCCGGGAGCACGGCATGCAGCTTCTCGTCCTCCACCGGGTCGGCACGGCGTGCCGACCTGGCGTGTGCGGCTGCGCCGCGCCTGGCTGAGGTGATCAGCCAGGACGCGACCGCCTTGGGGTCGGCAATGGTCTGGTGGCGGCGCACGAGTCCCAGCCAGGTCGCCTGGATCACGTCCTCGGCCGCCTGTCGGTCCAACCCGTAGGCCCTCACCACGTGCCACAGCACAGGAGTCATCGTCGAGACCAGCTCGTCCACGGCCCTGGCGTCCCCCGAACGCCAGGCGATGAACGCCCCACTGGCCTTGCTCCACGGTGACTCGTCGGACTGCCCCTCAGTCCTGCTGTCCTCTGACATGGTGACCATTGTCCCCATGTCAGTACAGGAGCGGGCACGCGCCGTGCTGATACGTACCAGTCGAACTTTTTCTCGCCAGCCGCTCCCGGCTGCGCCATGGTGGTCACAGGCACTCGCCCCAGGGACTCGGTCGGGAGGGACCATGCGCCACCACCATCGAAGGATCGCCACGGCCGCGACCGCGCTGATCGCCCCGTTGGCGCTGCTGGCCGCGCCGGCGGCCGCGGCCGACCTCCGGCCGGGGTCCCTGCCGCGCGGCGCCGACCTGGCCCTCCCCTACGTCGAGGGCACGACCATCGTCGACGGCACCCGCGTGGTCGTCGTACCCGTGAAGAAACCGGTGCTCGTCGCCGAGGTGCGCGGCGGCTACCTCGTGCGCGACCGACGCTTCGCCGACGTCGTGCTCGTCGACCACGACGGCGCGAAGTCCCGGTTGCCCGGTGCCGACGAGGACACCATCACCAGCCCGGACGGCCGGCTCTACGCCTCGGCGGGGCTGGCCGGCGACGGGGTCACCGTCGTCACCGTCCGCCGGGTGAAGGACGGCGAGCGGCTCGGCACGCGCACGTTCCGCAGCTGGGTCGACACCAACATCGGCCGTTTCGCGCACCCGATCGACCTCGACGGCCACCGCCTGCTCATCGGTGGCGACGGCGGCCGGGTGGTGGTGTGGGACTGGAAGCGCGACACGCTGCGCGACGTCATCGACGACAAGTGGCACCTGCAGGTGGGCAGCCTCGCCGACGGCGTCGCCGCCGGCTGGACCGCGCCCGGGGAGCGCTGCACCTTCACCGCCCGCCTCGCGACACCGCACCGCCGGCTGTGGAGGTCGTGCGACGAGCAGGTCGTCGCGCTCTCCCCCGACGGGCGCCGGATGGTGACGACCGACCGTCGGGTCTTCCTCGGCTTCGGCCGGGTGCGGTTCCTCGTCATGCGCACGGTGACCGGCCGCGAGCTCGGTCGCTGGACGGCGGAGCGGTTCACCGACATCAGGTGGGAGACCGGCTCGGCGATCAGCTTCCGCGTCGACGGGCGCACGAGCACGGCGATGGTGCGGTGCACCCCGAAGCGCTGCCAGGCCGCCTCCGACCCGACCCCGCTACCGGAGTAGGCCGGCCGGGTCAGAACATGAGGGTCGCGAAGGTGGCGGTCTGCTCGAAGCCGACGCGGGCGTAGGCCGCACGGGCCGCGGTGTTCCACTCGTTGACGTAGAGCGACACGACCGGCGCCATGCCGGTCCCGAGGACGTGCTGCACGACGGCGGACATCCCGCTCGTCGCGAGGCCCTCGCCCCGGCGGTCGGGTCGCACCCAGACCCCCTGCACCTGGGCGGCGTAGGGCGTCACGCAGGCGACCTCGGCCTTGAAGACGACGCCGCGGTCGTCGAAGCTCGCCATCGACCACCCGCGCGCGATGAGCTGCTGGATGCGGGCGCGGTAGAGGTCACCGCCGCCGGCGTCGTTCTCCGGGGAGACGCCGACCTCCTCGGTGTACATCGCCACGCACGCGGGATAGAGCTGCTCGAGGTCGCGCGGCGTCGTGGGGCGTACGTCGACCGCTGCCGCCACGGCGGACGGCGACGAGATCTCCAGGTGGGGCTGGAGCGGCCGGTGCTCGCGGGGGCGCGCCCACCGCGGCTCGATGATGCCCCACAGCGAGCCGACGACCTCGCTCGGCCCGACGATCGTGCCCACGCTGGAGCGCCGGCGCAGCGCCACGTCGGCGAACGCCCCGACGTCCTCGGGGGTGCACTGGACCGGCACCAGGTTGGCGCCGAGGTGGCAGCCCGCGACGAGCTCCTCGCCCTCGAACCGGCCCCAGACCTGCCCCCCGAGCCAGCGCTCGTCGAGGTTGGTCAGGCGCGCACGGTAGTCGGCGAAGACGTTGACGACCGGGTCCTGCTCCGCGAGCGCGATGAACCGGTCCCGGTCACCCGGGCCCAGCACGCGCACCTGCTCGCGGGTCCTCAGCATGCGGGGAGCCTAGCGCTCGTCGCAGGCGACGCGACGACGCGAAACATGACGGCCACATGGCCCGACTACGGTGGCGCGCGTGACGATCCGCGTAGCCCTCGAGCACCGCACCACCTACACCTTCGCGGAGCCGGTGACGGTCCACCCGCACACCGTCCGGCTGCGACCCGCACCGCACTCCCGGACGCCGATCGAGGCCTACTCGCTCACGGTCGAGCCGCGCGGGCACTTCCTCAACTGGCAGCAGGACCCGTTCGGCAACTACCTCGCGCGCCTCGTCTTCCCCGAGCCGGTGAAGGAGCTCGCCATCACCGTCGACCTCGTGGCGGACATGACGGTCGTCAACCCGTTCGACTTCTTCGTGGAGGACGACGCCGCGCGCTACCCGTTCGCCTACGAGCCCGGCCTCGCGGCCGAGCTCGCGCCGTACCTCCAGCCGGTCGACGAGGAGGGGCTCGGCGGGCCCGGGCCGGTCGTGCGCCAGTGGCTCGCGGCCAGCGGGCTCGCCGACCGCACCGACGGCATCGTCGACTTCCTGGTCGCGGTCAACCAGACCGTGCGAGGCGACGTGAGCTACACCGTGCGGATGGAGCACGGCGTGCAGACGCCCGACCACACGCTGACCAGCCAGTGGGGCTCGTGCCGCGACAGCGCCTGGCTGCTGGTGTCGGTGCTGCGCCAGCTCGGGCTCGCGGCGCGCTTCGTGTCGGGCTACCTCGTCCAGCTGACCTCCGACGTCACCGCGATCGACGGGCCGTCAGGGCCGGCGGAGGACTTCACCGACCTCCACGCCTGGACCGAGGTGTTCGTGCCCGGCGCCGGGTGGATCGGCCTCGACCCGACGAGCGGGTTGTTCGCGGGCGAGGGGCACATCCCGCTCTGCGCGACGCCCTCCCCCGCGTCGGCCGCGCCGATCAGCGGGGCGACCGCGCCGGTGGAGGTGGGCTTCGCCTTCCACAACGTCGTCACCCGGATCCACGAGGACGCCCGCGTCACGCTCCCCTACTCGGAGGCGCAGTGGGCCGCGGTCGACCGGCTCGGCGAGCACGTCGACGGCCTCCTGCGCGCCGGCGACGTCCGCCTCACGATGGGCGGCGAGCCGACCTTCGTGTCGGCGGCCGACCAGGCCAGCGAGCAGTGGACCGTCGCAGCCGACGGCCCCGACAAGCGGGTGCTGGCCAGGCGGCTGACCGAGCGGCTGGTCGAGCGCTGGGCGCCGGGCGGGCTGGTGCACCACGGGCAGGGCAAGTGGTACCCCGGCGAGCCGCTCCCGCGCTGGCAGGCCCAGCTCTGGTGGCGCGCCGACGGTGAGCCGCTGTGGCACGACCGGGCACTCCTCGACCACCCGTGGGTCGACCCCGTCGTCGCCGCGGGCGAGGCCCCGACGGAGGCGGTCGCGCGATCGCTGGCGGCCGGGCTCGGCGTCCCCGACGAGCACGTCCTGGCGGCGTACGACGACCCGTTCGCCCGGGCGTGGGACGAGGCCCGGCGGCCGGTCGGTGACCCCGTCGATCCCGAGGTCCCGGAGGTGGCCTCGGTCGACGTCACGGCCGGCAGCCCGCGGGCGTGGGTCGTGCCGGTCTTCGAGGACCCGTCCGGCGAGGGCTGGGGCACGGCGCGGTGGCGGCTGCGCCGCGACCGGCTCTTCCTGACCACCGGCGACTCACCGGCGGGCTACCGGCTGCCGCTCGACTCCCTGGCGTGGAACCCGCCCCCGGACCTGCCCGACCGCTCCCCCTTCGCCCCCTCCTCCCCGCTGGGGACGGTGGGTGTCGGGCCCGCCACCGTCCACGACGTCGAGGAGTCACCCCGCCACGCCGTCGTGGTCGAGGAGCGCGACGGCCACCTGTTCGTCTTCCTGCCACCGCTCACCGACGTCGCCCTCGCGCTGGCGCTGGTCCGCACCATCGAGGCCGCGGCCGCTGCAGCAGGCGTCCCGGTCGTGCTCGAGGGCTACCCCTGCCCAGCCACCCGTCGCTGACGAGCCTGTCGGTGACGCCCGACCCCGGTGTCATCGAGGTCAACATCCAGCCGACGCGCACGTGGGGCGAGCTGCGCGACCTCACCGAGAGCCTCTACGAGGACGCCCGGCAGGTCGGCCTCGCGACGGAGAAGTTCGACACCGACGGCACCCACACCGGCACCGGCGGCGGCAACCACTTCACCCTCGGCGGCCCGACGTCCGCGGACTCCCCGCTGCTGCGCCGGCCCGCCCTGCTCCGGAGCCTGGTCACCTACTGGCAGCACCACCCGTCGCTGTCCTACGTCTTCAGCGGGCGCTTCATCGGCCCGACGAGCCAGGCGCCCCGGGTCGACGAGGGCCGCCACGAGACGCTCTACGAGCTCGAGATCGCCTTCGCCGAGCTCGAGCGCACCACGCGCGAGGACGGCGAGGCCGCGCCCTGGCTCGTCGACCGGCTCTTCCGCCACCTGCTCACCGACGTCACCGGCAACACCCACCGCTCCGAGTTCTGCATCGACAAGCTCTACAGCCCCGACAGCGACCGCGGCCGCCTCGGGCTGCTGGAGCTGCGCGGCTTCGAGATGCCGCCGCACCCGCGGATGGCACTGGTGCAGGCTGCTCTCCTCCGCGCGCTCGTGGCGCGATTCTGGTCGGAGCCCTACACCGGGCCGCTGGTGCGGTGGGGCACGCGGCTCCACGACACCTTCCTGCTGCCCGCCTTCGCGATGGCCGACCTCGAGGACGTCGTGCGCGAGACCAACGACCACCTCGGTGAGGGTGCGCCGCACTTCGACCCGGCCTGGCTCGAGCCCTTCTGGGAGTTCCGCTTCCCGCGGCTCGGCGAGACCACCGTCGCCGGCGTCGGCCTCGAGCTGCGCGGGGCCGTCGAGCCGTGGCACGTGCTCGGCGAGGAGGTGTCGCTGGGCGGCACGTCGCGCTACGTCGACTCCTCGGTCGAGCGGGTGCAGGTCGCCGCCACCGGGCTGGTCGAGGGTCGCCACGTCGTGACCTGCAACGGCGTACCCGTCCCGATGCGCAGCCTCGACGGCCGCGCCGTCGGCGGGGTCCGCTACCGCGCATGGGCGCCGTACTCCTCGCTCCACCCCACCATCGGCATCCACTCCCCGCTCACCTTCGACCTGGTCGACACGTGGAGCAGCCGCTCGCTCGGCGGCTTCACCTACCACGTCGCGCACCCGGGCGGCCGCAGCTATGACGACCACCCCGTCAACGCGATGGCGGCCGAGGCCCGCCGGGCGTCGCGGTTCGAGGCGCTGGGCCACACGAGCGGCCGGATGGAGGTGGGTCCGCTCCCCGACCGCGGCGTGGAATATCCAGCAACGCTGGACCTGCGTCGCCACCTCCCCGGAGATCGTTAGGGTTCGCGGGTGAGCGTCCCGGCCAGTGTCCCCGTGAGCGATCCCGGCACGGGTGCGCTCACGGACTACCGCGCCCTCGCCGGTGCGGCGGGCGGCCCGGACGAGTGGTACGACGACGCCGGCCGGCTGCGGCCCGAGCAGGAGCCGGTCACCTCCGCGATCGACGCACTGGGCCTGCCCGGCCTGCTCGCCGCCCGCGCCGAGGCGCGCCGGCTGGTGGACGACGACGGCATCCGCTACGGACCCGCCGGACCCGACCAGTCCAACGACGAGCCCGAGCGCGGCCGCAGCTGGCTGATCGACCCGCTCCCGGTCGTGATCGGTGCGGGCGAGTGGGCCGGCCTCGAGGCCGCCGTGCGCCAGCGCGCCCGCCTGCTGCAGCTCCTCCACGACGACCTCTACGGACCGCGGCGGCTGCTCGCCGAGCGCGTCGTGCCCGCGGACGTCGTGCTCGGCCACCCCGGCTTCGTCCGCGCCGTCGACGGCATCGCGCACCAGCGGCTCGTGCTGACCGCGACCGACCTCGCCCGCGGCGCCGGCGGCGACTGGACCGTCATCGCCGACAAGACGGCCGCGCCCGCGGGTGCGGGCTACGCGATGGCCAACCGCCGCGTCACGAGCCGCGTGCTCGGGTCGGTGCACCGCCGTGCGTCGCTGGCCCGGCTGCGCGGCTTCTTCGACACGATGGCCCAGGCCCTCGGCGCGGCGGCGCCCGGCGACGTGGACGTGCCGCGCGTCGCCCTGCTGACGCCCGGCACCGGCTCCGAGACGTCCTACGACCAGGCGTTCCTCGCCACGCTGCTCGGCTTCCCGCTCGTCGAGGGCGACGACCTCCACGTGCGCGACGGCCGCGTCTGGATCCGCAGCACCGGGCGCCGGGAGCCGGTCGACGTCGTCGTACGCCGGGTGGATGCCGAGTTCTGCGATCCGCTCGAGCTGCGCGGCGACTCCCAGCTCGGGCTGCCCGGGCTGGTCGAGGCCACGCGCCGCGGCGCCGTCCGGCTGGCGAACCCGCTCGGCTCCGGGGTCCTCGAGAACGCCGGGCTGGCGCCCTACCTCCCTGCGATCGCGCGGCGGCTCCTCGACGAGGACCTGGCGCTACCCTCGGCGCCGACCTGGTGGTGCGGTGACCCGCTGGGCCTCTCCCACGTCCTCGCCCACCTCGACCGGCTCGTGGTCAAGCCGATCGCGCGCGGTCCGGTCGTGGCCGCCCGCTTCGGTTGGGAGCTCTCCGCCGCCGAGCGTGACGACCTGCGCCGCGAGGTGGAGGCGCGGCCGTGGGCGTGGGTGGGCCAGGAGCCCGTCGCGATGTCGACCGCGCCCGTCGTCACCCGTGCGGGGCTCGCCCCCGGGCGCTTCGTGCTGCGCACCTTCGGCGTCGCCCGCGGCGACGACCACCACGTGATGCCGGGTGGCCTCGGCCGGGTCAACACGTCGGCCGACTCGATGCTCGTCTCCAACGCCAGTGGCGCGCTCGCGAAGGACGTGTGGGTGCTGACCGACGAGCCGTCCGGCGTGCGCGGCTGGGCGGCTCCCGATCCGGCGACGCAACCCGCGCTCGTCCGGCTCCAGCGGCGGACGGCGGTCGCACCGCGTGTCGCCGACAACCTCTTCTGGGTCGGTCGCTACGCCGAGCGCGCCGAGGGCGTGGCCCGCCTGCTGCGGGTGGCCGACGACCTCGCAGAGGACCACGCAGGGCGGCCCGGGACCCCGGGCGCGGACACCACCGACGTGATGGTGCAGGCGGCCGTGGCGCTGACCGGGATCCAGGCGCAGCCGGGCCAGGGGTCGGTCGACCACCTGCGCGCGATGGTGGGCCGGCCGCACCGGGTCGGCACCGTCGCGCACGCCACCCACCGCCTCGTGGCCGCCGCCGACAACGTCCGCGACCAGCTGTCCCAGGACATCTGGCACGTGTTGTCCCGGCTGAGCCGCACGCTGGTCGCGCCGACTGCCGGTGATGCCCCGCTGCGCCTCCAGCTCGACACCGTGCTGGAGTCGCTCCTGGCCGTCGCCGGCGTCGTGCACGAGAGCATGGTGCGCGACCAGACGTGGGGCTTCCTCGACGGCGGCATCCGGGTCGAGCGCGCCCAGCACACGGTCGCGCTGCTGCGGGCGACGCTCGCGGTGGAGCGGCCGCCGGTCATCGACGGCCAGGTCACCGAGTCGGTGCTGGAGGCGTGCGAGAGCATCCTCACCCACCGGCGGCGGACGGCGTCGGGCGAGGGCCCGGCGTGGCCGATCCACTCCGCGATCTCGCTGCTGCTCGTCGACGTGGGCAACCCGCGGTCGGTGGCGTTCCAGGTGGCGCGCCTGGGCGAGGCGTTGCGGCTGGCCGACGACGACCTGCTCGTCCACCGGGCCGACGAGCTCGGCGCGCACCTCGCGGGCCTCGACCTCGTCGAGGTGTGCGCGGGCGACCGGGCGGGCCTCCGGACGGTGCTCGGCACCGTCGAGGAGACGCTGCGCTCGATCTCGACCGACCTCACCACGCGCCACTTCCGGCGCAAGCCCACCCAGCGGGTGCTGCTCGGCGACTGGGCGAGGACGCGCGGATGAGCCGCCAGGGGCCCGAGGACTTCGTCCCCCGCAGCTACGAGGTGCGGCATCGGACGACGTACACCTACTCCGGCGACGTCACGACCTGCTATGAGCGGGGGTTCCTGCGACCGCGCGAGACGCCCTCGCAGCGGGTCGTCGGCAACGAGGTCCGCATCTCTCCCGAGCCGCACCTGGTCAGCGAGCACACCGACCACTTCGGCAACCGCAGCTTCTACGTCGAGGTCCGCTCGCCGCACCAGGTGCTCGAGGTGACCAAGACGAGCGTCGTGCACGTCGACTGGCCCGAGGTCGACCTGGACGCGCTCGACCGATGGACCGTCGGGTCCGCGGCCGCGGAGGTCGCCCGCACCGGTGACCCGGTCGCGGTGTCCGACCACCTCCTGCCGTCGCCGCTGGTGGAGGTCGACGACGCCGTCCGGGCGTACGCCGCGCTGCACCTCGCGCCGGAGCGCCCGCTGGGCGAGGCGCTGGTCGGGCTCACCCACGCGATCTTCGGCGACTTCGACTACCGGCCCGGGACCACCAACGTCCGCACCACGTTGCAGGAGCTGCTCGAGGAGCGGCGCGGGGTGTGCCAGGACTTCACCCACCTCGCCCTCGGCTGCCTGCGCGCGGCCGGGCTGCCCGGCCGCTACGTCAGCGGCTACCTCGAGACCGCTCCCCCGCCCGGGAAGGAGAAGCTCGAGGGCGCCGACGCGTCGCACGCGTGGGCCTCGGTGCTGGTGCCGGGCGGGTCGTGGGTGGACCTCGACCCGACCAACGACCACCTCGCGGACAGCCGCTACGTCGTCACCGCCTGGGGCCGCGACTTCCGCGACGTCTCGCCGCTCAAGGGCGTGATCTACACCGAGTCGACGAGCTCGACCCTCGACGTCGGCGTCGACGTGACCCGCCTGCCCGAGCTCTGAGCGCCCGTCCGGCTCAGCGGATCTGGGTCAGCGCCAGCCCGTCGTCGGCGGGGAGCCGCGGGTCGACGGTTGCGCCGACCTGCACCGACAGCAGCGCGGCACGTCCGCCGAGGACCGACAAGAACGCGGTGTCGGCCGCGTCGCGACCGGTGGCGATGCGCACGAGCGACCCGCGCGGGGCCAGGCCGGTGCCGTCGACGACGTACCACTGACCGTCGATGGCCACCTCCGCCACCGCGTGGAAGTCCATCGGTGCGAGACCGGGCGCGTAGACGGAGACGAGGCGAGCCGGCACGTCGAGGGCACGCAGCATCGCGATGACGACGTGCGCGGTGTCGCGGCACACGCCGCGGCGGCTGAGGTAGGTGTCGAGGGCGCCGTCGAGGGGGCCGCTGCTGCCGGGCGCGTAGGTGATGTGGGTCAGCGTCCACTGCACGACGGCCTGCACGAGCTCCTGGCCGGCGAGGTCGCCGAAGAGGTCGTGCGCGATCGGAGCCAGGCGGTCGGAGTCGCCGTAGCGGCTGGGCCGGGTCAGCTCGATCGACTCGACCTCGGTGACGGGCTCGGGCGGCGCGCCCAGCGGGACCACCGCGTCGTACTGCACGACGAGGGTGCCCACCGGGGCGGACGGGATGCGGTGCAGGCGGGTCCCGTCGTCGGCCAGGAGCTCGGTCGGCTCGACGGGACCGGCGTCGGACGTCACCGTGAGCGACTCCGACGTCGGCGACCGGTCGGCCGAGACCGCGATCGAGAGGACGAGGTCGGCGGGCTCGGTGACCTGCAGGCGGATCGTGCTCGTGACGGTGCGGGTGAGGTCGTCGAGGGCCGGGTCCGCCATCAGCTGACGCTGACCGTGGCCTCGGCGCCGTCGACCGGCTCCATGCCCTCGGCGATGCGCAGGGCCTCCTCGATGAGGGTCTCCACGATCTGCGACTCGGGGACGGTCTTGATGACCTCTCCCTTGACGAAGATCTGGCCCTTGCCGTTGCCCGAGGCGACGCCGAGGTCGGCCTCGCGGGCCTCGCCCGGACCGTTGACGACGCAGCCCATGACGGCGACGCGCAGCGGCACCTCCATGCCCTCGAGGCCGGCCGTGACCTGCTCGGCGAGGGTGTAGACGTCGACCTGCGCGCGACCGCAGGAGGGGCACGAGACGATCTCGAGGCGGCGCGGCTTGAGGTTGAGCGACTCCAGGATCTGGATGCCGACCTTGACCTCCTCGACCGGCGGGGCCGAGAGCGAGACGCGGATCGTGTCGCCGATGCCCTGGCTCAGCAGGTGGCCGAAGGCGACCGACGACTTGATCGTGCCCTGGAACGCCGGGCCGGCCTCGGTGACGCCGAGGTGCAGCGGCCAGTCGCCGGCCTCGGCGAGCAGCTCGTAGGCGCGGACCATGACGACCGGGTCGTTGTGCTTGACCGAGATCTTGAAGTCGTGGAAGTCGTGCTCCTCGAAGAGGCTGGCCTCCCAGACCGCGGACTCGACGAGCGCCTCGGGCGTGGCCTTGCCGTACTTGTCGAGGATCCGCTTGTCGAGCGAGCCCGCGTTGACGCCGATGCGGATCGAGGTGCCGCGGTCCTTGGCGGCCTTCGCGATCTCCTTGACCTGGTCGTCGAACTTGCGGATGTTGCCCGGGTTGACCCGGACGGCCGCACAGCCGGCGTCGATCGCCGCGAAGACGTACTTCGGTTGGAAGTGGATGTCGGCGATGACCGGGATCTGCGACTTGGTCGCGATCGCCGGCAGGGCGTCGGCGTCGTCCTGGCTCGGGCACGCCACCCGCACGATGTCGCAGCCCGACGCGGTCAGCTCGGCGATCTGCTGGAGCGTGGCGTTGATGTCGGACGTGAGGGTCGTGGTCATCGACTGCACCGAGATCGGCGACTCGCTGCCGACCCCGACGGAGCCCACCTTGATCTGGCGGGTCTTGCGGCGCGGGGCCAGGACGGGGGGCGGGAGCGCGGGCATGCCCAGACCGACGGAAGTCATGTCTCCATCGTACGGGCCGAGGTGTCGGATCCTCGCTCCGGTGCGACCGGCTCGGGGCGGGGCGTGAGCCACCTTCGGGCGCCGCCGGACGTGGCTCACCCACCGCTCGGCGATGCTCAGCTCAGGCGGAGGGGTACGACGATGTCGGCCACGATCAGGACCACGCCCATCACCAGCATCGCGAGACCCACGACGTAGGCGATCGGCAACAGCTTGGCGACGTCCACGTGCCCGGGGTCCGGGCGGCCGCGCAGGCGGGCGACGCCGCGCTTGAGGCCCTCGTAGAGCGCGCCGGCGATGTGGCCGCCGTCGAGCGGGAGGAGCGGCACGAAGTTGAACATGCCGATGAAGAAGTTGAAGCTCGCGATCAGGAAGAGCAACGTCACGAGCTTCTCGGTGAGGGGGAAGGCGTCGCTGGCCGCGGCCTCGCCGGCGAAGCGGCCGCCGCCGACGATCGAGACCGGGCTCTCGGGGTCGCGCTCCTGGAGACCGACAATCGCACGGCCGACCTCGTAGACCTTCACCGGCAGCTGGGCGAGGGCCTTCACCGTCTCGGCGGTCATCGTGCCCATCTGGTCCAGGGTGTAGATGGGGCCGCCGGTGGCGAGGTGGGTCTCGGGCTGCACGCCGAGGAAGCCGACCTCGGTCATCGTCTGGTCCTCGACGGACGTCTGGCGCAGCGTGACGGTGGTGTTGGTCTCGAGCGTCAGCGTCTGGTCGCCACGCCGGACCTCGATCACCGCGTCGCCGTCGGCGTTGTCGCGGATGAGCTGCTGGAAGCTGTCCCAGTCGCGGAACGGCGTGCCGTTGAAGCTCAGGATCTCGTCGCCGGGCTGGATCCCGGCCTCCGCGGCCGGCGACACCGGGTCGTCGGCGGTGCAGGCGCGACCGGTCTCCTCGACCGGGATGACGCAGGACGGGATGGCGGCGACAGTGGGCTCGACGACCTCGTCGCGCGGGTTGCCGTAGGTCGCGAAGAGGAGCACGAAGAGGCCGAACGCGATGGCGAGGTTCACCATCGGGCCGCCCGCCATCACGATCGCCTTCTTCCACCACGGGAGGCGGTAGAAGAGCCGGTCGGTGTCGTGCTGCTTGACGTACTCCCACTCGGCGGCGCGGGCGTCGGAGATGAGCTGGGTGAACATCCCGGTGTTGGAGCGGCGAATCCGGTGGACCGGCTCGCCGTCCTCGTCGTAGGTCGTCTCCTCGACGAGGTCCTCCGCGCCCGGGGGCAGCATCCCGACGATCTTGACGTAGCCGCCGAGCGGGATGGCCTTGACGCCGTACTCCGTGTCGCCGATCTGCTTGCTCCAGACCGTCGGCCCGAAGCCGATGAACCACTGCGGCACCTTGCACCCGAACTTCTTGGCCGGGAGGAGGTGGCCGAACTCGTGCAACCCGATGGACACGAGGATCGCCACCACGAAGGTGACGACGCCCAGGGTGTAGAGGATCGGGGTCACGAGGGGGTCCTTGCTGGGCTCAGGAGGGTTGGATGCGGGAGGCGGTCTCCGCGCGGGCCCACGCGTCGGCCGCGAGGACGTCGTCCACCGTCAGGTGCTCAGACGAGCGTACGTCGTGGGCGGCAAGGACGGCGGCAACTGTGGGGATGATGTCGACGAACCGGAGGCGTCCGGTGCGGAACGCCTCGACGCACTCCTCGTTGGCGGCGTTGTAGACGGCCGGCGCCGTGCCACCCTGCTCCCCCGCCGTCCGGGCGAGGGAGACGGCCGGGAACGCCTCGTCGTCGAGGGGGAAGAAGTCCCACGAGCGTGCCTTCGACCAGTCGTAGGCCGGCGCCGAGTCGGGGACCCGGTCGGGCCACGAGAGGCCCAGCGCGATCGGGATCATCATGGTCGGCGGGCTCGCCTGGAGCACCGTGGAGCCGTCGGTGAACTCGACCATCGAGTGGACGTCGCTGGTCGGGTGGACCACGACCTCGATCCGGTCGAAGGGGATGTCGAAGAGCAGGTGCGCCTCGATCACCTCGAGTCCTTTGTTGACCAGGGTCGCGGAGTTGATCGTGATCACCGGCCCCATCGACCACGTCGGGTGGTCGAGCGCCTCCTCGACGGTGACCTCGGCGAGGTCGTCGCGGCTGCGCCCCCGGAACGGTCCTCCGGACGCGGTCAGCACCAGCCGGCGTACCTCGGCCTGGGTGCCGGCGCGCAGGCACTGGGCCAGGGCGGAGTGCTCGGAGTCGACGGGCACCACCTGGCCGGGCTTGGCGCGACCGGTGACCAGCGCGCCGCCCATGATCAGCGACTCCTTGTTGGCCAGCGCCAGCGTGTTGCCGGCGTCGAGCGCGGCGAGCGTGGGGCGCAGGCCGACGGCGCCGGTGATGCCGTTGAGGACGACGTCGCACTCCCGGCCGGCGGCCTCGGTGGAGGCCTCCTCGCCGAGGCCGGAGAACGCCGGTGCGAACTCGGCGACCTGCGCCTCGAAGAGCTCGGGGTTGGATCCCCCGGCGGTCAGCCCGACCACCCGGAACCGGTCGGGGTTGGCTCGCACCAGGTCGATGGCCTGGGTGCCGATCGACCCGGTCGAGCCGAGGATCACGATGTCGCGGACGGTCACCGGAGCAGTCTCTCAGGTGGTGTCGGCACGGCTACGGAGCGCCGAACGACCAGAACGCGAGCCCGCCTACCTCGACGACGGTCGCGCCGTCCGGCGTCGGAGGCTTGTGGACCTCCGACGCGCCGAGGGCGGCCAGGACCGTCAGCTCCTCGCCCGCGTGCCGGGCCAGGACCGCGTCGCCGGGTACGTCGACCGTGCCGGCGGGGTCCGTGCGGCCGGCCCGCATCGCGACGTCCCACGGCACGTCCTGGCCGTCGGAGCTGAAGACGACGCCGTCGGGTCCCGTGCGGACGACGACCTTGCCCTCGGCGCCCGCCGAGTCGTCGTGCTGCACCACGGCGCCGATGCGGGCAGCGGCGAGCACGACGAGTGCCCCCTCCTGGCGCGGGACCGCGCCCAGGGCGACCTGGTCACCCAGCGCGACCCCGAAGGCACGCATCACCCCGGCGCACGCGGCGACCTCGGTGAGCAGCCACGCGAAGGTGTGGTCGGCGCCGTCGAGCGACAGGGCGACCTCGTCGGCGCGGCCGCGGATGACGTGGAGGTCGAGCGCGTCGTAGCAGGCGTTGAGGGTGCCGGGATCGTCGTCCGCGGGCGCCCGGAACCAGGTGGGACCAGCCATCGCTGCGATCAGCCGAGCCCGTTCTCGACCGTGTTCGCCGGCTTCGACGGCGTGCGCAGCCAGACCTGGAAGAAGCCCGAGAGGTCCTGGCCGCTGACGCGCGAGGCCATCGACTCGAACTCGTCGGTCGAGCCGTTGCCGCCCTTCTGCTCGGCGATCCAGGTGCGCAGGATCTTCCAGAAGACGTCGTCGCCCACGCGGTTGCGCAGCGCCTGCAGCGTCATCGAGCCACGGCCGTAGACGGCGGAGTCGAACACCTTCGCCGCGCCCGGGTCGCTGACCACGACCTTCCAGAGGTCGGCCGAGGCGGCGACGTTGCCGTAGTAGCTGCGCAGGGTCGCGTCGGCCGAGCGTCCGCCGTGGGTCTCGGACCAGCGCCACTCCATGAAGCTCGCGAAGCCCTCGTTGAGCCAGATGTCGCTCCAGTGGTGCACGGCGATGTCGTCGCCGAACCACTGGTGGGCGAGCTCGTGGACGACGAGGCTGGTGTAGCTGCCGCCGACCGACGGGTAGGTCGGGCGGGTCTGGTTCTCCAGCGCGAAGCCCGGGTCGAGTCCGGTGGTGAGGCCGCCGACGACGGAGAACGGGTAGTCGCCGAGGTCCTTCTCCAGCGCGTTGATCACGGTCGGGGTCTTCTTCATCAGCCGCATGCTCGAGGCCTGGTCGGCGTCGCTGAGCTGCTGCGAGACCGCGACCAGCCACGGCAGCCCGCGCTCCTTGCCCTTCGCGATGGTGAAGTCACCGGCGGCGAAGAAGGCGAGGTAGGGCACCATCGGCTCGTCGGCGCGCCAGTGCCACGTCGTGCCGCGCTTGCCCGTCGTACGCCCCTTGAGCTCTCCGTTGGAGATCACCTCGCGGCCCTTCGGGACGGTGACCTTCACGTCGACGATCGCCTTGTCGAGCGGGTGGTCGTTGGAGGGGAACCACCACGGCGCCATGTGCGGCTCGTTCATCGCGACGACCTCGGACCGGTTGGCCAGCCAGTTGCTCTCGCCGGCGTAGGAGTACTTCGCCGGGTGGTCGTCGTAGGTCACCTCGACGGAGTGCTTCGTGCCCGCGGCGAGCGGCTCCGCCGGAGTGATCCGCAGCTCGTGGCCGCCGCCGGTCTTGCTGAAGGTCGCCTTCTGCCCGTCGACGGTCACCTTCGCGACCTTGAGCAGGAAGTCGAGGGAGAAGCTCGCGAGGTCCTCCGTGGCGGTCAGCCGCACGGTGGTGCTCCCGCTGAGCCGCTTGGACCCGAGCGCGTAGTCGTTGTCGATCCGGTACGACGACACGTCGATGCCGCCGTTGCCGTCGAGCGGCCAGTAGGGGTCTCCGATCCCCGAGGACCCGTCGACCGGGGCCGAGGCGGGCGCCTCCGCGGTGGCACTCGCGCCGGCGACGCCGACGGCGAGGGTGGCGCTCAGCGCGCCGACGAGAAGGGTCCGAGAGATGGCAGGTGTGGTCACCGGTCGAACCTAGCGTGTCTGCAATACTCAAGTAAGTCAGTAGTCATTGGTTGCTTGGGGGAATCCTTGGACATCATCGCGCTCGACCTGCCGCTTCTCGGCAACCGGACCCACCTCGTCCACGACGGCCGCTCCGCGCTGGTGGTGGACCCGCCCCGGTCGCTCGTCGAGGTGGAGGCCGCGGCCGACGCCGCGGGTGTCCGCATCGTCGCGGTGGCGGAGACCCACGTGCACAACGACTACGTGTCGGGCGGCCTGGCGCTGTCGCGTCGCCACCGGGCCGACTACCTCGTGGCGGCCGAGGAGCGGGTGTCCTTCGAGCACGTCGCGACCCGTCCCGGCGACACCGTGGACGTCGGCGGGCTGCGCGTCGAGGTGGTCGCCACCCCCGGTCACACGTTCCACCACCAGGCCTTCCACGTGACCCCCGAGGACCCCGGCTCGGGGACCGGCGCGGTCCTCACCGGCGGCAGCCTGCTCGCCGGCACCGTCGGGCGCACCGATCTCGTCGACCCCGCGCTCGCGCGGCACCTCGCCCGAGCCCAGTGGGCGAGCGTGCGGCACCTGGGGCTGCTCCCGCCCGCCACCACCGTCCACCCCACCCACGGCTTCGGCAGCTTCTGCGCCGGCGGCGCGCCGAGCGACAGCGGGCTCACCATCGGCGAGCAGGCGGTGCTCAACCCGGCGCTCACCACCGAGCGCGACGCCTTCGTCGACCAGCTCGTCGCGGGCTTCGGGCCGATCCCGAGGCACTACCGGTTCATGGCCTCGCTCAACCGCTCGGGCGCGGGGGCGCGGCGGCCCGCCGATCCCGTGGAGCTCGACGACGAGGGTCTCGAGCACGCCCGCACCCACGGCGCCTGGCTCCTCGACCTGCGTCCGCGCGAGAAGTTCGCCGCCGCCCACGTGCCCGGCAGCATCAACGTCGAGCACGGCGACCAGTTCGCGCTGTGGGCCGCCTGGGTCACGCCGTGGGGAGGACGCCTGGTGCTGCTGGGCGAGGACCCGGTCACCCTCGAGACGGCGGCCTCGGACCTCGCCCAGATCGGGGTGGAGGAGGTCGCGGTGCACGTGCTCGCTCCATCGGCCGCGACCGAGCCGAACGTGACCTACCGACGCGCCCGGTGGGACGAGCTGCCGTGGCCCCGCGGACCGCGCGTGCTGCTCGACGTGCGCCACGCGCACGAGGTGGCCGAGGACCGCGTGCCCGGCTCCCTGGCGATCCCCCTGCCCGAGCTGGCGTCCCGGATCTCCGAGGTGCCGCCGGGCGAGGTGTGGGTGCACTGCCGCAGCGGCTACCGCGCAGCGGTCGCCGCCGGGCTGCTCGCGCGCGCCGGACGCTCGGTCGTGCACGTCGACGACGACCTCGACCGCGCTCCGCTGGCCCACGCGGAGCACGCGGTCCACTGCGCCGGCTAAATCCGTTGCACCCGGCGGCTCGCGTGTCCCACCATGGGCGCGGCCTTCCGCCACACTGGGTGCTGCCAGCACTCCGGTGCCCGTCCCGAAAGGAGCCGTGACATGTCCATCACTGTCCTCGGCCTGCCCGCCGACCACCTTTCGCACACACGGAGCACCCACGTTGACTCACCCGTTCGAACCTGCCTTCCCCGAGGACTTCCTCCGGCCTGACGACCGTTCGCCCGTCGAGGGCATCGACGAGTCGTTCGTCTTCACCTACGACACCTACGCCGACGAGCTCGGCGAGGGTCAGCGCTGGTCGCGCTGGGAGGACCTCGAGGCCCTGATGCGGGGGCCCGAGCCGCGCCCCGACTGGGTCGTGACCTCCAGCGGCGCCATCGACACCGAGCTCGGCATCCTCAAGACGGGCAAGGAGGCCGACGTCTTCCTGCTCGAGCGCGAGGACCCGCACCGGCCCGAGTCCGCCGTCGTGATGGCCGCCAAGCGCTACCGCGACACCGACCACCGCACCTTCCACCGCGCGGCCGCCTACACCGAGGGCCGCTCGATGAAGCGCTCGCGCGACGAGCGTGCCCTCAAGCGGAAGTCCACCTGGGGGCGCCAGGTCGCCGCCGGCGAGTGGGCGATCTCGGAGTGGAGCGCCCTGCGGCGCTGCTGGGAGCTCGGCCTGCCGGTCCCCTACCCGGTCCAGATCGACGAGACCGAGATCCTGATGGAGTGGATCACCGTCACCGTCGACGGGCAGCTCGAGACGGCGCCGCGAGTGGCCCAGGTACGACCCTCGCGCGAGGTCGTCGAGGGCTACTACGAGCAGCTCCGCGACGCGCTCGCCACGCTCGTCCAGGCCGGGATCGTGCACGGCGACCTCTCGCCCTACAACACCCTCGCGGCCGGCGACCGGCTGGTGATCATCGACCTCCCGCAGGTGGTCGACCTGGTCGGCAACCCGCGCGGCATGGACTTCCTGCTGCGCGACTGCGCCAACATGTGCGCCTGGTTCCGCTCGCGCGGGCTCGAGGTGGACGAGCAGGAGCTCTTCGGGGAGCTCATGGCGCACGCCTTCTGAGCGGGCACTGAGCGGGCACTGAGCGGGCACTGAGCGGGCACTGAGCGGGCACTGAGCGGGCACTGAGCGGGCACTGAGCGGGCACTGGGTCTTGAGTCTCCTGGAGACTCAAGGCCCAGCGGCGCTCACCGGTCGCGCGACCGCAGCACCTCGACACCGGCGCCCGCGAGGTCGTCGTAGGCCACCGGGCGACCGGCGATCCCGAGTGCGAGCGCCTCGGCCGGGCCTCGCACGAGGTCGCCGTCGCCGTGCGACCAGCCGGAGTCGGTCGCCTCGAGCCGGAGTCCGGCCGTGCGTCCGCGGCCGACGAAGCCGCGCTCGGCCGGCCGGGTGAGGAGGAAGTCGAGCACCGGGTCCCAGTCGTCCGGTGGCGGACAGACGTCGAGGCCCAGGGGTCGGGCCGCGTCGCGCAGGTGGATCGCGGTGTCGACCATCGGTCCGTGGGGTCCGACGACCGGTGCCTTCAAGCGCTCACCGGCCCGGTCGCGCAGGGCCGTGACGAGCTCGCCCGTGGGCCGCTGCGCATCCTCGCGCGCCGTGACGTCGACCATCCGTGCGAGGTTGCCGCGGTGCTTGACGACCATGCGCAGCAGGGGCAGCACCTCGAACCCGCCGTCGCGCGGGACCATGTGTGCGCACACCTCACGCACCGTCCAGCCCTCGCACAGGCTCGGGGTGGTCCACTGCTCGGCGGTCAGCCCGGCGAACATGTCGGCCGCGAGCAGCCGGTTGCGCGTGGCCGCTGCGTAGACGTGCTCATGGTCCGTCGGCGCCATGGAGCCCACTCTCGCACCCTAGGTTGGGGACGTGAAGCACACCCGCGGACGCGTCCTCGACGTCACCTCGCTCGCCGACCTCGACCGCCGCCTCGCCAGCGGCGTGCGCTCGCTCGCGGGCTGGCGGGTCCTCGGGCTCGACCTCACCGGGCGCGGCGACGCCCTGCTGCGGTGCTCGCTGGCGCAGTCGCTGTTCCTGGGCTGCACGTTCGCCGACGGCGAGGACGACGCCGTGCGCCGGGCGGGCGGGATCGTGCTGCACGAGATCCCCGGGATCCCCGTCGACCCCTACCGCTCGCGGCTCTACTCCCCCACCGACCTCTACGACACCGAGGACTACGTCGACAGCCTCGACGCCCGGGCGTACGCCTGGTCGCGTCGACCCGCCACGCCCGAGGACTCGCTGGCCAAGGCCCTGCACGACCACCACGTCGACGCCGCGCTCGCCGAGTGGGTCGACGGCCGTCGGTTGGTCGGGGTGATGGGCGGCCACGCGGTCGAGCGCGGCAGTGAGGCGTACGACGACGCCGCCCGGCTCGGGCACGCGCTCGGGGCACGGCTGACGGTCGCGACCGGCGGCGGGCCGGGCGCGATGGAGGCGGCCAACCTCGGCGCGTTCGTGCCGGGCGACCTCGACGCCGCGCTGGCCGCGGTCGCGCGGGTGCCGTCGTTCCGGCCCGACATCGGGGCGTGGGCGCGGGTGGCCCTCGACGAGGTCGCGTCGACGTCCGATGGACGCGAGTCGCTCGGCATCCCCACCTGGCACTACGGCCACGAGCCGCCGAACCCGTTCGCCACCGCGATCGCGAAGTTCTTCCGCAACGCGCCCCGCGAGGCCGTGCTGCTGGAGGTGTGCGACGCCGGGATCGTGTTCCTGCCGGGCGCGGGCGGAACCGTGCAGGAGGTCTTCCAGGAGGCGTGCGAGAACTACTACGCCGACGAGTCCTCCGTGGCGCCGATGGTGCTCGTCGGACGTCGGCACTGGACCGAGGAGCTCCCGGTCTGGCCGTTGCTCCAGTCCCTCGCCCGAGGCCGGGCCATGGAGGGCCACCTGCACCTCGTCGACACCGTCGACGAGGTGGTGGCGTTGCTCAGCCGGCCCGACGGCGGCTGACCGCGGGCGCGCTGACGTCGAGGTAGTGCGACACCAGCAGCTCGTTGACCGCCTGCCACGTCCGGTCGCGCACGCTCGCACGCGCGGCCTGCGACATCCGGCGGCGCAGGACCGGCTGGGTGAGGAGCCGCTCGACGTGCGCGACCAGCTCGCCGGCATCGCCGGGCTCGTAGAGGTAGCCCGCCACCGTGTCGTCCACGACGTCGATCGGACCCCCGGCCCGGGGCGCGACCACGGGCACCCCGCTGGCCAGCGCCTCCTGCGCGGACTGGCAGTACGTCTCGTGCCGGCCGGTGTGCACGAAGACGTCGAGGGTGGCGTAGGCGCGGGCGAGCTCGACGCTGTGCAGCACGCCGAGGAACGCGGCATCGGGCAGCAGGGCCCGGAGCCGCTCCTCCTCCGGCCCGCCGCCGACCAGCACGAGGCGGACGCCCGGGAGCCGGCCGACGTGGGTCAGGAGCTCGAGCTCCTTCTCGGGCGCGAGCCTGCCGACGTACCCGACGAGCAGCTCGCCGTGCGGCGCGAGCTCGGCGTGGAACGCCTCGTCGCGCCTGGCCGGCTCGAAGAGCACCTGGTCGACGCCTCGCGGCCAGCGGGCCACCGCGTCGATGCCGAGGCGGTCGAGCTGCTGGATGCTCGCACTCGAGGGCGCGAGGGTGCGGTCGACCCCGAGGTGGATGCGGCGGGTGAGCGACTCCATCGCGCGGGCGCCGCCGGGGATGGCGTAGCGGTCGGCGAAGCCGACGAGGTCTGTCTGGTAGATCGCGACGGTCGGGATGCCGAGGGAGCGGGCGGCCCTGGCGGCCTGGTAGCCGAGCGTCGCGGGCGAGGCGATGTGCACGACGTCGGGACGGAAGCGCTCCATCGTGGCACGGAGCCGGCGGCGCGTCTCCAGGCCGATCCGGAAGTCGGCGTAGAACGGCAGGTTCGCGCCACGGGCGTGGGTGACCGGGAAGCCTGCGTACGTCGCGGGGCCGGTGGGGGCGATCAGCTCGGCCTCGTGCCCCTCGGCGGCGAGGTGCTCGAGGACCCGGCGCACCGAGTTGGTGACACCGTTGACCTGGGGGAGGAACGACTCGGTGACGACCAGGACGCGGAGGCGGCGGGCGCCTCCGGGACGGGTCAGCGGGAGGGGGACGACCGAGGATCGACGGTGTGCCGGAACGGTGCGGCTGCGACGCCGCCTCTCGAGCAGGTCCATGGCACGGACGCTAGGAATCGCGCCGCAACGGACGCACAGGTCCATGCAAAGGACACGTGAACGGTCCCCGACGCTCAGGGAGCGGGGTCGGCCCCTGCCAGCAGCTGCTCGCGCAGGATGTCGGCGTGGCCCGCGTGGTGGGCCAACTCGCGCAGCACCTGGAGCTTGAGCGCCCAGACGGCACGCTCGCCCCTGCCGGTGACCGTGGCGCCGGGGTCGAGCCCGGCCATCGCCCGCCGCGACTGCTCGACGCGGTCGGCGTGCGTGGCCAGCACGGACTCGATGGTGTCGGACTTCCGCAACGTGAAGGAGCGGTCCGGACCGGTCGCGATCCCGGCCTCCTTCGCGGTGTGCCCGGTGACGGCCTGGTCGAACCAGACGCCCTCGACGTAGGTCACGTGCTTGAGGAGGCCGAGCAGCGTCGTCTTCGACGGCACGAGCCGCGCGCGTGCCTGCTCCTCGGTGAGGCCGTCGAGGCTGGCGCGGAGGGCGGCGCGGTAGTCGTCGATGAGCTCGTCGACCCGACCGACGAGGTCGGCGGGCCATCCCTCGTCGGCGACCGCTGCCATCCGCCTACTCCTTGGCGGCCAGCTGGCCGCAGGCACCGTCGATCTCGCGACCGCGGGTGTCGCGGACCGTGGTCGGGATCCCCTTCGCCTCGAGCCGGCGCACGAACTCGCGCTCGTCGGCCGGGTCGGAGGCGGTCCACTTCGAGCCCTCGATCGGGTTGAGCGGGATCAGGTTGACGTGGACCCAGCCCCAGTCGCCGTAGGAGTTCAGCACGTCGGCCAGCAGGTCGGCGCGGTGCGCCTGGTCGTTGATCCCGCGCATCATGGCGTACTCGATCGAGACGCGACGCTTGGTCTTCGACGCGTAGTTCCACGCCGCCTCGACGGTCTCGGCGACGGAGAAGCGCGTGTTGATCGGGACCAGCTCGTTGCGCAGCTCGTCGTCGGGCGCGTGCAGGCTCAGGGCCAGCGTGACCGGGATGCCCTCGTCGGCGAGCTGGTTGATGCGCGGCACGAGGCCGACCGTGGAGACGGTGATCCCGCGGGCGCTCATGCCGAGCCCCGCGGGGGCGGGGTCGGTGAGGCGGCGCACGGCGCCAATGACGGCCTTGTAGTTGGCGAGCGGCTCGCCCATGCCCATGAAGACGACGTTGGACACGCGTCCCGGTCCGCCGGGGACCTCGCCGCGGGCCATCGACCGGGCTCCGGCGACGACCTGCTCGACGATCTCGGCGGTCGACATGTTGCGCTCGAGACCGCCCATGCCGGTGGCGCAGAACGGGCAGGCCATGCCGCAGCCCGCCTGGCTGGAGACGCAGACCGTGGCGCGGTCGGGGTAGCGCATCAGCACCGACTCGACGAGCGCGCCGTCGAAGAGCTTCCAGAGCGTCTTGCGGGTGGTGCCCTTGTCGGCCTCCATCGTCCGCAGCGGCGTCATCAGGTCGGGCAGCAGCGCCTTCACCAGGTCGTCGCGCTGACCGGCGGGGAGATCGGTCATCTCGGCCGGGTCGTCGACGAGCCGGCCGAAGTAGTGCGTCGAGAGCTGCTTGGCGCGGAAGCCCGGCAGTCCCATCTCCTCGAGGAGCACCTTGCGACCCGGCTCGTCGAGGTCGGCGAGGTGCGCGGGCGGCTTCTTGCGCCCGCGCGGCTCCTTCATGACGAGGGGCAGGGTCTTGATGGGCTCAACGGTCTCGGACATGGTGAGCCGATTCTCCCATCCCGGCGGCTGCGGGGCGATTCAGCGGATCAGGCGTCGACCATGAAGTAGAGCACCAGCGACGCGACGCCCAGCGTGGCGAGCGCGGTGACGAGCATGCCGACGAACATGAACTGCGCGAACCGACGGGTCTTGCGCTTGACCAGCATCGTGATCGGGACCGCCAGCGCGATGAGGACGAGCGGGAACAGGTTGCTCGCCGTCTCGTAGCTGAACAGCAGCCTCAGCACGCCGATGAACGCTCCCGGGACCGCGGTGACGAAGAGCATCCCAGCGAAGAACCCGGTGATCCCGGCGAACGTCGGGTGGCTGTGGTGCCACCACCCGAGCGGGGAGTCCTGCTCCACCTCGTCGTGCCGCATCTCGTCCGTCTCCACGGCACCAGAGTAGGCGTTGGGGGCGCCACCATGGCGGTCGGCACGCGGTCTGCGGAATTTCCGTCGGGGTGCCAGCCACGGCGACGTACGGGGCCCTGTCAGAAGACGAGGTAGTAGAGCACCAGCCAGATCGGGGCGACCGTGGCGAGGAGCGAGTCGAGCCGGTCCATCAGGCCGCCGTGGCCGGGGATGACCTGGCTCATGTCCTTGATGCCGAGGTCGCGCTTCATGACCGACTCGCACAGGTCGCCGAGCGTGGCCATCGCGGCGGCGATCAGGCCGAGGATCACGCCGACCCACCAGTCGCCGTCGAGGAACGAGGTCACCAGGAAGACGCCGACCGCGACCGTGGCCACGACCGACCCGGCGAAGCCCTCCCAGGACTTCTTCGGCGAGATCACCGGAGCCATCGGGTGCCTGCCGAAGAGCACGCCGGCGATGTAGCCGCCGGTGTCGGAGGCGACGGTGATCGCGATGAAGGTGATGACGCCGCGCACGCCCGGGTCGTCGGTGCTGAAGCCCAGCGCCGGGTTCGTGCCGCCCTCGCCGAGCAGGAGCGCGACGAAGGAGGCGAGGAACGGGACGTAGACGAGCGTGAAGACCGACGCGGTCGCGTTCTTGACGTAGCCGTCGACGCCGCGTCGCAGCAGCCAGAGCATCACGACCAGGGCGGTGACCGCCGTGGCGGTGACGAGCGCAGGCGCACCCCAGAAGTAGGCGACGACCACCATCACGACCCCGCCGAGCATCAGCGGCTGCTCGGGGATGTCGACCTCCTTGGCCGACAACCCGCGGTGGAGCTCCCACACCGCCACCGCCACGGCGGCGGCGACGATGCCCATGAAGGCGGTCTTCCAGAAGAAGAGCGACAGCAGGATCGCGCCGATGAGGACGACGGCCGAGCCGATGGCGGCCGGCAGGTCGCGGCCCGCGCGGCCGTGGTCCTTCGGCTGGACAGGCTCGGGGGCCGGCGGACTGTCAGGGGTCGTCATGAAGGGGCGCTCAGACCTCGAGGAGCTCGGCTTCCTTGTGCTTGAGGAGCTCGTCGATCTTGTCGGTGTGGGTCTTGGTCATCGCGTCGAGACGCTTCTCGGCACCGGTGACGTCGTCCTTGCCGACCTCGCCGTCCTTCTCGAGCTTCTCGAGCGCCTGCTTGGCCGTGCGGCGCACGTTGCGCACCGAGACGCGGCCGTCCTCGGACTTGCCCCGGGCGAGCTTGATGTACTCCTTGCGACGCTCCTCGGTCAGCGCGGGGAAGACGCAGCGCAGCACCTTGCCGTCGTTGGCCGGGTTGACGCCCAGGTCGGAGTCGCGGATCGCGCGCTCGATGCTGCCCATGGCCGTGACGTCGAACGGAGCGATCAGGATGGTCTGGGCGTCCTGCGAGGTGAAGCTCGCGAGCTGCTGGAGCGGGGTCTGGGTGCCGTAGTACTCGGCCGTGATCTTGGAGAACATGGCCGGGTTCGCGCGTCCGGCGCGGATCGCGGCGAACTCCTCACGGGTCGCCTCGACCGACTTGCTCATCTTCGAGTCGGCATCGTTCAGGACGTCGTTGATCACGAGTTGCTCTCTTTCGTACGGAGTGGGGCTGGGGCTCGGAGCAGTTCAGACCGAGCTGGTCACCAGCGTGCCGATCCTCTCACCCCGCACCGCGAGCCCGATCGTGCCGGGCGTGGAGAGGTTGAAGAAGACCATGTCCATCTGGTTGTCGCGGGCCATCGCGATGCCGGTGGCGTCGGCGACCTTGAGGTCGCGGGCGAGGTACTCGTCGTAGGTCAGCCGATCGAACTTCACCGCGTCGGGGTTCTGCTTCGGGTCGGAGTCGTAGACGCCGTCGACCCCCTGCTTGCCCATGAGGATCACCTCGCACCGGGTCTCCAGCGCACGCTGCGCCGCGACCGTGTCGGTCGAGAAGAACGGCATGCCGGCGCCGGCTCCGAAGATCACGACGCGGCCCTTCTCCATGTGGCGGATCGCGCGGCGCGGGATGTAGGGCTCGGCGACCTGGCCCATCGTGATCGCGGTCTGCACGCGGGTCTCGACCCCGTGCTTCTCGATGAGGTCCTGGAGGGCGAGGCAGTTCATGACGGTGCCGAGCATGCCCATGTAGTCGGCCCGCGCGCGCTCCATGCCGCGCTGCTGCAGCTCGGCGCCGCGGAAGAAGTTGCCCCCGCCGACGACGATCGCGATCTGCACGCCCGACTTGGCGACCTCGGCGACCTCGCCCGCCAGTGCGTTGATCACGTCGAGGTCGAGCCCGACCTCGCCACCACCGAACACTTCACCCGAGAGCTTGAGGAGGACACGGTTGTAGGCCGTCACGTTGATCCCTTCACACGGCTGGGTGGGTCCTGAGAAACCTACCGGCAGCGGGGTCGCCGGTCGAACCCGGACACCCTTGCGAGGGGTGCGCCCCGGGCGACCCGCGACGAAATGCGGCCGGGGCCCGTACGACGACGCGTACGGGCCCCGGTCTGCGTGCTGCGGGTCGCTCGGTCTCCCGGCGATCCGGGATGCGTCAGGCGCCGACCTCGAAGCGGGCGAAGCGGGTGACGGTGGTGCCGGCGGCGTCCAGGACGGCCTTGACGGTCTTCTTGGACTCGGTGACCGACTCCTGCTCGAGCAGGACGATCTCCTTGTAGAAGCCGCCCAGGCGACCCTCGACGATCTTCGCGATCGCCTGCTCGGGCTTGCCCTCCTCGCGGGTCTTCTGCTCGGCGATCGAGCGCTCGGACTCGACGACGTCGGCGGGGACCTCGTCGCGGGTGAGGTACTGGGCCCTCATCGCGGCGATCTGCATCGCGGCGGCGCGGGCGGCAGCCTCGTCACCCTCGAACTCGACGAGCACGCCGACGGCGGGCGGCAGGTCGGCGGCACGCTTGTGCATGTAGGTGACCGTGGTGCCCTCGAAGTACGCGACCTCGCCGAGCTCGATCTTCTCGCCGATGGTGATCGCGAGGTCCTCGACGACCTCGCCGACGGTCTTGCCGTCGAGCTCGGCAGCCTTGAGGGACTCAGTGTCGGTGGCCTTGACGGCGTTCGCGACGTCGGCGATCTGCTGCGCCTTGGCGATGAAGTCCTCGTTCTTGGCGACGAAGTCGGTCTCGCTCTTGAGCTCGACCAGCGCGTTGCCGGAGGTGGCGACGAGACCGGCGGCGGTCTCGCGCTCGGCGCCGCGGGCGGCAGCCTTGGCGGCACCCTTGACGCGGAGCAGCTCGACAGCCTTGTCGAAGTCGCCGTCCGTCTCGGTGAGCGCCTTCTTGCAGTCCATCATCCCGGCCTGGGTCAGGTCGCGGAGCTTCTTGACGTCGGCGGCGGTGAAGTCGGCCATGTCCTTCTTCCTTCGGTTCAGGTGGCCTGGCCGTCGCGAGGGGGCCAGGCGGGCGGTTGTGCAGGGGGTGGGACAGCACGGAGCGCCGGCCGCGAGCTGGTGCCCGCGACCGGCGTCACGCGATCAGTCCTTCTTGGTCTCCGCGTTGACGAAGCCGGCGGCCTCGGCGGCGTCGGCGGTGCGGAACCAGACCTCGGCCTTGGTGCGGTCGTACCAGGGGCTGCTCGGGGCGTGGAACTTCATCGAGTCCTTGTTGCCCTTGATCTCGAAGCCCTCGGGGGCCGAGCCGTCCTCGTTGGCCGGGGCGGAGTCCTCGCCGAGCTCGGCGTCGGGCTTCTCCTCGGTCGCCACGGCAGCGAGCGGCTTGATCTCGGTCGCGGCCTCGGCAGCTGCCTCGGCCTGGGGGGCCTCGGACGCAGCACCCGTGGCCTCGGAGGCCGGGGTCTCGGCGGCCGCGTCGCCGGTGGCGGCAGCAGCGGTCTTCTCGGCGTCACCGGCGAGGAGCTCGCGCTCCCACTCGGCGAGGGGCTCCTCGGCGCCGACGGCCTCGCCGGCCTTCACGCCGGAGCGGGCGATGAGGCCCTCGGCGACGGCGTCGGCGACGACGCGGGTCAGCAGGCCGACCGCGCGGATGGCGTCGTCGTTGCCCGGGATCGGGAAGTCGACGACGTCGGGGTCGCAGTTGGAGTCGAGGATGCCGATGATCGGGATCCGCAGCTTGCGGGCCTCCTCGACGGCCAGGTGCTCCTTGTTGGTGTCCACGATCCACACGGCCGAAGGAACCTTCGTCATGTCGCGGATGCCGCCGAGGGTCTTGTCGAGCTTGGTGCGCTCCCGCTTCATCTGCAGGAGCTCCTTCTTCGTGCGGTTGGAGCCGGCGACGTCGTCGAAGTCGATCTCGTCGAGCTCCTTGAGGCGGTTGATCCGCTGGTGCACGGTCTGGAAGTTGGTGAGCATGCCGCCGAGCCAGCGCTGATTGACGTAGGGCATGCCGACGCGGGTCGCCTGCTCGGCGATGGCCTCCTGGGCCTGCTTCTTGGTGCCGACGAACATCACGACACCACCCTTGGCGACGGTCTCCTTGACGAAGGCGTAGGAGCGGTCGATGTAGGCGAGCGACTGCTGCAGGTCGATGATGTAGATGCCGTTGCGCTCGGTCATGATGAAGCGCTTCATCTTCGGGTTCCAGCGACGGGTCTGGTGACCGAAGTGGACGCCGCTCTCGAGCAGCTGGCGCATGGTGACGACTGCCATGTTTTCTCCTGTTGTGGCGGAGGCCCGCTCTTCGACGGCACTGGCCGACGTGCCCGACCTTCAGCAGGTCGGGCCGGGAGCGTGACTCCTGTTGATTTTCAGTTGCTGCGCCCGGCGGGTGCCGGGTGCCCTGACGCTCGCACGCCGGTCCGATCCGCACCCACCCCGATCGACCTGGGGCTGGTGGGAACTGAGGACCGACGCCCACGGACGACTCGGAACCAGGGATGCATTCCGACGCGGTCTTCGAGCGTGCGAAGTCAGCCCATGAGGGCTGCTCCGCACATCGTAGGCCAGACGGCCCACGCGGGCGAATCGCTGCGAGCGTGGACCGGGCATGGACCGGGCGTGGCCACCACCCGTCGATCGCGGGCCGCGAACCGTCCACAACCGGCCGCCGGGGGCCGTCGTCCACAGGGCCGTCGCACGCCGTTCGCGCGGACGCCTCCGGCGCAGGGACCCTCGCGGGATGCGAGCCCTCCTCGTCGTCCTCCTGGCCTGCTTCGTGAGCCTGTCCGTCGGCACCCCCGCACCCGCCTCCGCGCCGGACGAGCCGACGGGCGTCTGGCCGCTCGACCCCGAGCCGGAGGTCGTCCGGGGCTTCGAGCCGCCGCCCTCGCCGTACGCCTCCGGGCATCGCGGCGTCGACCTCGCCGGCTCACCCGGTCAGGCCGTCCGCTCCGCGCTGCCCGGCACGGTCGCCTTCGCCGGGTCGATCGGCGGCAAGCCGGTCGTCACCATCCGCCACGGCGGGCGCCGCACGACCTACGAACCGGTGGTGGCTTCGGTCGAGGTCGGCCAGGAGGTCGCGGCCGGCACGGTGCTCGGCCGGCTGGTCGTGACCGACAGCCACTGCTTCCCGGCGGCCTGCCTGCACTGGGGCCTGATCGTGGGAACCGGCGACGACCAGGTGTACGTCGACCCGCTCACGCTGGTCGGCGGCGGCCCGGTCCGGCTGCTGCCGCTGTGGCGCGACGAGCCGGCCACCGGTCGGCTGCCGTTGCTCGAGGAGTGGGCTCCCCCGCTCTCGCGCTGGACACGGCCGGTGGACTTCCTCGCCTGAGTCACGCCCGGGGGTGGGCCTGCTGGTAGGCCTTGCGGAGCCGGTCGGTGGTGACGTGGGTGTAGAGCTGCGTGGTCGCGAGCGAGGCGTGACCGAGGAGCTCCTGGACCGAGCGGAGGTCGGCGCCGCCCTCGAGCAGGTGGGTGGCAGCGGTGTGGCGCAGGCCGTGCGGTCCGATGTCGGGGGCGCCGGGGACGTCGGCGATCCGGCGGTGGACGAGGTCGCGGACGGCCCGCTGGTCGATCCGCCTCCCGCGGACGCCGAGGAAGAGCGCCGGACCGGACCCCTCGACCCGCAGGCCGGGCCGCCCGACGTCCAGCCAGCGGTCGAGCGCGCGGCCGGCCGGGGTGCCGTAGGGCACCGACCGCTCCTTGCGTCCCTTGCCGAGCACCCGGACCACGCGGCGGCCGTCGTCGATGTCGTCGACATCGAGGCCGACGAGCTCACCCACCCGGATCCCGGTGGCGTAGAGCAGCTCGAGCATCGCGACGTCACGAATGCCGACGGGGGTGCCGTCGTCGGCCAGGTCGGCCGCCGAGCGGATCAGCGCCTCCGCCTCGTCGGCCCGCAGCACCGGCGGCAGGGTCTTGTGCTTCTTCGGCGAGCCCAGCGCCGCGCCCGGGTCGGTCGGGATGCGGCCGGTGCGGTGCAGCCACGCGGTGAAGACCCGGGCTGCCGTGGCGCGGCGCGCGATCGTCGTACGGCTCCGGCCGGTGGTCTGCATCTTCGCCAACCAGCTGCGCAGGGTGCGGAGGTCGAGCTCGGCGACGTCGTGGATCCCGAGCCGGCCGCAGTGGTCGAGGAGGCACGAGACGTCGCCGAGGTAGGCGCGCACCGTGTGCGGGGCGAGGTCGCGCTCGGAGACGAGGTGACGCTCGTAGTCACCCAGCAGCCGGACCATCGGCTCGGACAGACCCGCCTCCGGAGGACCCGGGTCGCTCGCTGCCTCACTCACCCGACCGAGCGTAGAGGGCCGGAGGGCCGTCATCCGTCAGGCACGAGGCGCCACCCCTCGTCGGTCTGGCGGACGAACTCCTTCGCCTCGAGCCGGCGCAGCGCACCCTGCGTCGTGCGGAGCGGGAGCCCGCACCGCCGTGCGATCGAGTCGACGGGCGCCGGCTCGCTCACGGGCACCCACTCCACGACCTGCCGCTCGGTCGGCGTGAGGTCGTCGCGCGGACGCGACTCGCCGCGCGGCGGATCGAGGAGGTGCTCCCCCGCCGCACCGACCTGCTCGAGGACCTCGGCGCCGTGGGTCACCACCGTGCCGCGACCCTCGCGCAGGAAGTTGTTGACGCCCTTCGAGGTGTAGCTCGTGACGGGTCCCGGCACGCACATCACCCGGCGGCTGAGGCTCTCGGCCCAGCCGGCCGTGTTGAGGGCGCCGCTGCGCAGGGCGGCCTCGACCACGACCGTGCCGGCGGTCATCGCGGCGATCAGCCGGTTGCGGGCCAGGAACCGGGGACGCGTCGGCGCCGACCCGGGCGGCTGCTCGGACACGACGGCGAACTCGGCCGCGAGGTGCTGGAGGAGGAGCCGGTTCTGGGCGGGATAGACCCGGTCGACGCCGCAGGCCAGCACCGCTGCGGTGACGCCGTCGGCCGAGAGGGTCGCGTCGTGCGCCTCGAAGTCGATCCCCAGCGCACCGCCCGACACCACCGGCACACCGGCGAGCGCGAGGTGCTCACAGACCGACCGCGTCATCTCGACGCCGTAGACGGAGGCAGCGCGCGAGCCGACCACGGCCACGGAGGTCGCGAGCTCGGTGAGCGGCATCGGCCCCCTCACCCACAACCCGGGTGGCGTGCCGCCGAACCCGTCGGCGGTGATGCAGTCGTCGAGCGCGTCGAGGCCGGTCGGCCACTCGGGGTCGCCCGGCACCAGGAACCGGATGCCGCACCGCGCGGCCTGGTCGAGCTGGCGGGCGGGGTCGACCTCGGCCAGTCGCTGCGCCAGCATCTCGCCGACGTCGCCCGGGCCTGCGGACAGGGACTTCTCCAGCGCGCGCTCGGCTCCCATCGCGAGCACGAGCGCCGAGGTCGTGCCGTCGCCCGGCTCGACCGCACAGCTCAACGCCACCCGGGCGAGCCGGTCCGCCTCCGGGACCGGGTGCGCCGGGTCTCCCACCGGCGACCCCGACCGCAGGTGTGCGGCGCTCACGACGCCATCCGGACGACGTGGGCGGGGAGCGAGCGCGAGGAGTCGTCGGACCTCAGGGTGAGGGCGATGTCGGCCTCGCGCACGCCCGGGCAATCGACGCCGGCGCAGTCGGCGACCGTCCACGCGAGGCGCTGGACGCGGGTCATGCCACGCCGGGTGAGGGTGCCCGCGGAGAGCGCCTCGTCGACGAGGCGCTGGCCGTCGGGCTCCAGCGGCCAGTGCTCCGCCAGGACCGGGCCGGGGCACGAGGCGTTGAGCAGCCAGGGGCAGTGGCGGTAGCGGCGAGCCTGCCGCAGGCGGGCCTCGGCCACGCGGAGGCGGACGTCGGCGGAGGTCTCCGGCTCGGGGAGGAACGTCGAGCGGCGGTGTTCCTGGGGCCGCACCTCCATCCAGATGTCGACGCGGTCGAGGATCGGTCCGGTGAGCTTGCGCCGGTAGTGGGCGCGCTGCTGCTCGGTGCAGTCGCAGCCGCCACCGGACAGGCCGTGGAAGTTGCCGCACGGGCAGGGGTTGGCCGCGAGCACCACGAGCGAGCGCGCCGGGTAGGTCGCGGACTCCTCGCCGCGGGCGATGGTCACCTCCCCCGACTCCATCGGCTGGCGCATCGCCTCGATCACGTCCGCGCGGAAGTGCGGGAACTCGTCGAGGAACAGCACGCCGTGGTGGGCCAGGCTCACCTGCCCCGGCCGCACCCGCCCGGTGCCGCCACCGAGCACGCTCGCGGCGGTCGCGGAGTGGTGCGGGGCGAACCACGGCGGCCGATGGAGCAGCCCGCTGCCCTCGGGCAGGGTGCCGGCGACGGAGTGGAGGGCGGTCACCTCGAGCGCCTGCTCGGTGGTGAGGTCGGGCAGGATCGACGGGATCCGCTCGGCGACGGACGTCTTGCCGGTCCCGCGCGGTCCGATGAGCATCGTCGGGTGCCCGCCCGCCGCGGCGACCTCGACCGCGTAGCGGACGTCGTCCAGGCCGTCGAGGTCGGCGAGGTCGAGCTCGGCCAGCCGGTCCTCCCCTCGCCAGGTGGCGAGCGGGCTGGCGGACGGTGCGACCACCGGGTCGGCCTCGGGCACCTCGACGTCGCGGAGCACGGCCGAGACCTGGGCCAGGGAGCGGACACCGAAGACGGTCATGCCGGGCACGAGCGCTGCCTCGGCTGCCTGCGGCTCCGGGACGAAGACCCGGTCGATGCCGTGCGCAGCGGCCGCGATGACCATCGGCAGGATGCCCGGCACGGGGCGCAGCCCACCGGAGACCGACAGCTCCCCGATGAACGCCCACCCGGCGAGGTGCTCGGGCTGGAGGTCCTGGTGCTGCTTGTCGGCGGCCAGCACCGCGACCGCGATGGCCACGTCGTAGTGGGTGCCGCCCTTGGGCAGGTCGGCCGGCGCGAGCAGGATCGTGACCCGCTTGGTGGCCGGCCACCGGCCGCAGTCGTTGTTGATCGCCATCCGCACCCGGTCGCGGGCCTCGGACAAGCCCTTGTCGACCCGGCCGATGATCGCGGTGCCGGGCACGCCGGGCGACACGTCGACCTGGACGTCGATGACGTGGCCGTCCGCCCCCTTGAGCGCCAATGAGCGCGCTGTCGAGAACGCCATCAGCCGGCCCCCTCGACGTGCTCGATCTCGACCGGGCCACCGCGCGGCGCTAGCACCCCGACCAGGTCGACGCGCACGTCGTCGGGGTGGCAGTCGTGGACCCGGAGCCAGCGGGCGCCCAGGCGTCGCAGCCGGTCGGCCTTGCGCCGGTCGATCGCCTCGAGGGGCGCGCCGAAGTCGGTCGAGGTGCGGGTCTTCACCTCACAGATCACCAGCACCCGGCCGTCGCGCAGGACGAGGTCGATCTCGCCCGCGTCGCAGCGCCAGTTGCGGTCGAGCACGACCATCCCGAGCCCGCTCAGGTGGCGCGCGGCGATGGCCTCGCCCCGGCGGCCGAGGCGACGGTTGTGCTCGGCCAACGGATCAGGGACGACGGGTGGTGCGGTCGGTCGGGTCACGGCGCTGGCCTTCCGGAGGTGCTGGATCGGGAAGCACCAGCACACCGCGGTCCACCGACGGCGCGGACCGGGTCGTCGTACCGCCTGTGGAGAGCGGTCGGAACGGGTCGCCTGTGGACGGAAAGTGGCCCGCGAACGCGGCCGGGTCAGTCCTTGAGGGGGTCGATCTCCTGCGGCGCGAGCTCCTCGACGTTGACGTCCTTGAACGTCAGCACCTTCACGTTCTTGGCGAAGCGGGCGGGGCGGTACATGTCCCAGACCCAGGCGTCGGTCATCGACACCTCGAAGAAGACGTCCCCGCTCTCCGAGCGCGCCTTCACGTCGACCTGGTTGCAGAGGTAGAAGCGGCGGTCGGTCTCCACGACGTACTTGAAGATGCCGACGACGTCGCGGTACTCGCGATAGAGGGTGAGCTCCATCTCGGTCTCGTACTTCTCGAGATCCTCCGCGCTCATGCGCCCTCCTCCGTGCCGTCGTGCCGATCGAGCCCAGTGCCGTCTGCTCCTGCGCCGACACTAGTGGCCGGCTCCACCTCGGGCACCGGCTCGAGGCCCGCGGCGCGCCGGACGTTGACGAAGCGCATCCGGTGCACCGGCGAGGGACCGTGCTCGGCCAGCGCCGCCTCGTGGACGTCGGTGATGTAGCCCTTGTGGGTCTTGAAGTCGTAGGCCGGCCAGTCGCCGTCCATCGCGACCATCAGCCGGTCGCGCGTCACCTTGGCGATCACCGACGCCGCGGCGATGCAGGCGGCGACGCGGTCGCCCTTCCACACCGCGAGGCCGGGCACGCCGAGGCCGTCGACGGGGAACCCGTCGGTGAGGACGTACGACGGCCGCGTCGCGAGCCGGGCCACGGCCCGCCGCAGCGCCTCGAGGTTGGCCACGTGCATCCCGAGCCGGTCGCACTCGTCGTTGTCGATGACCACGACCGACCACGCGAGGGCGCGGCGCACGACCTGGGTGTAGACGCGCTCGCGCGCGGCCTCGGTGAGCAGCTTGCTGTCGGCGAGGCCGGGAACGATGCCGGCCTTGCCGGGAGGCAGCACGACCGCGCCGGCCACGAGGGGACCGGCGCAGGCGCCGCGACCCGCCTCGTCGACCCCGGCGATGGGATCGAGACCCGCCCGGCGCAGGGCGCGCTCGTAGCCGTAGATCCCGGCGTCACGGCGTACGGTCACGCCGCCCGGCACGGGTTGGGGCGGGAGCGTCACGACGGGTCCGGGATGTCCTCGAACACGTCCGGGCGGGTGTTCCAGCGGAACCGGTCGGCGGGCCAGAGCAGGACGAAGACCTTGCCGACGACGAGGTCGACGGGGACGAACTCGTCGCCCGGCACGCACTCGGTCTCGTCGGGGCGGCACATCTTCTGCGAGGAGTCGGCCGAGCGGGAGCGGTTGTCGCCCATCACGAAGATGTGGCCCTCGGGGATCGGACCGGTCTTCCACTCCTCGTCGCACCTGCCGTCGGTGGGCATCGGTCCGTCGCACTTGCCGGTGCCGCGGCGCACGAAGG
This sequence comes from Nocardioides exalbidus, assembly GCF_900105585.1. Classification (NCBI taxonomy): domain Bacteria; kingdom Bacillati; phylum Actinomycetota; class Actinomycetes; order Propionibacteriales; family Nocardioidaceae; genus Nocardioides; species Nocardioides exalbidus. The sequence goes on from NZ_FNRT01000002.1 coordinate 4,432,454, forward strand.
CGGTCTCGTCGATCGCCTTGCCGTTGACCATCAGCCGGCCCTGGTCGTCACAGCACTCGATCGTGTCGCCCGCGACGCCGATGACGCGCTTCACGAGGTGGCCGCCCGTCGGGTAGAGCCCGATCTTGGCCATAACCTGGGCGACGGGGTTGGTGGGTCCGGCGGAGTCCTCCGGGGGCAGCCAGCCGCCCGGGTCCTTGAACACGACGACGTCGCCCCGCTCGGGCTCGCCCCCGCCCCAGTAGGAGACCTTCTGGATGAGGATCCGGTCGTTGAGGATCAGGCCCGGCTCCATCGACTCCGACGGGATGTAGAAGGCCTGGACGAAGAAGGTCTTGATGACGATCGCGAGCACGAGCGCGACGCCGAGCAGCAGGATCGTCTCCTGCCACAGCGGAAGCTGCTTGCGCTTCGCCTTGCCGGCCTTGCGGCCGTCCCCGGTGCCGCCGGAACGCGAAGACCGCGGTTCCTCGTCCATCGAGAGGGACGAGGAACCGCGGTCATCGGAAGTCACCCGCAGAGACTAACCAGTGTCTGGTCGCTCCACTGGAAAGGGCCGGGATCAGAACTCGCGGCGCTCCTTGATCTTCGCGGCCTTGCCGCGGAGGTTGCGCAGGTAGTAGAGCTTGGCGCGGCGGACGTCACCGCGGGTCACGACCTCGATCTTCTCGAAGATCGGGGAGTTGACCGGGAAGGTGCGCTCGACGCCGACGCCGAAGGAGACCTTGCGGACGGTGAAGGTGCGGCCGATGCCCGAGCCGTGGACGCGGATCACGACGCCCTGGAAGATCTGGACACGCGAGCGGCTGCCCTCGATGACCTTCACGTGGACCTTGACGTTGTCACCGGCGCGGAAGTCCGGGACGTCGTCGCGCTTGAGGGAGTTGCCGAGGTCGGCGATGACGTTGCTCATGATGCTCCTCGCGAGTGCCACAGGTCAGCCGCGGACATAGGTGGTGATCGGGTGGTGATCGGGTGGTGGTCGTGCCTGTCTGAGCTCGGGGAGACCGGGCCGGCGCGCCCCCTGTGGCAGGTGCGGTTCGGCGGGACCCCGGGGCGGTGCACCATCGGTGCGTCCGGGCGACCCTGGTCACGAGCAGACCAGGGACGAAGTCTGCCAGAGCGTGCCGTCAGGGTGAAATCCGACGCTGGACCTTCTTGGTGAGCACGACGGCTCCGGGAGGCGCCTTGCGGTCCGGCCGCATCCGGAAGCCGGCCTTCTTGTACATCCGCTGGTTGTCGATCGACGCCGCACCCGTGAAGAGGACGAAGGTCTCGACGTCGTCGGGCGCGAGCTCCTGGACGAGCTCGAGGAGGGCCCGACCCAGCCCGCGTCCCTGGAGGTCGGGCGCCACCATGATGCGGCCGATGTCCCACTCCCCGTGATCCACCCGTCCGCGCACGGCGCCGACCAGGCGCCCGGTCGACGGCTCGCGAGCGACCATGACGGTCCACTCCCCCAGCCCGCGTCGTACGTCGTCGAGCGACTCGCGCAGCGCCGGGATCTCCACGCCCGGGTTGGCCTCCATCTCCTGGAGCCAGCAGGCCTTCTGCAGGGTGAAGACCTCGCCCGCGTCGGCTGGCACGGCGGGACGTACGTCGAGGTCGTCGAGGCCCGCGACCACGCCGGTGCGCGGCAGCAGGTCGGGCCGGCGCTCCGCTGTGCGCGCCTCGGCCTGCGCGCGACGCCACGCGGCGATCCGGCCGTGGTCGCCCGAGAGCAGCACGTCGGGGACGTCGCGGCCCTGCCACGAGGCGGGCTTGGTGTAGACGGGGTACTCCAGGAGGCCGTCCGCGTGCGACTCCTCGACGAGCGACTCGGCGTTGCCCATGAACCCGGGCAGCAGCCGCACGACCGCCTCGGTGATCGCGAGCGCGGCGACCTCGCCGCCGTTGAGGACGTAGTCACCGAGGCTGATCTCCCGCACGGTGCCGATCGTGGCCGCGTGCTCGACCACCCGCTGGTCGATGCCCTCGTAGCGCCCGCACGCGAAGACGAGGTGCTCGTGGGTGCTGAGCTCCTCCGCGGTGCGCTGGGTGAACGGCTCGCCGCTGGGCGTGGTGAAGATGATGGTGGCGCCCTGCGCCACCTCGTCGAGGGCCTGCCCCCACGGCTCGGGCTTCATCACCATGCCGGCACCGCCCCCGTAGGGCGTGTCGTCGACGGTGTGGTGGCGATCCGTCGTCCACCGCCGCAGGTCGTGCACGGCGACGTCGAGCAGGCCCTTGTCGCGCGCCTTGCCCGGCAGGCTGAGCTCGAGCGGGGCGAGGTAGTCGGGGAAGATCGTGACGACGTCGATCCTCACGCCTCGTCCTCCGTGACGCCGTCGGCGCTGCGCTCGTCCGGGAAGGGCGAGACGAGGCCCGGTCGGTCGGCGACGACCACGCGGCCGGCCCCGAGGTCGACCTCGGGCACCAGCGCGCTCACGAACGGCACGAGCGCGTCGCGGCCGTCGGTGGTCCGGACGGTCAGCAGGTCCTGGGCCGAGCCGTGGACCAGCGCCTTCACCGTGCCCAGCGGGGTGTTGTCGACGTCGACGACGGCCAGCCCGACGAGCTGGTGGTCGTAGTACTCGTCCGGGTCGTCGGGGACCTCGTCGTGGGCGAGGGTGGCGTGGAGGACGGTGCCCCGCGCGGCCTCGGCGGCGTTGCGGTCGCCGAGCTCCTCGAAGGTGACCAGCAGCGTGCTCTGGTGCCAGCGGGCGCGCGCGACGGTGAGGGCCGTGGGACGGCGGTCCGCACCGGCCGGGGCCTGCGCGCGCAGCGTCGTACCGGGGGCGAAACGTCGGTCGGGCTCGTCGGTGCGTACGTCGAGGGTGACCTCGCCGCGGATGCCGTGGGGCTTGCCGATGCGGCCGACCACGACCTCGATGTCCTCACTCACCGGGTGAGGTTATCGCCGCCCCCGGGCTCACCCGGAAATGCACGACGGGCGCCACCCCGGTGGGGTGGCGCCCGTCGGACGGTGCAGTGCTCAGCGGCGGCGGTCGGTGTCCACGAAGTCGACCCGCGCACCGCCACGGCCGGCGAGGGCCGAGACGACGGTGCGGAAGGCGGTCGCGGTGCGGCCGTTGCGGCCGATCACCTTGCCGAGGTCGTCGGGGTGGACCCGGACCTCGAGGATCGAGCCACGACGCAGCTGCTTGTCGCGGACGGTGACGTCGTCGGGGTGGTCGACGATGCCGCGCACCAGGTGCTCGAGTGCCTCGGCCAGCACGTCGGTCACGCCTCGCTCTTGCCGGCGTCCTCGGCGGTCACGGTCTCGGCAGCCTCAGCGGCCTCGGCAGCGACCTCGGGGGTCTCGTCGGCGGGAACCGTGGCGGGGGCCTCGGCGGCGGGGGCCTCGGCGGCAGGCTCCTCGGTCTTCTTCTCGGCCTTCTTCTTGGAGGTCGTCGCGGCGCCCTTGGGCTCCGAGGCGGCCTCCTTGAGGGCCTCGTTGAAGATGTCGAGCTTGGCGCGCTTGGGCTCCTTCACCTTGAGGGTGCCCTCGGTGCCCGGCAGGCCCTTGAACTTCTGCCAGTCGCCGGTCACCTTGAGGATCGCCTCGACGGCCTCGGACGGCTGGGCGCCGACGCCGAGCCAGTACTGCGCCCGGTCGGAGACGACGTCGATGTAGGACGGGTCCTCCTTCGGGTGGTACTTGCCGATCTCCTCGAGGACCTTGCCGTCGCGCTTCTTGCGCGAGTCGACGACGACGATGCGGTACTGCGGCACCCGGATCTTGCCCAGGCGCTTCAAGCGAATCTTGACGGCCACGTTTGTGGTGTCTCCTCAGAAATTGTCGTGGTGAGGGACCTTCGCCAGGTGGGGTCACCGGGTCTGGTCACTCGAAGGGCTCTGCGTCGCTCGGATGAGAGGGTCCGGGCGCGCAGGACACGAGGGAAGATTCTGCCAGACACCGCACCCGTGCGACCAATCCGGCACCCGGGCAGGCGCCGCCGGCCCGGTCAGGCGTCGTCGAGCCCGATGAAGGAGCGCACCGCAGCCGCCCCGGTGACCTCGATCGGGGTGCCTCGCACGAAGGCCTCCGGCGTCAGCACGAGGCCCTGGTTGAGCGCCAGCTCTCCCTCGCGGCGCTCCAGCCTCCGCACGGCGGTGGGCACGTAGCCGACCTTGCGGGAGACGCCGAGCGAGGCGGGGTTGTCGACGAACGCCGCGGAGGTGATCTCCTCGAAGCCGAGGTGGTCGAAGAGCAGCGCGCAGAAGGCGCGCCGCATCTCGGTGCCGAGGCCGCGCCCCTGGAACTCCCGCCCCAGCCACGAGCCGGTCTCACCGGTGCGGGTGACCGGGAAGTTGCTCGCCGCCACGCCCTGCGCTCCGACGACCCTGCCGTCGAGCAGCACCGCGAGGTCGAGGGCGAAGTCGTCGGGCGAGAAGGTCGAGCGCTTGCCCCAGTGGTAGGCCGCGGTGTTGCGGGACAGCTGCCCGGCGGGCGCGTCGGTCCACGGGAAGAAGAACGGCATCGCCCCGGGGTCGTGGATGCCGCGCTCGGCCAGGTCGCACAGCTCGAGCAGCAGGTCGTCGGTCAGCCCGCGCAGCTCGAGCGGACCGGCGACCACGTGGAGGCCGAAGGGCGGGTAGAGGTCGACGAGGCTGCTCACGCAGGCCATCCCATCCCGTCGGCCGTGCCGACCACAAACCGGTTTCGGCGCAACCGACCGTCGCGCCACGGCGTCCTACGGGCATGACGACCGTCCACGTCGAGCCGCTGGAGCTGCCGGCCCGGCTCACCGCTCCCCCGCGCCTGACCCAGCGGCACCCCTGGCTGCTGCCCGCGGCGATGGCGGCGCACCGGGCGAGACGGCGTACGCAGTGGGTGCGCGACGCGTGGTCGGGGCGCGTCGTCTGGGCGTCCCACCACACCACCGACGACCTGCCGGTGCGGCTCAAGCAGCACGGCTCGCTGCTGCTGCGCGAGCTGTCGGCCGACCAGATGCACCTGCAGCACAACAAGGTGACCAACCTGCGGCTCGCGGCACGCCGCATCGACGGCATCGTGATCGCGCCGGGCGAGACCTTCTCCTTCAACCGCGTCGTCGGCAACTGCACGAGGCGCAAGGGCTACGTCGACGGGATGAAGCTCTCCAACGGCGAGGCCGAGGCGGGCGTCGGCGGCGGCATCTGCCAGATCGCCAACCTCGTGCACTGGATGGTGCTGCACTCGCCTCTGACCGTGGTCGAGCGCTCGGAGCACTCCTTCGACCCGTTCCCCGACAAGGGCCGGGTGCTGCCGTGGGGCGTCGGCTGCTCGATCGTCTACAACTACGTCGACCTCGTGGTCCGCAACGACACCGACCAGCCCTTCCAGCTCCGGACGTGGGTGGGCGACCGCTACCTGCACGGCCAGCTGCGCACCGACCGGCGCCCGGCCCGGTCCTACAAGGTCGAGGCCCGCGGGGAGCAGTTCCTGCGGCGCGACGGCCAGGTCTTCCGCCGCAACCAGGTCTGGCGGCGGGTGATCGACCGCCGCACGGGCGACCAGGTCGGCGAGGAGCTGCTGAAGACCAACTGCGCGCTGGTCGTCTACGAGCCCGCACCGGGCGTCGAGGTCATCGACGTGGACTGACCTGCTGTCCGCGGAGCACGATCGCGGACGGCGTACGCAGCACGGACAGGTCGTCGACCGGGTTGCGGTCGTAGACGACGAAGTCCGCCGAGGCGCCCTCCTCGAGCCCGTCGGCACCGAGCCACTCCCGCGCGCGCCAGCTGGCGGCGCCCAGGGCGTCGTGGGCCGACATCCCGATCCGCACCAGCGCCTCGACCTCGCCGGCGATGTTGCCGTGGCGGCTGATCCCGCCGCCGTCGGAGCCGGCGTAGATCGGCACGCCCGCCTCGTGGGCGGCCATGATCGTGGCCGGCATCCGGGCGTAGAGGTCGGTCATCGTGGCGGCGTAGGCGGGGAAGCGCTCCTGCCCGGCGGCCGCGTGCTCGGGGAACTTGTCGAGCTGCATCACGGTCGGGACCAGCCGGGTGCCGTGCGCGACCATCGCGTCGATGACGTCCTCGGTGAGGCCGGTGCCGTGCTCGATGCAGTCGATGCCCGCCTCGATCAGGCCCGGCAGGACGCCGTGGCCGAAGCAGTGGGCGGTGACCTTCGCGCCCTCGGCGTGGGCTGCGTCGATGGCGTCCTTGAACGCCTGCGCCGGGAACGACGGGGCGAGGTCGCCCTCCTCGCGCGAGATCCAGTCGCCGACCAGCTTGATCCAGCCGTCGCCGTTGCGGGCCTCCTGGGCGGCGTACGACGCCAGGTCGGCGGGCTCGACCTCGTGGGCGTAGCCGCGGATGTAGCGCCTGGTGGCGGCGATGTGGCGTCCGCAGCGGATCAGCCGAGGCAGGTCGTCGCGGTCGTGGATCCAGCGCGTGTCGGCAGCCGAGCCGGCGTCGCGGATGAGCAGCGCTCCCCCGTCGCGATCGTCGATCGCCTGCTGCTCGGTCGCCTCGTCGTCGGTGGCGCCGAAGTCGTCGAGGCCGAGGTGGCAGTGGGCGTCGACGAGTCCCGGGACGATCCAGCCCGCGGCGACCGTGTCTGCGCCGGGCTGCGGCTCGTAGGTGATCCTCCCGTCGACGACGTAGAGGTCGACCACCTCGCCGTCGGGCAGGGCCGGGCCATGGAAGCGCTGGGCTCGCATGGCCCGACCCTAGGGGACGACCGGCTGTGGCGGGTCAGCGCTTGGCGCGCAGGCCCCAGCCGTAGCGGAACAGCGGGTCGTAGTCGGCGTCACCGACGTTGATCGGCTCCTGCGCGACGCTGCGGGGCCAGCTCACCGGCAGCTTGCCGGTGTAGGGCGTGCGGCCGAACAGCACGTCGGTCACGCCCTCACCCTGGCTGCCGGGCAGCCAGGCGGCCTGCAGCGCGTCGACCTGCGAGAGGAGCGACGGCTCGATCACGAGCGGGCGGCCCGACAGCAGGACCACGACGCACGTCTCGACCTTCGTGCAGACCGTGCGGACCAGGTCCTGGTCGGACTGCGACAGCTCCATGGTCTGCGCCGGGCGCGGCGTGCCGTTGTCGGCCGGGTCGTAGGCCCACTGGGGGCCGCCGACGTCACCAAAGCCCTCGGCGTAGGGCGTCTCGCCGACCACGACGACCGCGGACGCGTTCTTCGGCACCGGCGCGGAGCCGTCGGCGCTCCACGTCACGCGCGTGGCCTCGCCGCGCACCCCGTCGAGGATCGTGTTGCCGGGGACCTGGTTGGTCGAGCCGCCCTGCCACGTGACGGTCCAGCCACCGGCCTGGTCGCCGATGCTGTCGGCCTTGGCGCCGGCGACGTAGACCGGCTTCCTGCGTGCCAGCGGCACGGCCTTGCGCTCGTTCTTGAGCAGCACCTGCGACTTCGCGACGGCCTCGCGAGCGACCTTCCGGTGCTGGGCGCTGCCGATCTCGTCGAGGTGCGTGCGGTCGGTGAAGGGGTGCTCGAAGAGACCGAGCTCGAACTTCTTGGTCAGGATCCGGGTCACCGCGTCGTCGATCCGGGAGACCGGGACCTCACCGCTGTCGACGAGGTCGGTCAGGGTCGGGATGAACTCGTCCCAGCCCGACGGGTTGTTCGGGGCCTGGATCGGCTCCATGAACATGTCGACCCCGGCGAGCACGGACGCCTTGACCTGCGCGCGGTAGTCACCGGGCAGCTGCCGGATCGCGCGCCAGTCGGAGATGACGATGCCGTCGAAGCGCATGTCGCCCTTCAGCACGCCGGTGAGCAGCTCCTCGCTGGCGTGCATCTTGGTCGGGTTGCCCAGGCCGTCCTCGGTCCAGTCGACGCTGGAGTACGACGGCATGACCGACCCGACGTCGTACTTGCGGATCGCCGGCCAGTAGGGCGCGAGCGCGAGCTCGTCGAACGTCGCGTGGTCGACCTCGGTGATGCCCTGGTCGATGGGGTAGGCGCCGGTGCCGACGGCCTCCTCGTCGTAGGACGTGAGCCCGTCGCCGGCGAAGTGCTTGGCCGAGGCCAGCACGTGGGTCGGGTCGTCGAGCTGGCCCGGCCTGCCCTGGAGGCCGCGGATCGCGGTGGTCATCCGGGTCACCAGGTCCGGGTCCTCACCGAAGGACTCGTAGGTGCGGCCCCACCGGTCGTCGCGGGCGACGCACAGGCACGGGGCGAAGGCCCACTGCGGGCCGGAGGCACGGGTCTCCTCGGCGGTGATCTCCGCGGCCCGCTCGACGAGCCCGGGGTCACGGGTGGCGCCGAGGCCGATGTTGTGCGGGAAGATCGTGGCGCCCACCAGGTTGCCGTGCCCGTGAACGGAGTCCACGCCGTAGAGCAGCGGGATGCCGAGACGGCTGTCGAGCGCCGCCTGCTGGTAGCGGTCGACCATGTCGGCCCAGGCCTCCGCGGTGTTCGGCGTGGGGGTGGATCCGCCGCCGGACAGGATGCTGCCGAGGCCGTTGGTGGTGATGAGCGAGGTGTCGGCGTCGACGTCGATCCGCTCGGCCTGCGTCATCTGGCCGATCTTCTCGGCGAGCGTCATCCGGCCGAGCAGGTCGCGGACCCGCTTCTCGACCGGGAGCCTCGCGTTGCGGTACGCCGCGTCGGTGGGCGCCGCGGACGTCTCCTGCACGTCGGCGCCGGAGGGGGCCGTCACCGCGGCGAGGAGGCCGGCGGAGAGGGCGGCGGCCGCGAGGGCGCCGACGGCGGCCCGGCCGGGCCGGTGGCCGGATCTGCGACTGCTGGTGCGATCGGTGAGGCGTGGTCGTGGCATGGCGGTGCTCCCTTACCCGAGGTCGAGAGCGTCGAGTGACGCCCGTCACAATCGAACGTAGGAACCCGCTATCGTGCGCGTCAATGTCGAATGCCGGCCCGCACGCCGAACTTTCATCCGCTTCCCGCAGAAAAGAGCGCTCGTGCCGACTCCCCCGCCCGCTCGGGCCCGCGGTGGTTCGCTGGAGGACCTGCGTCGCGCGAACCGTCGGCTGATCCTCGGCCACCTCGTCACGGACGGGCCGCAGAGCCGCGCCGAGCTCGCCCGCGCAAGCGGCCTGTCGGCGACCACGGTGTCGAGCCTGGTCAACGAGATGATCGCCGGCGGCCAGGTGCGCGAGACGACGACCGGCCGCCCGCACAAGGGCGGCTCCGGGCGTCCGCCGGTGCTGGTCGAGCTCGCCACGCCCCCGGGCGGGGTGGTGGGCGTCGACATCGGGCACGGGCACGTCCGGGTGGCTGCTGCCGGGCCGACGGGCGGCGTGCTCGCCGAGGACGTACGCCGCTTCGACGTCGACACCGCCGGCCCGTCCACGCTCGACGTGGCGGCGACGATGATCCGCGAGACGCTCGCGGCCGCCGGCCTCGACCCGGACGACGTGCATGCCGCAGGGATGTGCGTGCCCGCGCCGATCGACCGCGAGACGAGCATGGTGAGCACCGGGATCCTGCCGGGCTGGCGCGGGGTGAATCCCGCCCGCGAGCTCGAGCAGCGCATCCAGGCGCCGGTGATCGTGGACAACGACGCCAACCTCGGTGCGCTCGCCGAGGTCCGGCACGGCGCGGCCCACGGGCACCAGGACGTGGTCTACGTCAAGCTCGCCAGCGGGGTCGGCTCCGGGCTGGTGCTCGGCGGCCGGGTGCACCGTGGTGCGACCGGCATGGCCGGCGAGCTCGGGCACGTGCAGATCGGCGAGGACGGCGACGTGTGCCGCTGCGGCAACCGGGGCTGCCTCGAGACCCGGGTCTCGGCCCGGCAGCTGCTCGCCTCCCTCCAGCCCGCGCACGACGAGGAGCTGACGCTCCCGCGGTTGCTCGCGCTCGACGAGGCCCGCGACGCCGGCGTACGCCGAGTGCTGTCCGACGCCGGCACCACGATCGGCCGCGCGCTGGCCGACCTCTGCAACCACCTCAACCCGTCGATGATCGTCATCGGCGGCCCCCTCGGCAGCTCCGGCTCGGTCATCCGGGGCGTGCGGCACGCGGTCGACCGCTACGCCCAGCCGGCGACCGCGGAGGCGGTCGAGGTCACCTCCGGACAGCTGCGCGAGCGCGCGGAGATCATGGGAGCGGTGACGATGGCCGTGGCGATGGTGACGGCGGGTGACTGACCACGCCCGGCCCGGCTAGAGCTGGTCCAGCAGCCACGACGGGCTGAGCACCTGGGCCGGCGAGACGTTGGCGGCGAGCATCCGGTCGGCCGTCACCACGACGACCCGGCCGCCGACGGCGAGCGCCTGCCTCGCCTGCTCGCGGATGGCGCTGTCGCCGTCGCGCGGTGCGTGGACGGTGCGCACGTGCGCGTCGCGGCCCGCCTTCACGCCGGCCTTCGCCCCGCCCTCCAGCACCAGCACGATCTCGTCGTAGGACGTGTCGGCCACGAGGAGCCGCTCGTGGAGGCGGCGCGCGGCACCGGCGCGGTCCTTCCACCAGCCGTCGGGGACCGACCCGACGACGTTGGCGCCGTCGACGATGAGCGTGCTCACGTCAGTCCTGCAGCACGAACTCGTCGCCGCGGGTCACGGGCACGACGCTGCCGTCGGCGTGGATGCCGTCGATCTGCACCTCGGGGCTGCCGATCACGATGTCGACGTGGGTGTTGGACTGGTTGAGGCCGTCGTCGATGCGCTGCTCGGGCGTGCGGTCGAGCGAGCCGTCCATGCCGATGGTGTAGCCGTTGCCCCACGCGATGTGGGAGCCGACGTTCTCGTCGAAGAGCATGTTCTTGTAGACGAGGCCGGTCGTCGCGACGGCGGAGTCCTTGTCGACGATCGCGACCTCGCCGAAGTGCCTCGAGCGGGGGATGAGCTCGAACTGGGCGCGCACGGCCTCCTCGCCGCGTGCCGCGGTCGCCCCGGTGATCGTGCCGTCGGAGATCTCCAGGGCGAGATCCTCCACCAGCGCGCCCATCGAGGCGAGGAAGAACGGGGCCGAGGTCTGCACGTGGCCCTCGACGCGGCGCCAGTCCGGGGAGACGAACACCTCCTCGGTGGGCATGTTGGGCACGAACTCCACGCCCGCGGCGTTCTCGACCGAGCCGCCCACCCACCGCGACTGCGGGGTGAGGCCGAGGGTGAGGTCGGTGCCGGGTCCGCGGTAGCGGATCCGGTCGAACCGGTGGCCGTTGAGGACGGCCGCGCGGGCGCCGAGCTTGGCCACGTGGGCCTGCCAGGCGGCGACCGGGTCGGCCTGGTCGAGCCGCATGGAGGTGGCCACGGCGTCCCACAGCGTGGCGAGGTCGGCGACCCCGACGCTGTCGGCCCACCCCTTGGTCGGCGCGCCGACCACGGTCCAGGCCACCTTGTTGGTCGTCGTGAGCGGCATCAGCTCCTGGATGAGCTCGATCGGTGCCGACTTCGCCAGCCGGGCCGGGTCGAGCCCGTCCATCAGCGTGGGATGGGGGTTGCCGGAGAGGTTGATCATCGCCGGCCGGGTCTCGTGCCACGCACGGGCCTGCACGAGCTGGTGCTCCTGCACGGAGCCGAGGGCCTCCTCGGGACCGTGCTCGACGGCGGCCCGCGTCACGTGGGGGTCGCCGTACTCGATGCTCACCCGGGACGCGCCGACCCGGTAGGCCTCCTCGGCGATCGCACGGGCTGCGTCGGCCTGCTCCGGCAGGGCCCCGATGACGACTTCCTGCCCGGGCTGGACGTTGACCCCGACCCGGACGACGAGGCGGGCGTACTTCTCCAGGAGGTGGTCGAACGGTTCGGTCATGGACCCAGCCAACGCTATTTCAGGAACTGCGAGAAGTCCTTCGGGAGGTTGAGCTGCTCGGCGGCCTTCTCGTAGTCGATGTCGGCGCCGTCGGGGTTGCCGAAGGGGTTGCCGGTCTTCTCCTTGGCCGCCGCGTCCTGGGCTGCCTTCTGCTGGGCCGCCTTGGCCGGGTTGCCGGAGACGCGCTTGCCCTTCTTGCCCTTGGACTGCGCCTGCTGGCGGGCGCCGGAGCGCTTGCCACCGCCCGCGCCCGGCAGCCCGGGCATGCCCGGCATCCCGCCGCCACGCGCCATCGACTCCATCATCTTGCGCGCCTCGAAGAATCGGTCGACGAGCTGGTTGACGTCGGAGACCTGGCGGCCGGAGCCCTTGGCGATGCGGGCGCGGCGCGAGCCGTCGATGATCTTCGGGTTGTCGCGCTCGGCCGGCGTCATCGACTGGATGATCGCCTGGAGCCGGTCGATCTCCTTCTCGTCGAAGTTCTCGAGCTGGTCGCGGAACTGCCCCATGCCCGGCAGCATCCCCATGATCTTGGTCATCGAGCCGAGCTTGCGGATCTGCTGCATCTGCTGGAGGAAGTCCTCCAGGGTGAAGCCGCCCTTGGTGCCGAGCTTCTCCGCGGCCTTCATCGCCTGGTCGGAGTCGAACGCCTTCTCGGCCTGCTCGATCAGGGTGAGCATGTCGCCCATGTCGAGGATGCGCGAGGCCATCCGGTCGGGGTGGAAGAGGTCGAAGTCGGTCATCTTCTCGCCGCTGGAGGCGAACATGACCGGCTTGCCGGTGATCTGGCGGATCGACAGGGCGGCACCACCGCGGGCGTCACCGTCGAGCTTGGTGAGCACCACGCCGTCGTAGCCGACACCGTCGAGGAACGCCTGCGCCGTCGTGACGGCGTCCTGGCCGATCATGGCGTCGACGACGAAGAGCACCTCGTCGGGCTGGACCGCGTCGCGGATGTCCTTGGCCTGCTGCATGAGCGTCTCGTCGACACCGAGGCGGCCCGCGGTGTCGATGATGACGACGTCGTGGAGCTTGCGCTTCGCCTCCTCGATCGACGCCCGTGCGACGTCGACCGGGTTGCCCGTGCCGTTGCCGGGCTCGGGGGCGAACACGGGCACGCCGACCCGCTCGCCGTTGACCTGGAGCTGCTGGACCGCGTTGGGGCGCTGCAGGTCGGCCGCGACGAGCATCGGCGTCTTGTCCTGGTCCTTCAACCAGAGCGCGAGCTTGGCGGCCAGGGTCGTCTTGCCGGCACCCTGGAGGCCGGCCAGCATGATGACGGTCGGCCCGGACTTGGCATAGCGCAGCCGGCGGGTCTCGCCGCCGAGGATCGTCACGAGCTCCTCGTGGACGATCTTGATGATCTGCTGCGCGGGGTTGAGGGCGCCGCTGACCTCGTCGGTGCGGGCCCGCTCCTTCACCGCGTTGACGAACTCCTTGACGACCGGCAGCGCGACGTCGGCCTCGAGCAGCGCGATGCGGATCTCGCGCGCGGTGGCGTCGATGTCGGCCTCGGAGAGCCGACCCTTGCCCCGGAGGTTCTTGAAGGTGTCGGCAAGGCGGTCGGAGAGTGTGGCGAACACGGTGTGGGCTGTCCCTCGCATCGATGGGTGTGGCGACTGCCCAGCCTAACCGTCGAGGCCCGACCAGCCTTCCTCGACGGCCGAGACACTCCCGTGGCTCAGCCGCCGAGGGCGGTGCGCACGGCGTGTGCGGCCGCCGCGGCACGTTCTTCGGTGGGGCGCACCCCGCCGACCTCCTGCACGTAGAACACGTCGACGGCCTGGGGGCCGAGCGTGGAGACGTGCGCCGAGGCGACGGTGAGCCCCAGGCCGGCGAGCGTGGTGAGCACGCGGTGCACCACCCCCGGCCGGTCGGAGGTGCGGATCTCGAGCACGAGCGAGGCGCGCGAGGCGTCGGGGCGGACCTCGACGATCGGCGGCAGCTCGTCGTCGCGCCGGGCCGGGAGGTCGGGCATCCGCTGGGTGCCCTCGACGACGCGCCGGATCCGCTCACGGACGATCGCCGGGTCGAGGTAGGCGTCGGACACCTCCCACGCGCTGACGCCCCACTCCCCCTCGGCGTCGACCTGGGCCCAGGCACGCGCGGCGTGGACCGGCACCCGCATGGCGGCCAGTCCCCCGGCCACGTCGGCGAGGAGCCCGACCCGGTCGGCGGCGATCACCGTGACGGTCGCGCCGACCTCGTGCGGGGAGATGTCGACCGCGACCGCGCCCGCGTCGCGTCGTACGACGTCGGGCACGGGCAGCGACGTGGGCGGGAGGTCGTGGGTGAGCTCCGCCCCGAGGGCGTGGCCGGCGTTGGACACGAGCCGGTCGATGAGCGAGGCGCGCCACGTCGTCCAGGCCGCCGCCGAGGCGGCGCGGGAGTCGGCCTCGGTGAGCGCGCGGAGCAGCTCGAGGCTGGCGGCGTCGGGCACGTGGGTGAGCAGCTCGGCCGTCGTGGCCGGGTCGTCGGGGTCGCGCGTGGTGGCGAGGTTGGCGAGCAGGAGGTGCCAGCGCACCAGCGAGGCGACCACCTCGGCGTCGAGGTCGGTGAACCCCATGCGGGTGACGATCTTGCGGGCCATCGGCTCACCGGCGACCGAGTGGTCCTGGAGCGAGCCCTTGCCGATGTCGTGCAGCAGGGCGGCGACGAGCAGCAGGTCCGGGCGCCGCACCGTGCGGATCAGCGAGCCCGCAGCTGCGCAGGTCTCGACGACGTGCCGGTCGACGGTGAAGCGGTGGATCGCCGAGGCGTGCGGCAGCAGCCGGATCTGCTCCCACTCGGGGAGGAAGGTCTCGATGCCGTCGATCTCGTCCAGGGTCTCCCAGACCGGCAGCAGGCCGGGGCCGCTCGCGAGCAGGCGGACGAGGGCGTTGCGCGCGCTGGCCGGCCACGGGACCGGAAGCTCGGCACCCTCCCGAACCAGCCGTGCGGCCGTGGTCGGGGCGAGCACGGCGTCGCGGCTCGCGGCCTCGGCGGCGGCGCGCAGCAGCAGGGTCGGGTCGTCGCCGGGCGAGGTGCCCTTGTCGAGGACGACCTCCCCGCGGGAGAGGGCGATGCCGGGCGCGACGCGGGACAGGGCCGGCGTACGACGCCCCTTGTCGCTCGCGCTGCGGCCCGTCACGGCGTCCGTGCGCCGCCACGCCAGGCGCGACAGGTGCCCGATCCGGCGGCCGAGGGAGCGCACGTGGCGCTGCGCGGCCTCGGCGCCGGCGAGGCCGAGGCGCTCGGCGAGCGGCGCCCACATCTCCGGCGCGATCCGGTCACTGGGGCGCCCGGCGAGGTCCTGCACCTCGTCGCGGACGTCGAGGAGCATCAGCCGGGCCGCCTCGAGCGCCGGCGTCGAGGCGTCGACGAGCCAGCTCGCCTCGATCGCCTTGAGCACGCTGGCGTCGCGCAGCCCGCCCTCGGACTCCTTGACGTCGGGCACCGAGGCGTGGGCCAGCTCGCCGGTCACCTCGTGCCGCTTGTGCGTCATCGCCTTGAGGTCGGGCAGCCGGGTGCGCGCCTGGCGCCGCCAGTCGGCCAGCATCGTGGTGCGCAGGCGCAGGCTCAGCCCGGGGTCGCCGGCGAGGTGACGGGCGTCGAGGAGGCCGAGCGCGACCCGTAGGTCGGCGGCGGCGTCGAGCATCTCGCCCATCGAGCGCACCGAGTGGTCGAGCCGCCGGCCCGAGTCCCAGAGCGGATACCAGAGCGTGCTGCCGAGCTCGCCGATCTCGACGTCGTCCTCGTGGACGAGCACCACGTCGAGGTCGGAGTGCGGGGCGAGCTCACCCCGCCCGTAGCCACCGACGGCGACCAGGGCCACCCCGGCGACGGGCCCGGAGGAGGCAGCGTATGCCTCCCGGCAGAGCTCGTCGGCCACGGTGGCCCTGGTCTGTCGCTGTGCTGCGGTCATGCGGGGTCCGCATCGGCGTTCCCGAGAGGGAGTGCCATCAGAGAGCCGACGCGTCCTGCTCGCCGGTGCGGACACGGACGACGGTCTCGACCGGGCTGACCCAGACCTTGCCGTCACCGATCCGACCCGTCTGCGCGGTCTTCACGATGATGCCGACCACGTCCTCCGCGTCGGCGTCGTCGATGACGATCTCGATCCGGATCTTGGGGACCAGCGCGATGTCGTACTCGGCACCGCGGTAGACCTCGGTGTGGCCCTTCTGGCGGCCGTAGCCGCTGACCTCGGAGACCGTCATGCCGGCGACGCCGAAGGTCTCCAGCGCCTCGCGGACGTCCTCCCACTTGTGCGGCTTGATGACCGCGGTCACGAGCTTCATGCCTTCGCTCCTTCAGTGGTGGTGGCGGGCTTCGCGGTGGCTGCAGCGAGGACGCTGGACGAGCCGCCGCTGGTGCCGCTGTGCAGGTCGTACGCCGACTCGCCGTGGGCGGCGAGGTCGATGCCGTTGACCTCGTCCTCCTCGTCGAGGCGGAGGCCGATCGTGAACTTGATGGCGAGCGCGATCACGGTGGTCAGGACGCCGGAGAACACGATGGCCACGAGGACACCGAGGATCTGGTCGACCAGGGAACCCGCGCCGCCACCGTAGAGCAGGCCGTCGACGCCACCGGCGCCCTCGGCCGTGGAGAAGACACCGATCAGCACGGTGCCCACGATGCCACCCACCAGGTGGACGCCGACCACGTCGAGCGAGTCGTCGTAGCCGAGCTTGTACTTGAGGCCGACGGCCCAGGCGCAGACCGCACCGGCGATGAGGCCGATGGCGACGGCACCGGAGAGGTTGACCGCACCGGCGGCCGGGGTGATCGCGACGAGGCCCGCGACGATGCCGGAGGCGGCGCCGAGCGAGGTGGCCTTCTTGTGGATCATCCGCTCGATGAGCAGCCAGCCGAGGATGGCGGCCATCGTGGCGAGCGTGGTGTTGGCGAAGGTGCGTCCGGTCTCGAGCGGGAACTGGGTCTCCGGGTCGTCGCCGAAGACGATCGAGCCGACGTTGAAGCCGTACCAGCCCATCCAGAGGAGGCCGGCGCCGAGCATGGTGAGCGTCAGGTTGTGCGGACGCATCTGCTCCTTGGGCCAGCCGATGCGCTTGCCGAGCAGGACGACCAGGACGAGGGCCGCGACACCGGCGTTGATGTGGACGGCCGTGCCACCCGCGTAGTCCTGCGCGCCGATGCGGCCGCAGATGAGCGAGTCGTCGGTGCAGCTGAAGACCATGTGGGCCATCGGGAAGTAGACGACCAGCGCCCACACCGGGACGAAGAGCACCCAGGCGGAGAACTTCATGCGGTCGGCGACCGCGCCGCTGATCAGCGCGACGGTGATGATCGCGAAGGTCATCTGGAACATCACGAAGATGTAGTCACCGGTCGAGACGTCCTTGAGCCAGAGCAGCTCGAAGGGGTTGGCGAACAGGGTGCCGTCGCCGCCGAAGCCCATCGACCAGCCGACAGCGACGTAGAGGATGCCGACGATCGCTGCTGCGATGTACGACATCATCATCATGTTGAGCACGGACTTCGACCGCGACATGCCGCCGTAGAACAGGGCCAGCGCGGGCACCGTCATCATCAGGACGAAGGCAGTCGCCACCAGCATGAAGGCGTAATAGCCGTCCACAGGACCTCCAGGAAACGTGCGTGGGTGTGGGCACCGTGCCCATGACGGCGTTGTCATGACGGTGCTCACGCGTTGCCCGAAGCCTGTGGGCGCGAGGTTTCGCGACGTCACGGGTCATGTTGCAGGCAGGCAACGGAATGGCACCTCGTGTTACAGGTGTGTGAACGGACCGGCCGCCGGACGCCCCTTGTTAGTGTTCGGCCGTGTCCAGACTTGCCGTGATGGCGCACTACGACGTCGCCGGGGAGCTCAGGCCCCACGTGCGGGGTCAGGTGGAGGCGCTCGCCGCCTCGGTCGACACGCTGCTGGTCTGCACGACCGCCCAGATGCAGGACTCGGCCCGCGCCTGGCTGTCCGAGCGCGCGGTCGTCGTCGAGCGCGCCAACTACGGCTACGACTTCTTCAGCTACAAGGTCGGCCTCGACGCCGCCGGCGACCTGACCCGCTACGACGAGGTGGTCGTGTGCAACGACACCTACGTCTTCGCGATGGACTCCTACGAGCCCGTGTTCGAGGAGATGGCGACCCGGCCGTGCGACTTCTGGGGCCTCACCGGCGCCGAGCGGCTCGCCCCGCACATCCAGTCGTTCTTCGTCGCGTTCCGGCCGTGGGTGGTCGCCTCACGTGCGTTCACGCAGTTCTGGGAGGAGATGGAGCCGATCTCCAAGCGGCGCCAGGTCATCCGGCGCTACGAGATCGGCATGTCCCGCAAGCTCTACGACGCCGGCTTCAGCTCCGACACCTACTTCGTCGAGACCCTCGAGGACCGCCGGATCGCCCGCGAGCGGATGCGCTGGTGGGCCGCGCACCGCTCGACGTTCCCCCGCAACCGCACCGAGGTGCGCGAGTGGCGCGAGCGGGCCAACGAGCCGTGGAACCCGGCCCGCAGCCTGGCCGACCGCGTGCTCGACGATGCGAGGCTCCCCTACGTCAAGATCGACACCCTGCGATACGACCCCTACAACCTCGACGCCAAGCGCCTGCTCGAGCTGTGCGAGCGCCGCTTCCCCCAGCGCTTCGCCGGCGTGCGCGAGTTCCTCGACGAGACCGCTCAGTACTACCCGCTGCGCGACACCGAGCGGCTCCTGCCGACGCCGCTCGCCCTCGAGCCCCTCTTCCCGCGCGTGAGGTACTCCGATGCGCGGTGAGCGACGCCGCCCCGGACAGGTGAGGTACGACGACGCGGCCGAGGTGCTGGTCGAGGCGGGCCTCGTCGACGCCGACTACGTCGGCGCGCAGCTCGGCACGACCTTCGACACCGTCCAGGAGGCTGCGCGCGCGGCCGTCGACGCCGGCGACGTGTCCCCGCACCCCCTGTTCGAGGCGCAGTGGATCGGCCGGCGGCGCTCGTGGCAGCGGCTGGGCCAGCACCCGGCCCTCTGGTACCTCTCCGAGCGGCGCCGCCGCAACCGCATCGCCCCGCATCCCCTGGTCGACCCGCGGATCATCTTCGCCGCCTACCCCGAGGCGCGGTTGCACCCCTACGGCGCACTGTCCTACTGGCTGTCGGTGACCGGTCCCGGCACCGCGCTCCCGACGCGGATCCTGCCCAAGAAGGTCTCGTGGGGCGCCTACCGCTCGGCCGCGATCGAGGCGGCCGCCGGCTGGCGCCGCGAGGTCGTGCTGGAACGCCCCGAGCTGGTCGGTCCGGCGCCCGAGGTCCCGGTCCTGGGCGCCTCCCCGGCCGTCACCGTGGTCATGGCCACCCAGGACGCCGGTCCGCTCGTCCACGAGACCGTCGCCTCGCTGCAGGCGCAGACCTTCACCGACTGGCACCTGGTCGCGGTCGACCGGGGGTCCCTCGACGACACCGCGGCCGTGGTCCAGGGCATGGCGGCCTTCGACGACCGCATCACGCTCGTGCGCGAGTCGCGCTGCGGGCACGCCCACGCGCTCAACGTCGCCCTCGAGCACGGCACGTCCGAGCACGTCGCGTTCCTCCCGCTGGGTCGCGAGTGGCTGCCGGAGATGCTGGCCGACCTCCTCGGCCACGCGCACGAGTCCGGGGCGACGGCGGTCCTCGCCGGGGCCGGCTCCGTCGGCCGGTCGCGGGCCGAGCTCCTCGGCGGCCGACCCGTCGACCTCACCACCGCCCTGCTCCGGCGCGACGCGATCAAGGACGTCGGCGGGTTCGACGAGGGCCTGGGCGGTGCGGCCGAGCGCGACCTGCTGCTCCGGCTGACCCGCGAGCAGGAGCCGGTCGCCATCGACGTACCCGTGCTCAAGCGGCCCGACGCCCCGCTCGCGGGCTTCGCCGACGACTGGGGCTCGGTGGTCCTCGAGCGGCAGCTGGTCGACTGGGACGCCGCGTCCGGGCGCGAGCTCTCGGAGGACCTCGTCAGCCACGTGATGCCCCTGGGCATCGAGCCCCGCCGCACGGTCGAGTGGCTCAGCTCGGTGCCCCGCGAGGGCTCGGAGCTGATCCTGGTCGGCGTACGGCTCCGACGGGCGCACCACGTCCTTGCTGCGTCGATCGCCGCCATCATCTCCGGGGCGCGCTTCGTGTCCGTGCCGGCGACCGTGTCGACCTCGGCCGCCACCAACGCCGGCATCGCGGTCGCCTCGGGCGCCACCGTGCTGCTCGTACGCCCGGAGGCGATGCCGCCCCGCCAGCCGATCGCCGAGCAGCTCGCCGGCGTCGTGCGCGAGGAGGGCGTCGCGGTCGCCCAGCCGCTGGTCGTCGACCTCGACGGCGTGGTCCTGAGCGCAGGCGCACGCTTCTCACCGGACAACCCCCACCCCGAGCTCTTCCTCGCCGGCCTGCCGACCAGCGACGCCATCCGGATCGGGACCTGCGAGGTCGCCGCACCCGCTACCCCGCTGGTCGCGCTGCGCACGTCGACCGTCGTCGCGCTGCGCGGGCTCGACCCGCGCTTCCACTCGGTCCTCGCCGAGACCGACCTCGGCCTGCGGGCGGCGCAGGCGGGCCTGGGGCACTCGGTGGTCGTGCCCGACACGGTGATCACCTCGCGCACGCCCTACGCCACTCCCGACGAGCTGATCGGGGCGATGTCGTCGCTGCGCGGCACGACCGCCCGCCCCGGTACGGACCGGTCGACGGAGCTGCTCCTGAGGGCGGGCCTCGAGGTCACCGACCAGCGCAACCGTCGGGTCTCCGCCGACCCCGAGGACCGCGCTGCTCCGTCGGTGCTGGTGCCCGAGCTCGTGCTGCGCGCGATCGAGGGGATCCACGAGTCGCCGCCCCGACTGCGGTGGGCCGTCGACATCGCCGCGCCCGCCGCCCAGCGCGGAGACCGGTGGGGCGACACCTACTTCGCGCGGTCACTCGCCGAGGCCCTCGAACGACGCGGCCAGCACGTCGCCATCGACCGCCGCGACGCCCGCGAGCGCGACTCCCGCGACCAGGACGACGTGCTCCTCGTGCTCCGCGGGCTCGACCGCGTGACACCCCGACCCGGCCTCCTCAACGTCGAGTGGATCATCAGCCACCCCGACATGATCACGCCCGAGGAGGTCGCCGCCTTCGACCTGGTCTACGCCGCCAGCACGAGCTGGTCCGAGCGGGTCACCCGCGAGTGGGGCACCCCCGTCGAGCCGCTGCTGCAGTGCACCGACACCCGGTGGTTCCACCCCGACCGCGCCGAGCCCGACACCGGGCCCGCGCTGCTGTTCGTCGGCAACTCGCGCGGCGTCTACCGCTACGCCGTGCGCAGCGCCCTCGCCATCGGCGCCGACCTCACGCTCCACGGCAACGACTGGACCGAGTTCGTCGAGCGCGACCAGATCACCTCGAGCGGCGTGGCCAACCAGGAAGTGGGTGCGCTCTACGCCTCCGCCGGGATCGTCCTCAACGACCACCACCTCGACATGCGGCGCGACAGCTTCGCCTCCAACCGGCTCTTCGACGCCGCCGCCTGCGGGGCCCGGATCCTCAGCGACCGCATCGACGGCCTCGAGGAGATCTTCTCCGGCCTCGCGGTGCCGTTCGACAACGAGCACGAGCTCGCGCGCCTGGTCCAGCCTCCCTACGACGCCTTCCCCGACAACGAGGCGCGCCGTCGGATCGCGACCCGGATCATCGCCGAGCACAGCTTCGACAAGCGCGCCGAGACGCTCATCGACGACGCCGTACGCCACCTCCTCGCCCGCCGCTGACCGGGCACTCCGTCCCCGTCACCCGCGCCGACCGGGCACTCCGTCCCCGTCACACTCGCCGACCGGGCACTCCGTCCCCGTCACCCGCGCCGACCGGGCACTCCGTCCCCGTCACCCGCGCCGACCGGGCACTCCGTCCCCGTCAGGACGGAGAGGAAGTGCCCGGTCGTGGTTCAGGACGGGCAGGAAGTGCCCGGTCGCGGTTGAGGACGGGCAGGAAGTGCCCGGTCGCGGTTGAAGACAGGGACGGAGTGCCCGGTCAGCCGAGGAGCGCGTCGACGAAGGCGTTCGCGTCGAAGGGCGCCATGTCGTCGGCACCCTCGCCGAGGCCGACGAGCTTGACCGGCACGCCCAGCTCGCGCTGGACCTGGACCACGATCCCGCCCTTGGCCGACCCGTCGAGCTTGGTGAGCACGATGCCGGTGACGTCGACGATCTCGCTGAAGACGCGGGCCTGGATCAGGCCGTTCTGACCGGTGGTGGCGTCGAGGACGAGGAGCACCTCGGTGACCGGGGCCTGCTTCTCCACGACGCGCTTGATCTTGCCGAGCTCGTCCATCAGCCCGGCCTTGTTCTGCAGGCGTCCCGCCGTGTCGACCAGGACGGTGTCGACACCGTCGTCGATCCCGCGCTTGACCGCCTCGAACGCGACGCTGGCCGGGTCGCCGCCCTCGGGGCCGCGGACGACCTCGACGCCGACGCGCTCGCCCCACGTGGCGAGCTGGTCGACGGCGGCCGCCCGGAAGGTGTCGGCCGCACCGAGGGTGACCTTGAGGTCCTCGGCGACGAGGATTCGCGCGATCTTGCCGACGGTAGTGGTCTTGCCGGCGCCGTTGACGCCGACGACGAGCACGACTCCCGGCTTGCCGTCCGTGCCGGTGACCTGGATGCGGCGGTCCATGTCGGGACCGACCAGTGCCACGAGCTCCTCGCGCAGCACCGCGCGGGCGTCGGGGGTCTGGCCGCCCTCGACCCGCAGCCGGGTGCGCAGCTGCTCGACCAGCGCCTGGGTCGGCGCGACCCCGATGTCGGCCGTGAGGAGGGTGTCCTCGATCGCCTCCCAGGTGTCCTCGTCGAGCCGGTCGCGGCTCAGGAGGGCCAGCAGGCCCTTGCCGAGGCCGCCCTGCGAGCGCGAGAGCCGCTGGCGCAGCCGCACCAGCCGCGACGCCGTGCCCTCCGGCCTCTCGATCGTCGGCGGCTCCTCGACAACGGGCTCGGCCGTGTCGAGGGCGGGCTCCGGGGCCACCTCGGTCGCGGTCTCGCCCTCGGTCGGGGGCGGCGCGATGACGTCGGCGGCTCCGCCCGACGGCAGGTCGGTCTTGCGGCGGCGCCCGGCGGTCAGCAGTCCGGCGAGCGTGATGACGCCGACGACCGCGATCGCGACGATGAGATAGATCCAGTCACCCATGGCGCAATCCCATCACAGGTGCGTGGCGCGCCGAAGCCGGGTGAGCACCCCGGCCACGTGGTGGCCCTGCGGCGCGCTCACCTCGGCCAGTCGCGCCCGGAGCGAGTCGCGCTGGGCGGCCAGCCGGTCGGCTCGGGCGCGCGCCCGTCCGAGCAGGTCGCGCGTGCGGTCGAGGTCGGCCAGGACGGCGTCGAAGGCGGCCGTGAGCCCCGACCCGCTTCCGCCGGCCAGCATCGGGGAGACGCACACGCTGCCCGGGTGGACCACCCAGACGACCTCGTGGGGCATGAGCCGGAACCACGCCACGGCGGCCTCCCCCACCAGCGCCGGTGGCGTCACCCGCAACGAGGACAGCCCGGCCGCCGAGAGCCGTGTGTCGAAGTCGTCGCCGTACCACCGCACGTGGTCGCGCTGGCCGAAGCGCCGGATGCGCTCGTCGGGCGTGGCCGACGGGTCCTCCTCGGTCACCACGCCCGTCCTGATCGGCACCTCGAGCAGCGCGATGCCACGCGGGCTGAGGACGCGGGCGATCTCGCGCATCGCGGCGCAGTCGTCCGGCACGTGCTCCAGCACGTGGTAGCAGACCAGCAGGTCCACCGAGCCGTCGCGCAGCGGGAGCTGGGTCAGGCTGGCGAGGGCGTCGACCTCGCGGGCGTCGTAGCCGGCGTCGAGGCTGATCCGCCGGCGCGCCTCGACCCGGTCGAGCAGCACCTTCGACTGCCGCGACGGGGCGATCTCGACGACCGTGTCGAGGTCACGCAGGTCCGGAGCCAGCACGCCGAGGAGGAGGGACAGGAAGCGGTGCCGCTCCAGGCTCCCGCAGCGCGGGCAGACGGCGTCGGGCCGACCGTCGGGCCCCGGCCGGAAGGCCCGTGACACGGTGCTGCCGCAGGCCGCGCAGTAGCCCCGCACGAGGTCCTGGCGGGCGCCGGTCACGTCTCGCACGCTAGTGCGAGACCACCATCACGTGCGACGGCGCGCCGTGAGGTCACCAGTCGGGTGATCGGGCCGGAGTGATCATGTCGGGTGATCAGGTCGGGTGGTCAGACCCGGGACTCGGAGTCCTCGAGCACGGGGAGGGCGTCCACGCCCTTGCGCATGGCTTCGCCCACCTGCGGCACGACGGGCAGGTCCTGGCCGCGGTGCGGGTAGGCGACGTAGACGGCGACGCCGGCGGCGACGAGCAGGCCGAGGGCCATCATCGAGACGATCACGAGCACGGTGGTCCTCCGAGGTGGTTCCGGTGCAGGGGAACGTCCACCATGGCACGGACGTGGTGGGTCCCCGGCCTCCCGGTGATCCCGGGCGCGTCGGCTCAGGCCGGACGCAGGAGGCGTACGACGGCCGCGCGGACGACGTCGGGCATCGGAGTCACGGGCCGATCACCGGCACCGCGGGAGTTGTCGACGTACACGTGGACGAAGCGACCCTCCGCCGCTGCCTGGTCGGACGAGCCCTGGAACAACCCGATCCGGTAGACGATCGAGCTCGTCCCGACCTTGTCGACGACCAGGCCCATCTCGATCGGCTCGGGGAAGCCGATCTCGCGGAAGTAGCGGCACCCGGTCTCGGCGACGACCCCGATCTGCGGGAGGGCGCGGACGTCGAGCCCGGTCGCCTCGTAGAGGTAGGCGTTGACGGCGGTGTCGAAGAGCTCGTAGTAGGTCGCGTTGTTGAGGTGGCCGTAGGCGTCGTCGTCGCGCCAGCGGGTGGTGGCGGTGCGCCACGAGACGTAGTCGGAGCGCGTGGGAGGGGTCCGCGAGGTGCTCATCGCCGCCCACCCTCCACCACCGCCGGCGCCGACCCCGCACCGGGTCCTGCAGCCCCGGCGGCCGGACGTCCGGCACCGCGCCAGGCCCAGCCGCCGACGACGAGGAGCAGCAGCGCCAGCACGACCGCCTGCGCGACGACGGCGCCGGCCGGGACCCCCGGCGCCGGAGGCGCGAGCGCACCGACCGCGGTGCGCTCGAGGACGACCCCCAGGGCGAGCGCCACCGCGTGCCTCCGGGTCCACCCCGGTGAGCGCACCGACCGGCCGACGAGCGCCACGGCGAGCACCGCGGCGACGACGATGCACGTGACACCGACCCAGCCCGGCGGGGCGAGGTCGAGCAGGGCGGTGAGCACGACTCCGGCGAGGAACACCTGCCAGGGCCGTCCCGCCCGCCGTCCGTCGACGAGCGGCCGTGGACGCCCGAACGGGGAGAGCGCGGTCGCGACGAGGGCAAGAACGGCCGCGGCCGCGAGCGCGTAGCGCGGGAGCGACGTGTGCAGGATCCCGCTGCGTTCGGGGTCGAGGTGCACGGCCGCCGCGACAGCGAGCGCCGCGAGCAGGGTGATCCCGATCCCGAGGCGCCCCAGCACCGGACGACCGCGCACGGCAGGCACCCCCGCGTCGACGAGCAGGAGCGGGGCGCCGATGCTCAGCGCCACGTGACCGCCGACCCAGGACGCCAGGGCGAAGGCGCTGACTCCCTGGACGCGTGCGGCTCCGACGATGTCCGACCACCCCGCGACGTCCGTGCGGTCGGTCGTCCACAGGCTGAGGTCGATCAGGGCCGTCATCGCCACCCCGAAGGCCGCTGCCATCAGGACCACGCCGGTCCAGCCCCGGCCGGTGCGCACGGCCACCTCACGGATGAGCAGCGCCGCTCCGCCGTAGAGCGGCCCGAGGAAGAGCACGAGGAACGCGGAGGTGGCGACGTCGCCGGCGACCGCGAGGTAGGCCGACAGGAGCTCGGCGCAGAGCGGCGCGAGCACGAGCAGCCCGACGATCGCCACGGCCCGGCTCGTGGCCGCGGGCCGGCGGGACTCGGTCACGATCCCGAGGTCACGCCGACTCGGCGTCGCGCAGCCGCTGGCTGATGACGGCAGAGACGCCGTCGCCACGCATCGTGACGCCGTAGAGCGCGTCGCCCACCTCCATCGTGCGCTTCTGGTGGGTGATCACCAGGAGCTGGGAGTTCTCGCGCAGCTCCTCGTAGATCTCCAGCAGGCGCCCGAGGTTGGTGTCGTCGAGCGCGGCCTCCACCTCGTCGAGGATGTAGAAGGGCGAGGGCCGGGCCTTGAAGAGCGCGACGAGGAACGCCACCGCCACCAGCGAGCGCTCGCCGCCGGAGAGCAGGGAGAGCCGCTTGACCTTCTTGCCGGGCGGACGCGCCTCGACCTCGACGCCCGTGGCGAGCATGTCGCCCGGGTTGGTGAGCACGAGCCGACCCTCGCCGCCCGGGAAGAGGCGCGCGAAGGTCTGGTCGAAGGCCTTCTCGACGTCGGCGTAGGCCTCGGTGAAGACCTGCTCGACGCGCGTGTCGACCTCGCGCACGATGTCGAGGAGGTCCTTGCGGGTGCGCTTGAGGTCCTCGAGCTGCTCGGTGAGGAACTTGTGCCGCTCCTCCATCGCGGAGAACTCCTCGAGCGCGAGCGGGTTGACCCGCCCGAGCATCGAGAGGGCGCGCTCGGCGGTGCGCAGCCGCTTGACCTGCTCCTCGCGGACGTAGGCCGTCGGCTCGGGCGCCTCCTCGCCGTCGGGCACCTCGCCGGTGAAGGGGACGAGCGTCTCGGGTCCGTAGTCGGACACCAGCCCGTCGGGGTCCATGCCGAGCTCCTCGAGCGCACGCTCCTCGAGCTGCTCGATGCGCATCTTCTGCTGGGTGCGGGCCATCTCGTCGCGGTGCACGGAGCTGACCAGCTCGTCGAGCTCACGGCCGAGGTCGCGCAGCGTGGTGCGCACCCTCATGAGCTGCTCCTCGCTGCCCCGGCGCGACTCCTCGACGGCGGCCCGCTCGTCGGCGGCCTGCATGACGGAGCGCTCGAGCTCGTGGAGCACGACCCGGACGGCGGCCCCGACCGCCTGCGCGGCGCGACCCTCCCGGATCAGCCGCTCGCGGCGCTCGGCCGCGCGCGCCCGGGAGTCGCGCTCGGCCTGGGCGGCGCGCAGCAGGGAGTCGGCGCGGCCGTTGAGGGCGCGGGCGCGCTCCTCGGCGGTGCGCAGCGCGAGGCGGGCGTCCATCTCGCCCTGCCGGGCCTCGCGGGCCGCCTCGGCGAGCCGCTCACGCTCAGTGGTGTCGGGCTCCTCGTCGGTGACGTCCTCGGCCGCGGCGAGGCGGGCCTCGAGGTCGGCGAGGCCGGCGAGGTCGGCCTCGCGGGCCTCCCCTGCCGTGGCGATCGAACGCTCCAGCCGCTCCGCCTCGCCCTTGGCGGCCCGGGCCTGGGAGCCGTACTGGCCGAGCTCCTCGGCCACCGCGGCCAGGGTCGCGTCGGACTCGTGCAGCTTGGCGAGCGCGACGTCGACGCGCTTGAGGGCGTCGTGGCGGGCGGCCTCGAGTCCGGAGATCTCGAAGCCGAGCCGCTCGGTCCGGGACGTGGCCTCGGCGAGCTGCTCGGTCGCCTCGTCGACGGCCGCCTGCACCTCGATCAGGCTCGGCTGGCTGGTGGAGCCACCGGCGGCGAAGTGCGAGCCGAGGAGGTCGCCCTCGCGGGTGACGGCGACGACGCCGGGCAGGTCTGCGACCAGCCGGCGGGCGGCCGGGAGGTCGTCGACGACCGCGACCTGGTGGAGCAGCCGCACCAGCGCCGGTCGTACGTCGTCGGGCGCGGACACCGCGTCGACGGCCCAGCGGATGCCGTCGGGCAGCGTCGGCCAGTCACGGTCGACGGCGGGCGCGCCGCCGAGCAGCAGCCCGGCCCGACCGAGGTCGTCGGCCTTGAGGTGGCCGATCGCCGCCACCGCCGCGTGGGAGTCGGCGACGACCACGGCGTCGGCGGCCGTGCCGAGGGCGGCGGCGACCGCGGTCTCGTAGCCGTGCTCGACGTCGAGGAGCGCGGCGACGGAGCCGAGGAGGCCGCCGACCGTGTCGGTCGCGGCCAGCAGGGCGCCGGCGCCGTCCTTGCGGTTGAGGCCGATCTCCAGGGCGTCACGGCGGGCGACGAGCCCGGCGCGGTCGCGGTCGGCCTGCTGCGCGTCCTCACGGGTCTTCGCCAGCCTCTCCTCGACCTCGTCGAGCGCGGCGACGGCCTCCTCGTGCTCGGAGTCGAGGCCCTCCTCGCCCGCGTCGAGGCCGGCGACCTTGGTCTCCAGGGTGGTGAAGTCTCGCTGCGCGCGCTCGGCGCGGGTGAGGGCGTCCTCGCGGGCGTCGGTGAGGCGCTGGATCTCCGCGTCGGCCGCCTCGGAACGCGACTTCAGGACGTTGACCTGGCCGGTCAGCCTGGCCAGGCCCTCGCGACGGTCGGCGGCGGCGCGCTGGAGCCCGACGATCCGCTTGTCCTCCGCGACCGCTGCCTCCTCGGCACCCCGCTTGGCGACCACGGCCTCGTCGAGTGTCACGCGGTGCTGCTCGACCTGCTCGGCGATCTCGGCCTCCTGCTGGCGCACCCGCTCGGCCTGCGCCTCGAGGTCGTCGGGGTCGCGCCCCGAGTCGACGGTGTCGCCGTCGGCAGCGCCCGCCGCGTTGCGGATGCGCTCGTCGGCGAGCGATCCCGTGCCGCGCAGCCGCTCCTTGAGGCCGGAGAGCGCGAACCACGTCTCCTGCGCAGCGGCGAGCCGCGGGAGGTCGTCGCGCAGCGTGGCCTCGAGCCGCGCCTCCTGCTCGCGACCCGCGGTGACCTCGGCCTCGACCTGCTCGCGACGCTCCTTGAGGAGCGTCTCGTCGGCCATCTCCGACTCGAGCGATGTGCGCGCCGTCACGAGGTCGTCGGCGAGGAGCCGCGCCCGCGCGTCGCGGACGTCCATCTGGACGGTCTGTGCCTGGCGCGCGACCTCGGCCTGGCGGCCGAGCGGCTTGAGCTGGCGCCGGATCTCGGAGAGCAGGTCGGCCAGCCGGGTGAGGTTCCCGTCGGTGGCGTCGAGCTTGCGGAGCGCCTTCTCCTTGCGCTTGCGGTGCTTGAGGACGCCGGCGGCCTCCTCGATGAACCCGCGCCGGTCCTCCGGGGTGGCGTGCAGGATCGTGTCGAGCTGGCCCTGGCCGACGATCACGTGCATCTCGCGGCCGATGCCGGAGTCGCTCAGCAGCTCCTGGACGTCGAGCAGGCGGCAGCCGTTGCCGTTGATGGCGTACTCCGAGCCGCCGTTGCGGAACATCGTGCGGCTGATCGTGACCTCGGCGTAGTCGATCGGCAGCGCGCCGTCGGAGTTGTCGATGGTCAGCTGCACCTCGGCGCGACCCAGCGGCGGACGCCCGGACGTGCCAGCGAAGATGACGTCCTCCATCTTGCCGCCGCGCAGGCTCTTGGCGCCCTGCTCACCCATCACCCAGGCGAGGGCGTCGACGACGTTGGACTTGCCCGAGCCGTTGGGCCCGACGATGCACGTGATGCCCGGCTCGAGCTGCATCGTCGTCGAGGACGCGAAGGACTTGAACCCCTTGAGGGTCAGGCTCTTCAGGTACAACGCGGGCTCCTCACCGGATCAGGCACGGGATCACTGACAACTGGGGAAGCGCAGTCCGGGCCACCCTACCCGTGGGCGGCCGTCCCGCGCGGGAGGCCGACGTTCAGCGGCCGAGGACGTCCTTCAGCGCGGCGAGCACGAGGAGCACGGCGTCGGGGCGGGCGTTGCGGCCCATCAGCCCGATCCGCCAGACGCTGGCGGCGTATGCCCCGGCGCCGGCGCCGATCTCGAGGTCGAAGCGCTCCAGGAGCTCCTTGCGGACGGCCGCCGAGTCGACCCCGTCGGGCACCTTGACCGTGGTCAGCTCCGGAAGCCGGCTGCCCTCGGCGGCGAACAGCTCGAGCCCCATCTCCTGCAGACCGGCCTGGAGCGCGTCGCCCGCCTCCTGGTGGCGCGCGTGCACCGCGTCGAGGCCCTCGTCGAGGATCCGGGTGAGCCCGGCGTGCAGGCTCGCGACCATCGCAGTCGGCGCGGTGTGGTGGTAGGTCCGCTGTCCGCCCTTGGCGCTGGCCTCTCCGACGTAGCCACCGAGCATGCCCAGGTCGAGGTACCACGACCGCGGCTTCTCGACGCGGCGCTCGAACGCCCGGTCGTCGATCGTGAAGGGCGCGAGGCCGGGGGCGACGCCGAGGCACTTCTGGGTGCCCGCGTAGCCGATGTCGATGCCCCAGTCGTCGGCGCGCAGCTCGATGCCGGCGATCGAGGTGACCGCGTCGACGAGCAGGAGGGCGTCGCCCTTGCCGGCGCCGAGCGCGGCGACGTCCGAGCGGACGCCGGTCGAGGTCTCGGCGTGGACGGCCGCGATGATCGCCGGCGACGGGTGGGCCGAGAGAACGCGGTCGACGTCGACCGGCTGCCCCCACTCGTGCTCCACCGCGACGACCTCGGCCCCGCAGCGCGCCGCCACGTCAGTCATCCGCTGGCCGAAGAGCCCGTTGACCGCGACGACCACGACGTCGCCCGGGTGGACGGTGTTGACGAAGGCCGCCTCCATGCCGGCCGAACCGGTCGCGCTGAGCGGCAGGGTGCGTGCGTTGGTGGTGCCCCAGACGGTGCGGAGCATCTCGCAGGTCTCGTCCATGATCCGGAGGAACTCCGGGTCGAGGTGCCCCAGCAGCGGCGAGGCCAGGGCTCGCGTGGCCTCCGGGTAGGGGTTCGACGGGCCGGGACCGAAGAGGTGGCGCTCGCGGATCATGGCACCGACGGTAGCCAAGCCTCCGGGGTTCACAGGACGGCACCCGGGTTGAGGATCCCGGCCGGGTCGAGCGCGTCCTTGACCCGGCGGCTCAGCGCCATCACGTCCTCGCCGAGCTGCTCGGGCAGCGCGCCCTTCTTCGTCCGGCCGACGCCGTGCTCGCCGGTGATCGTCCCGCCGAGCCGGATCGCCGCGCGCAGGATGTCGTCGAAGGCCAGTCGCGCCCGCCGCTCGGAGTCGGGGTCCGCGGCGTCGTAGACGATGATCGGATGGGTGTTGCCGTCGCCGGCGTGGGCGACGGTGGGGATCTCGACGTCGTGCTCGACCGCGATGGCTGCGACCGCGGCGAGCAGGTCCGGCAGCAGCGGGACCGGAGCGCCCACGTCCTCCAGCAGCAGCGCCCCGCGCGCCTCGACGGCGGGGAAGGCCATCCGCCGTGCCTCGACGAACATCTCCCCCTCAGCCGGGTCGTCGGTCACGACGACCTCGGACGCACCCGCCGCCAGGCAGGCCGCCTCCACCACGGCGATCTCCGCGACCCGCGCGTCACCCGGCGCGTCGGACTGCACGACCAGCAGGGCACCTGCGGCGCGATCGAGCCCGCGCGGCGAGAAGTCCTCGACCGCGTTGATCGACGCCCGGTCCATCAGCTCCATCATCGACGGCCGCAGCGTGCGTCGTACGTCGACCACGGCCCGCGCCGCGTCGACCACCGAGCCGAAGGAGGCGACCAGGGTCGCGGGCGGGAGCGGCACCGGGACCAGCCGCAGGATCGCCCTCGTGACGATGCCGAGCGTGCCCTCGGACCCGACGAAGAGCTTGAGCAGCGAGAGCCCGGCGACGTCCTTGATGCGCTTGCCGCCGAGGGTGACGAGCGTGCCGTCGGCGAGCACGACGTCGAGGCCGAGCACGTAGTCGGTGGTGACGCCGTACTTCACGCAGCACAGGCCGCCGGCGTTGGTCGCGACGTTGCCGCCGATCGAGCAGATCTCGAAGGACGACGGGTCGGGCGGGTACCAGAGGCCGTGCTGCCTCGACGCGGCCTTCACCTCGGCGTTGAGGGCGCCCGGCTCGACCACGGCGACCTGGCAGTCGGCGTCGATCTCGATCGCCCGCATCCGCTCGAGGCTGAGCACGATCCCGCCGTCGACCGCACTGGCGCCGCCCGACAGCCCCGAGCCCGCGCCCCGCGGGACGACGGGCACCCGGTGCCGCGCGGCCCACCGGACCGCGGTCTGCACCTGGCCGGCGTCCTCGGCCCGGACCACGGCCACCGGCGTGCCGGCGCCGGTGTCCTTCGACCAGTCGAAGCGGTAGGTGGCGACGGTGGCCGGGTCGGTGGCGACCACGCCGGCGGGCAGGGACTCGACGAGCTCAGCGAGCGCTTCCATCCGCCCATCGAACCATCCCGCTAGGAGGCAGGCACTGCGTCCGTGCCGGCGCCCGCGTCGGCGTCGGCGTGCGCGATGTGGCCGAGGGAGCGCCACACCAGCGCCAGCGTCACCCCGGCGCCGACGAACGCGAACCACCACGGTGCCGTGAGGCCCCAGTAGTGCGCGATCACGCCGCCGAGCAGCGAGCCCACGAGCACCCCACCCTGGACGCAGATCATGTAGACCGAGCCGACACGCCCCTGCAACTCCCGCGGCACCGCGCGCTGGCGCACGGCCATCGAGAGCGTGCCCCAGACGAAGGCGTAGGCGCCGAAGAAGAACATGAGGGGGTACGCCGTCCACGGCGTGGTGGTGAGCGCCATCGCGAGGTGGAAGAGCACCTCGGCGAGCAGCACCGCGCGCATCAGCGACGCGAGCGGCACCTTCTTCTCCAGCCAGCCGTAGGCGAAGGTGCCCACCAGCCCGCCCAGCGCCGACGCCGTCGTCAGCAGGCCGAAACCGGCCTCGCCGATCCCCACCCGCTCCAGGGCCCAGAGCACCAGCACCGCCCAGGGAGCAGCCCACGTCACGTTGAAGACGACGATGATGAAGGCGAGCGTGCGCACCGGCGGGTTGCCCATCAGCCAGCGCACGCCCTCCGCGATGTCCTTGCGGATGTGGGTGTCGACGTCCTCGCGGACCGCGCCCGGCGGCGTGCCGATCCGCGACACGAGCACGATGCCGAGGGCGATGCAGACGACCGTCACCATGAACGGCAGGGCCATCCCGGCCGCGAAGAGCAGGGCGCCGATCGCGGGGCCGACGAGCTGGTTGCCGGTGATCATGCCGGCCATGAGGCGTGAGTTGGCGATGCCGAGGTCGCGCTTGTCGACGAGCATCGGCGTGAGCGTGCCGGAGGTCGCGTCGACGAAGGTCTCGGCGGTGCCGAGGGCGACCATGCCGACGAGGACGATCGCGATGTTGACGTGCCCGGTGACGATCACGACGGACAGGCCCGCGAGCACGAGTCCGCGCACGGCGTTGGCGGTCATGATCACGCGCCGCCGGTCGAGCCGGTCGGCGAGCGCCCCGGCGAAGAGCCCGAACATCAGCCACGGCAGGGTCAGGGCCAGCATCGCTCCCGAGACGAGCACCGGGTTGCGGGTCTGCGAGGCCACGAGCAGCGGGCCTGCCGCGATCATCATGCCGTCGCCGAGGTTGGTCACCCACGACGACCCGACGAGCCAGCGGAAGCCACGGCCGAGACGGGCCGGGAAGACGGTCTCGACGATCCTGCTCACAAGGTCGTGAGCCTACGTGCGCGGCCGTCGCGGTCGCACATCATTAACCGGTCGGGACCGGGTCAGGCGGGCTGCAGGTCCTGGGCGGCGCGAGCGGTCTCGCGCGCCATCTCCCGGGCGGCCGCCTCGAGGCGGTCGTTGTCGGCCTGGAGGCGGAGGACCATCGACTCGAGGTCCTCGACGCGGCGACGCAGTCGCCGGTTCTCCACCGACATCGCGGGGGTCGTACGCAGCTCGTTGGTCACATGACCCATCAGAGCCTTCGCCATGGGGCGCCTTTCGATGAGCATCTCAGAGGAGGGGCGGTGACCGCGAGGCGGCCGTCTACAAGAGTCCCACCGCGGTCGCGACGGGTCAATCCGAGGGTGGGTCCGGGGGTCAATGCTGCTTCACGACGCGCGGCGGGCGCTGGCAGCGTGGGCAGAAGTAGGACGAACGGTTCATGAACGCCACCCGCCGGATCGGCGTGCCGCAGCGTCGGCACGGCTCGCCCTCCTGCCCGTAGGCGTCGAGGGAGCGGTCGAAGTAGCCGGACTCCCCGTTGACGTTGACGTAGAGCGCGTCGAACGACGTGCCGCCCTGCGCGAGCGCCTCGCCCATCACGTCGCGGACGTGGCCGAGCAGCTCGCGGAGCACGGGCCCGGTGAGCCGGTCCCCCGGTCGCTCGCCGTGCAGCCGGGCGCGCCACAGCGACTCGTCGGCATAGATGTTGCCGACGCCGGAGATCAGCCCCTGGTCGAGGAGCAGCCGCTTGATGCCGGACGTACGACGACGGGCGCGGCGCACGAACTCCTCGTCGTCGAACAGCGGGTCGATCGGGTCGCGGGCGATGTGCACGATCTCGGTGGGGAGGTCGGCACCGCCCTCCGAGACGGCGAGGCCGCCGAACATCCGCTGGTCGACGAAGCGCATCTCGAGCGCGCGTCCGTCGGGCGTGGCCAGCGTGAAGCGCACCCGCAGGTGGCGCTCGTCGGGTGCGCCGGGCTCGTAAAGGAGCATCTGGCCGCTCATGCCGAGGTGGCCGAGCAGGGCGTCGCCGTTGGCCAGGGCGAGCCAGAAGTACTTGCCGCGTCGGCGCACGGCGCTGATGCGCTGGCCGGTGAGGGCGGCGACGAACCCGGTGGAGCCGCGGTGGTCACGGCGCACGGGGCGCGGGTGCAGCACCTCCACGGCGGCGATGGTGCTGCCGACGACGTGGCGCTCGAGGCCGGCGCGGACGACCTCGACCTCGGGGAGCTCGGGCACGGGGTGCTCCGGGGCTCAGGAGTCGGAGGTGCTCGAGGCGTGGGCCGCCTCGATCTCGCGGTAGGCGGTCTCCGCGGCGCCCTGCTCGGCCTCCTTCTTGGAACGGCCGGTGCCGTTGCCGAGGACCTGCTCGCCGACGCGGACGCGGGCGACGAAGGTCTTCATGTGGTCGGGCCCGTCGTCCTCGATGAGGTATTCGGGGACGCCGAGGCCGAGGTCGGCGGAGAGCTCCTGGAGGGAGGTCTTCCAGTCGAGGCCGGCGCCCATCGAGGCCGCGGCCTCCATCACCGGGTCGAAGAGCCGGTGGACGACCTTGGCGGCCTCCTCCATGCCACCGCTGAGGTGGATGGCGCCGATCACCGCCTCGACGGTGTCGGAGAGGATCGAGGCCTTGTCGCGACCGCCGGTGGTCTCCTCGCCGCGGCCCAGCATGATGTGCTGGCCGAGCTCGATCTCGCGCGCCACGTCGGCCAGCGCGCGAGCGTTGACGACGGCCGCGCGGAGCTTGGCCAGCCGGCCCTCGGAGAAGTCCGGGTGGGTGCGGTAGAGCGTCTCGGTGACCACGACCCCGAGCACGGAGTCTCCGAGGAACTCCAGGCGCTCGTTGGTCGGGATCTGTCCGTTCTCGTAGGCGAACGAACGGTGGGTCAGGGCGCGCTCGAGCAGCTCGGGATCCAGGACCGGATCACCGAGCGCCGAGCGGAGCTCGTCGGTGGTCAGGGGACTCAGAGGACCTGGCGACGGTCGGCGCGCGCGCCGTACTGGCCGCACTGGCCGCACGCACGGTGCGGGAGGTGCTTGGCGCCGCAGGCGGGGTTGGCGCACGTCGCGAGGGTCGGCGCGACGGCCTTCCACTGCGAACGGCGGTGACGCGTGTTGCTGCGCGACATCTTCCGCTTCGGAACAGCCATGGTTGTCTCCTGTTGCTCGTTGCTCCACCGGGGTCTCCCGGCGAGGTGGTCAGTCTGTGGGGTCCTGCAGCTGCTGGAGTCCTGCCCAGCGCGGGTCGATCGGCGCTTCGTGTGCGTGGTCCGGATCATCCGCGAGCCGCGCACCGCACTCGATGCACAACCCGGGGCAATCATCCATGCACAGCGGCTGGAAGGGCAGTGCGAGCACCACCGCATCCCGCAGCAGGGGCTCGAGGTCGATCAGGTCGTCCTCGAGCCGGCTGGTCTCGTCGTCGAGGTCGTGGTCGTCGTGCTCCGCGGCCTTGTCGTGCTGGTCGGGGTAGACGTAGAGCTCCTGCAGCGTCACGTGGACCTCGTCCTCGATCGGCTCCAGGCACCGTACGCACTCCCCCGCGAGCGCGGCCGTGGCCGTGCCCGTGAGCAGCACGCCCTCCATGACCGCCTCCAGCCGCAGGTCGAGCTCGACCGGCGATCCTTCGGGGACAGAGAGGACTTCGATACCAAGTTCTGCTGGCGCCGGAACCGAGAGCTCGAGCTCACGCTGGGACCCCGGGCGGCGGCCGAGCTCGCGAGTGTCAAGCACGAGCGGCGCCCTCGGGTCCAGGCTGCTCACGTCGAACTCCTGCTTCTGGACACCAACACAACCTCGGAATCGTATCCGCCGCGCGGGCACGGGGGCAAAACGAGTGGCACGTGGGACTGCCGCCGGGTCAGGAGCGCCGCTCCGCGAGGCGGCGTACGAGATGCTCGTGGACCGCCTCGGGGAGCAGCCCGCGCACGTCGCCACCGAGCGCGGCGACTTCCTTGACCAGGCTGGACGACACGAAGGCGTTGCCCACGGCACCGGGGAGGAAGACCGTCTCGACGCCGGTGAGGTGGGAGTTCATCTGGGCCATCGGGAGCTCGTACTCGTAGTCGCCGGAGCCGCGCAGGCCCTTGACGATCGCGACCGCGTCGATCTCGCGGCAGAAGTCGACGATGAGCCCCTCGAAGCCGGCGACCCGGACGTTGCCGAGGTCGGCCGTGGCCTCCTCGAGCATCGCGATGCGCTCGTCGGGGCTGAAGAGCCGGTTCTTGGAGGCGTTGACACCGATCGCGACGACGACCTCGTCGAAGAGCCCGGCCGCCCGCCCGACGATGTCGAGGTGGCCGTTGGTCACCGGGTCGAACGACCCGGGGCAGACTGCGCGACGCACGCGCGCTCCCTCCTGTCGGGCCCGTGGCAGCGAGGCTGGAGTCAGGCTGCCGGGGTGGCGTGACCGTACCAAAGCGCGGTCTCGCCGTAGCGCTTGATGCGCTCCTCCTCGATGCCCTCCGGCCAGGTGACGACGGTGCGCTTGGCGGCGCGCTCGACGACGACGATGGCGCCCGGGACGAGCCAGCCGTGCGCCACCAGCGCGACCAGGTCGGCGTCGACCTCCGCGTCGGTCGTGGGGTAGGGCGGGTCGAGGAAGACCACGTCGTAGGGGGCGGCGGGCTGCGCTGCGAGGAACGTCGAGACGGTCGTGGCGACGACCCTGGCGCGGGAGAAGCCGAGGGTGGCGGCGTTGCGGGTGATGAGGGAGGCCGTACGCCGGTCCTGCTCGACGAGCGTGACGACGCCCGCGCCGCGGGACCAGGCCTCGAGGCCGACCGCGCCGGAGCCGGCGTAGAGGTCGAGGAAGCGCAGCCCGTCGAGCGAGCCGGTGCGCGACTCGATCGCCGAGAAGAGCGCCTCGCGGACGCGGTCGCTGGTGGGTCGCGTCGTCTGGCCGCGCGGCGTCTCCAGCCGGCGGCCGCCCGCCGATCCCCCGATGATGCGCGTCATGTCCCCGTGGTCAGCCCTTCTCCATGAACCCTGACGCCGCAGAACGCTCCACGTCGGCCACTGCGTCGGCGAGTGCGGGCGCCTGCTCGAGCCCAGGGTCCTCGGAGAGTAGCGCCTCCGCCGCCTCCCGGGCACGGTCGATGGTCTTCTCGTCGCGCAGCACCCGGAGCGAGACGAGGCTGGACTTGAAGCCCGACTGGTGGGACCCGAGGACGTCGCCCTCGCGACGCTGCTCGAGGTCGACGCGGCTCAGCTCGAAGCCGTCGGTGGTGGCAGCGACGGCGTCGAGGCGGTCGCGGGCGGGCGAGCCGATCTCGGCGTGCGAGACCAGCAGGCACAGGCCCGGCAGGCCGCCACGTCCGACGCGTCCGCGCAGCTGGTGCAGCTGGGACACGCCGAACCGGTCGGCGTCGAGGAGCACCATCGCGGTGGCGTTGTGGACGTCGACGCCGACCTCGATGACGGTCGTCGAGACGAGCACGTCGACCTCACCGGCGGCGAACGCCCGCATCGTCCGGTCCTTCTCGTCGGGCGCCAGCCTGCCGTGCAGGATCGCCGTGCGGAGGCCGGCGAGCGGCCCGGCCGCCAGCTCGGCGTGGACCTCCTCGACCGCGGCGAGCGACCGCTTCGGGGCGATCTCCTTGCCGTCCTCGTCGAGGTCGAGCTGGTCGGTCTCGCCCTCCTCGCCGTTGTCGCCCGAGATCCGCGGGCACACGATGTAGGCCTGGTGCCCCTTCGCGACCTCCTCGCGCACCCGCTGCCAGACCCGGTCGATCCACGCCGGCTGGTCGGCGAGGGGGACGACGTTGGTCTGGATCGGGGCCCGACCGGCGGGGAGCTCGGCGAGGACGGACGTCTCGAGGTCGCCGAAGACGGTCATCGCGACCGTGCGCGGGATGGGCGTCGCCGTCATGACCAGGACGTGGGGCGGGGTGCCGGCCTTGTCGGTGAGGGCGGCGCGCTGCTCCACGCCGAAGCGGTGCTGCTCGTCGACGACGACCAGCCCGAGGTCGGCGAACTCGACGCGGTCCTCGAGGATCGCGTGGGTGCCGATGACGATGCCGGCCTCGCCCGTGACGATCTTGAGCATCGCCTCCTGCCGCGCCGCCCTCCCCATCGACCCGGTGAGCAGCACGACGGTCGTCGCCTCGGCGGCACCACCGAGCATCCCGCCCTGGGCGAGGTCGCCGAGCATCGCGGTGATCGAGCGGAGGTGCTGCTGCGCCAGCACCTCGGTGGGGGCGAGCAGCGCCGCCTGCCCACCTGCGTCGACGACCTGGAGCATCGCGCGCAGCGCGACGAGGGTCTTGCCGGACCCGACCTCACCCTGCAGCAGCCGGTTCATCGGGTGGTCGCGCGAGAGCTCCTCGGCGACCAGGCCGCCGATCTCGCGCTGGCCGTCGGTCAGCTCGAACGGCAGGCGCGCGTCGAAGGCCGCGAGCACGCCGTCGGCGCGGCCGGCGCGCGACTGGGCGCCCTGCGCTCGGTGCACGGCCCGCCGCCGGGCCAGCACGAGCTGGAGCACGAGCGCCTCCTCGAAGCGGAACCGCTTCTGCGCCGCCCCGAGCTGGCTCCAGTCGTCGGGTGCGTGGATCCAGCGCAGCGCCTGCATGACCGTGAGCAGGTCGAAGCGCTCGCGCAGCTCGGGGGTGAAGACGTCGGGGACGCCGGTCACGAGGTCGAGCGCGGCCGAGACGACCTTCTGCAGGTCCCACGTGTAGAGCTTCGCGGTCAGCGGGTAGACCGGCAGCAGGTTGCTGAGGGTGGCGGCCTCCGGGCCGTCGAGGGCGAACCCGTGCGGCTGCTCGAGCTGCCAGATCTGCCGGAACAGCTTGGCCTTGCCGGTGAAGACCGCCCGGCTGCCGGGCCGGAACTCCGCCTCGTGGCGGTCGGCCTGGCCCTGGTAGGGGCTGAACATGGTCACGGAGAAGTCGGGTCCGTCGGTGCGCAGCCGCACCGTCGTACGGAACTGGCGGCGGTTGCCGGAGAAGAAGGACGCGCTCTCGCAGGAGCGGACCTCGCCGACGATCGTCAGCTGCTCCCCGACGACCGGCCTGGCGACCTCGGACAGCTCGGTCGCGGCGACGTAGCGGCGGGGGAAGTGGCGCAGGAGGTCACCGACGGTCGCCAGGCCCAGGCCCTCCTCGGCGAGCTTGCGCTTCTTGTGGTGGTTGCCGAAGACCGCACCGATCGGGCTCTCCGGGGTGATCGCGACCATGGTCCAATCCTGCCGATCACTCGACGCTGACGAGCAGCGGGTAGCGCGGTTGCCCCCCGTCGTGGACGGCCACGTCGACCGTGGGATGCCGGTCCTCGACGTGGGCGGCGACCACCTCGGCGAGCTCGACGCCACCCTCGCCGGACACGATCGTGACGAGCTCGCCACCACCGGCGAGCAGTCGCTCGAGGACCTCGGTCGCCACCGTCTCGAGGTCGGAGCCGACCACCGCGAAGTCGCCCGCGATGACGCCGAGCGCGTCGCCGGGCTCGCACGGCCCGGCCATCGTGATCGCCTGCCGGGCCGCGATCGTGACGGCACCGTGGCGTGCGTGGCGCGCGGTCGCGGTCATCTCGCGGACGTCGGCGTCGAAGGCACGGCCGGGCTCGTGGACCGAGATCGCCGCGAGTCCCTGCACCTGGGCGGCCGTCGGGATCACCTCGACGTGGACCTCGAGCTCGGCCTCGGCGGTGCGCGCCGCGATCTCGGCCGCACGGACCGAGTCGCCGTCGTTGGGGAGCACGACGACCTCCGCGGCGCCGCAGGCCGTGATCGCCTCGAGCAGCTGGCCCGTCGACGGGCGTTGCCCCGGACCGCCGGTGACGACGACGGCACCTGCGGACTCGAACAGCTCGACCAGCCCGGGGCCTGCCGCGACGGCGACGACCCGGCGGCCCGTGCGCGTCGAGGCGCGGCCCGACGGCGAGTGGCGGGTGGCGACCTGCTCGGCGAAGTGGGTGACCCGGATCCGGTGCGGGCGCCCGGCCGTGATGCCCGCCTCGATCGCGGCGCCGACGTCGTCGACGTGGACGTGGACGTTCCACAGCCCGTCTCCGCCCACCACGACGAGGCTGTCGCCGAGGGCAGTGAGCGTCGCGCGCAGCGGGGCGATCGCCTCGTCGGCGGCGTCGAGCAGGAACATCACCTCGTAGCCGGGACCGTCCTCGGTGAGGTGGTCGCCCTCCCCCGCGCCGCCGGCGTGGGCCGAGACGAGTGGGGAGACGGGGATGTGGTGGGTGCCGATCGGTGCGGTCCACGGCGTCGGACGGCGGCCCGTCGCGGTGGTCTCGACGGCGTCGAGCACGATCGTGAGCCCGCGGCCCCCGGCGTCGACGACGCCGGCCTGGGCCAGCACGGGGAGCTGGTCCGGCGTACGGGCGAGGGCGGTGCGCGCAGCCGCGGCCGCGGCCGAGAAGACGTCGCGGGCCCGGGCGCCGTCGTGCTGGGAGGCGGCGAGGGCGGCGTCGGACGCTGCGCGGGCGACCGTGAGGATCGTCCCCTCGACCGGGGTGCCGACCGCGGCATAGCTGGCGTCGGTGGCCGAGGACATCGCGACGGCGATCGTCCGGGCGCGCGGGTCCTGGCCGTCCGCACCCGCGAGGTGGGTGACGTAGGCGCGGAGCATCTGGCTGAGGATCACCCCGGAGTTGCCCCGCGCCCCCATCAGCGCGGCGCGGGCGAGCAGTGCCATCCCCTCGTCGAGCGTGAGGTCGGGGTCGGCCGCGCGGGCGGCGCGGAGCTCGTCGCGGGCAGCCGAGACGGTGAGGAACATGTTGGTGCCGGTGTCACCGTCGGGCACGGGATAGACGTTCAGGGCGTCGATCTCCTCGCGCGCCGAGGACAGCGCGTCGGTCGCGATGTCGACGAACCGGGCGACGCCGTCGAGCGTGATGCCGTGGGTGACTGGCTCCATCGAGTCGGTGTGCTCCGGGTTGGTCGAGGGTGTGGTCGAGGGTGTGGTCGAAGGGGTCGTGGGATGAACTGTGGTGCGCGCCACAGGGTAGTAGGAGGGTGCGACCGGACTGCGATTTCATGCCTGCGCCGGACCTCGGCTACTCTTGCGCGGTTGCCTTCTGCCGCTTCCTGCGGTGAGGGCTCCCTGACACATCAACCTCGAACGGATCGGAGTGCACGGTGGCTGCCGTCTGCGACATCTGCGCCAAGAAGCCGGGCTTCGGAAACAACCGTCCCTGGTCGCGCAAGATCACGAAGCGTCGCTTCAACCCCAACATCCAGCGCGTCCGGGCGACCGTCAACGGCACGCCCAAGCGCCTCAACGTCTGCACCGGCTGCCTCAAGGCCGGCAAGGTCTCCCGCTGACCTGACCAGACTTCCTGTCGTCGCCCCCGTCACTGATGTGGCGGGGGCTTCGTCGTGTCAGAAGTGGGTCCAGCCGGTGGGGCCGTCGTACGCGCCCCCGTCGACGGTGACGCCCTCGCCCTCGCGGACGTCGCCGACGACCTGCCACCCGGCGGGCACGGACCCGGTGTCGGGGAAGGTCGCGAGGAGCGCGTGGTCGTCGCCGCCGGCCAGGATGAACTGCATCGGGTCGGCGCCGAGCGCCGCGCCCACCGCCACGAGCGGCTCCGGGACCTCGAAGGCGCCGGTGCGCACGTCGATCGCGACGCCGCTGGCCTCCGCGAGGTGCGCGGCCTCGGCGAGGAGGCCGTCGGAGACGTCGATGAGGGAGGTCGCCCCGGCCTCGGCGGCCTCCTTGCCGGCGGCGTACGGCGGCTCCGGCCGGCGGTAGGCCTCGACCAGCACCCGCGGGGAGCGGAACCCGCGCCCGAGGACGGCGAGTCCTCCGGCCGCCCAGCCCTGGCGACCGGTGAGGGCGAGCACGTCGCCGGGACGGGCGCCCGAGCGGAGGACGGGCGAGACGGTGCACTGGCCCAGGACCGTCACCGCGATGACGATCTCGTCGGCGCGGGTGGTGTCGCCCCCGACGACCGTGGCCCCGACGGTGGCGCACTCCGCGGCAAAACCGCGGGCGAAGTCGAGCGCCCACTGCACGGGGAGGTCGGCGGGCGCGGCCAGGCCGATGGTCAGGTGGCGGGCGGTGCCGCCCATGGCGTTGAT
Source organism: Nocardioides exalbidus (assembly GCF_900105585.1). Classification (NCBI taxonomy): domain Bacteria; kingdom Bacillati; phylum Actinomycetota; class Actinomycetes; order Propionibacteriales; family Nocardioidaceae; genus Nocardioides; species Nocardioides exalbidus. Next base: position 4,474,492 of record NZ_FNRT01000002.1, read on the forward strand.
GTCGGAGAGGTTCTGCGCGGCCGCGCGGTGGCCCACGTCCTCGGCGCTGGCCCAGTCACGGCGGAAGTGGCGGCCCTCGACGACCATGTCGGTGGAGACCACGACGTGGCCGTGCCTGATGCGCAGCACGGCGGCGTCGTCACCGGGCCCGACGAGCACGTGCTCGTCGTCGGCGAGAGCCTCGCCGAACTGGGCGACGAGCTGCGAGATGAGGCCGAACTCGCCGGCCTCACCGAGGGTTGCGTCCGGGTCGAGGGCCATGTCCCCATCCCACCAGACCGGGCCGGTGACCACTGTCACCCGGCCCCTGTCGGCACCGACGCGTCGCGCGGTAGGTTTGGCCGGTCACACCCGCTGAACGAGACCGAGGAGTCCACGATGGTCGTCCAGGCCTACATCCTGATCCAGACCGACGTCGGCAAGGCCGCCGAGGTAGCCCGCGAGATCGCCCAGGTCAACGGCGTCACGCTCGCCGAGGACGTCACCGGTCCCTACGACGTGATCGTGCGCGCGGAGGCCAAGAACGTCGACGAGCTCGGCAAGCTCGTCGTCTCGAAGGTCCAGAACCTCGACGGCATCACCCGGACGCTGACCTGCCCGGTCGTCCACATCTGAGCCACGTGCCCCGACGGCGACGCCCCGGTCCACCCATGGGCCGGGGCGTCGTCGCGTCCGTGCTCGCGTGTGCGCTCCTGACCGCCTGCAGCGGGGGCGGGCCCATCGAGGTCGACGACCCCGACCTCTCCCCCGCCGACCGCGCGACGTGCGAGGCCCTCGTCGCCGACCTGCCCGGCACGCTCGCCGGCCAGGACCGCGTGGACGTCGAGCCCGCGGACGCGCTCGGCGCGGCGTGGGGCGATCCGGCGTACGTCCTCACCTGCGGCGTGCCGCTGCCGTCGGACTACGAGGAGACGGCCGAGTGCAACATCATCAAGGGCGTCGGGTGGTGGGTGCCGGACGACCAGCTCACCGACCAGGGCGAGGACGCGACGCCGGTGGCGCTCAGCCTCGCGCCCTACGTCGAGGTGGACGTGCCGTCCGACTACCGCGCCGAGGGCATCGACCGCGCCCTCGCCGAGCTCGCGCCGGTGCTGAAGGAGCACCTCGGCGAGGGGCTGTCCTGCCTCTGAGGACTCAGCGCAGGCCGGTGTCGCGGTGGAGCGCGAGCTGCAGCAGCCGGTCGACGAGCTGGGGGTACGACATCCCGGACGCCGCCCACATCTGGGGTACATCGACGTCGGGGTGAAGCCCGGCATCGTGTTGAGCTCGTTGATCACGAGCGCCCCGTCGGGCATGACGAAGAAGTCGACGCGCGCCAGGCCCTCGCAGGAGAGCGCCTCGAACGCGCGCACCGCCATCGCGCGGAGCTCCTGCTCGGTCCCGGCCGGCAGGTCGGCGGGGATGTCGATCTCGGTGTGCTGGTCGGCGAGGTACTTCGCCTCGAAGTCGTAGAACTCGTGGTCGCCGCCGGTGCGGACCTCGCCGGGACGCGAGGTCTCCGCCGGTCCCTCGATCGTGCCGAGCACGCCGCACTCGACCTCGCGCGCGCCCTCCATCGACTGCTCGACGAGCACCTTCGGGTCGTGGCGGAAGGCCTCCTCGAGCGCCTCGGTGATCTCCGAGGCGTCGTGGACCTTGCTGATGCCCATGCTCGATCCGGCCCGGGCCGGCTTCACGAAGGAGGGGAAACCGAGGTCCTCGACGCGCGTGCGTACGCCGACCGGGTCCTGCGCCAGCTCGCTGCGGGTGACGACGATGCCGGGGGTCACCGGGAGCCCGGCGGCCTGGAGCACGACCTTCATGTAGGCCTTGTCCATGCCGATCGCCGAGGCGAGCACGCCGGAGCCGACGTAGCGCACGGCCGCCATCTCGAGCATCCCCTGCAGGGTGCCGTCCTCGCCCCAGGGGCCGTGGAGCAACGGGAACACCACGTCGACCTCGCCGATCACCGACGGGACGCTGGACGGCTCGGTGACCACGAGGTCGGTCCCGGTGGTGGCGCCCATCAGGGCCACCGGCGAGCGGTCGGCGTCGACCACCGGCAGCTCGCTCCCCCGGATCGCGAGCCGCGACGGCTCGTCGGCCTCGAGGACCCAGCGGCCGTCGGTGGCGATCCCGACCGGCACGACGTCGTAGGCGTCGCGGTCGATCGCGGCGAGCACGCTGCCCGCCGTCACGCAGGAGATGCCGTGCTCGGAGGACCGGCCGCCGAACACGACGGCGACTCGGGGCTTGCGCCCGGGCTCGTCGGGCGTCTTGTCGGCAGAGGTCTCGTTCATCGGCACGACCCTATCCACCTACGCTGGCGCCCATGGCTGCAGACTCTCCGCTCAGGCCCAGCACGATCGCCGTGACGGCCGGACGCCCGGACAAGGTGCCCGACGCCCCGCTCAACACGCCGATCACGATGGCCGCGACCTACGTCGCCGGCGGGGACGTGGAGTACGGCCGCTACGGCAACCCGACCTGGACGGCCCTCGAGGACGCGCTCGGGCAGCTCGAGGGCGGTCGTTGCCTCACCTTCGCCTCCGGCCTCGCGGCCGTCGCGACGGTGCTCGACCTGGTCGGCGCCGACGGCACGGTCGTCGTACCGAGGCACGCCTACACCGGCACCGTCATGCAGCTCGCCGACCTCGAGGCCCGCGGACGGCTGAAGGCCCTGCTCGTCGACATCACCGACACCGACGCCGTCGTCGCGGCCTGCGCGGACGCCGCACTGGTGTGGCTCGAGTCGCCGACCAACCCGGCGCTCGAGGTGGCCGACATCGCCACGATCACGGCCGCCGCCCACGAGGCCGGTGCCTACGTCGTCGTCGACAACACCTTCGCCACTCCCCTGCTCCAGCGTCCGCTCGAGGACGGCGTCGACATCGTCGTGCACTCCGCGACGAAGTACCTCGCCGGCCACTCCGACGTGCAGATGGGCGCGATCGTCACCCGCGACGACGACCTCCTCGGCGTGCTCAAGGGCCGCCGCGACCTGCTGGGCGCGATCCCCGGGCCGTTCGAGGCCTGGCTGACGCTGCGCGGCCTGCGCACCCTCCACCTGCGCGTCGAGCGCTCGCAGGCCAACGCCCAGGAGCTCGTACGCCGCCTCGCCGAGCACCCCGCGCTGTCGGAGGTGCGCTACCCCGGCTTCGGCGGCATCGTGAGCATCGTGCTCGCCCAGGGCGAGGTGGCCGCCGACCTGCTCAGCCGCAAGACCCGGTTGTGGATCCACGCGACCTCGCTCGGCGGTGTCGAGTCGAGCCTCGAGCGCCGACGGCGCTGGAAGGCCGAGGCGGCGACGATCCCCGAGGGCCTCGTGCGGCTCTCGGTCGGCATCGAGGACGTCGACGACCTCTGGGAGGACCTGAGGACCGCCCTGGACGGGTGTGTCGGCTGACCTCGCCGACCGGGACGTCATGAGAATCCCCGGTTCGGACCGGGAATTCTCATGACGTCGCGTGCGGAGGCCGTCGGACGGACCAGATCTCGCGCCTCGACCTAGTCCGTCTCGGCCTTCGTGTCGCGGGCGATGAAGGAGTTGACCATGTCGAGGGCGGTCATCTTGCCGTCGACGACGGCGTCGACGGCCTGGGCGATGGGGGCGTCGACCCCCTCGCGCTCGGCGAGGGCGAGGAGCGACTTGCAGGACTTGGCACCCTCGGCGACCTGCCGGGTCGAGGCGTAGATCTCCTCGGTCGTCATGCCCTGGCCGAGGCGCTCGCCGAAGGTGCGGTTGCGCGAGAGCGGCGAGGAGCAGGTGGCGACGAGGTCGCCGAGCCCGGCGAGGCCCATCAGGGTGAGCGGGTTGGCGCCCTGCGCCATGGCGAGGCGGGCGGTCTCGGCGAGGCCGCGGGTGATCACGGACGCCGTGGTGTTGTCGCCGAAGCCGAGGCCGACCGCCATGCCGACGGCGAGGCCGACGACGTTCTTGTAGGCGCCGCCGATCTCGCAGCCGAGCACGTCGACGGACGTGTAGGGCCGGAACGACGGGCCGTGGGTGATCGCCTGGAGCTGCTTGGCACGGTCCTCGTCGGTGCACGCGACGACGGAGGCGGCGGGCTCGCGCCGCGCGATCTCGCGCGCGAGGTTGGGGCCGCTGATGACGGCGATGCGGTCGGCCGAGGCGTCGGTGACCTCCTGGATCACCTCGCTCATCCGCATCAGCGAGCCGAGCTCGACGCCCTTCATCAGCGAGACCATGGTGGCCTTCTCGGGGATGATCGGCGCCCACGCGGTGAGGTTCTCCCGCAGGCTCTGCGACGGGACGGTGAGGACGACGACGTCGGCGTCGGCGGCGACCTGCTCGGCGTCGGTCGACGCACTGATCGTCGGGGGCAGCTCGATGCCGGGCAGGTAGTCGGTGTTCTCCCGCCGGTCGTTGATCGCCTCGACCACGTCGTCGCGGCGCGCCCAGAGGGAGACGTCGTTGCCGGCGTCGGCGAGCACGAGCGAGAACGCGGTGCCCCACGACCCGGCACTGAACACGGCGACCTTCGTCATCGGCTGCCCTTCCTCTTCTTCGTCTGGTCCTCGTGGGGGTTGCCGGTCTCGCGCAGGCCGAGCTGGCGCGGGTCGAACCGTTCGGCGGGGGCGGTGCCACCGCGCACGTCCTCGACGAGCGAGGTGATCGCCGCCATGATCCGCTCGGTCGCCTCGGCGGTGACCTCGGCGGACTGCGGGGCCGCGACGAGGTCGGCGAGGTCGACCGGGTCGCCCGCCTTCATCACGACGTGCTTGCGCGGCAGCAGGTGCGGGGTCTTCGTGTAGGGCGGCAGCACCTCCTGCGCACCCCACTGTCCGACCGGGATGACCGGGCAGCCGGTGGCCAGGGCGATCCGGGCGGCGCCGGTCTTGCCCTTCATCGGCCACAGGTCGGGCTCGCGCGTCAGCGTGCCCTCGGGATAGATCACGATGCACTCGCCGTCGTGGATCGCGCGCACCGCCGCGTCGTAGGCACCGACGGCGTTGCGGCTCAACCGCTCGACCGGGATCTGTCCTGCGGACGTGAGGAACCCGCCGAGGTACTTGTTGGTGAACAGGCCGGACTTCGCGAGGTAGCGCGGCAGCCGGCCGTGGTCGTAGACGAAGTGAGCCGACAGCAGTGGGTCGACGTGGGAGATGTGGTTGATCGCGACGATGCAGCCGCCGGTGGCCGGGATCTTCTCGCCGTCGATCCACGTGCGCGAGGTCGCGGACAGCAAGGTCGGCTTCAGGATGCTCGCCGCGACGGTGAAGGCCCAGCCGCGCTTCCGCTCCAGCTTCCTGACGCGCACCCAGCGCCCTCCCTCTTCCCGCGGTCGTGTGTGACGCTCGCTGCGTCGCGAGCAGGCTACTCGGTCCCACGCCGGCGACCGGCACACCGCCGCGCACCTCGCCGGTGGCAGGATTCTGCGGTGACGTCCCAGACCCCTGAGCCGCTGCGATGCGTGGTCGTCGTACCCGTCAAGCCCCCGGCGTTCGGCAAGTCCCGGCTCTCGGCCGACGAACCCCTCGACGACGAGGCCCGGCGCGCGCTCGCCGAGGCGTTCGCGCTCGACACCGTGCAGGCGGCGGTGTCGACGCCCGGCGTCGAGGCCGTGCTCGTCGTGACCGACGACTTCCGGCTGGCGGCGACGATGCGCGCCTTCGGTGCCGAGGTGATGCCCGACGGCACCAGCGAGGACCTCAACGCGACGCTGGTGCAGGGCGCCGCAGAGGTCGTACGACGCTGGCCGGGCGCCGTGCCCGTGGCGCTGTGCGCCGACCTGCCCGGGCTGCGACCGGTCGAGCTCGCGTCGGTCCTGGCCGAGGTCGTGGGCGAGGTGGGCCTGGGCCACGAGGTGTTCGTGCGCGACCACGCGGGCAGCGGCACGACGTTGTACGCCGCTCCTGCCGCCCGCTTCTCACCGGCGTTCGGCGTCGACTCGGCGGCCCGGCACTCCGGCGGCGGTGCCGTCGAGGTCGGTGTCGCAGCGACGAGCGTGCGTCGCGACGTCGACGACCTCGACGACCTCGACGCGGCCCTGGCGGCCGGCGTCGGCCCACACACCGCGCAGGCGAGTGCCCACCTGACACGCTGAAGGCGGGCCGTCCCGATGGGACGGCCCGCCTTCAGTGCTGGTGCTGTGTCAGGACTTCTTCGCGGTCTTCTTGGCCGGGGCCTTCTTCGCGGGAGCCTTCTTGGCGGCGGTCTTGGCCGGCGCCTTCTTGGCCGCGGTGGTCTTCGCCGCGGTCTTCTTGGCCGGCGTCGCCTTCTTGGCGGCGGCGGTCTTGGCGGGAGCAGCCTTCTTGGCCGGCGCCTTCTTGGCAGCCGTGGTGGCGGGAGCAGCCTTCTTGGCCGAGGCCTTCTTGGCCGGCGTCGCCTTCTTGGCGGCGGCGGTCTTGGCAGGAGCAGCCTTCTTCGCCGGCGCCGCCGACTTGGCCGGTGCCTTCTTGGCGGTCGAGGAGGCAGCGCCGGTCACGGCCGCAGCCGCAGCGCGCACACCGGCGGGCGGCTTCGGCATGTTGGCGGCCGTCAGCTTGGGAAGCTTCTTCGCACCCGAGATGACGTCCTTGAGCTCCTTGCCGGCGGAGAACTTCGGCACGGACTTCTTCTTCGACTTGATCCGCTCACCCGTCTGCGGGTTGCGGACCCAGCGCGCGTTGCGCACGGCCTTCTCGAAGGAGCCGAAGCCCGTGATCGCGACCTTCTCGCCCTTCGCGACCTCGCGCGTGATCGTGTCGAGCACCGACTCGAGCGCGTGCGCCGCCTGCTTGCGGTTCCCCTCGTAACGCGCGGCGAGCGCGTCGATGAGCTCTGTCTTGTTCACTAGCTTCCCTTCCAATGAACCTCTGGAAGCCGAGCTCGTGCTCGACCCTTCCGTCGCACGCTAGGCACAAGGAAGGGTGAGGACAATCACCATCGCCCTTATTTGCAGGGGTTTTTTCAAGCAGTGACTGGCTTCCAGCTCGGCCGCGCGGCCTCGAAGGCCGTGATGTCGGCGTCGTGGCCGAGGGTGATCCCGATGTCGTCGAGTCCCTCCAGCAGCCGCCAGCGGGTGTAGTCGTCGATGTCGAAGGAGTCCTCGACGGCGTCCTCGCCCACGCCGGCACGGACGGTGCGGCTCTCCAGGTCGACGGTGATCTCGCCGCCCGGGTGGTCCTCCATCCAGTCCCACAGGCGCTGCACGACCTTCTCGTCGACCTGCGCCGCGACCAGCCCGGCCTTGCCGGAGTTGCCGCGGAAGATGTCGGCGAAGCGCGAGGAGATGACGACCTTGAAGCCGTAGTTCTGCAGCGCCCACACGGCGTGCTCGCGCGAGCTGCCGGTGCCGAAGTCGGGACCGGCGACCAGCACCGTGCCGGCCGCGTAGGTCGGATCGTTGAGCACGAAGTCCGGGTCGTTGCGCCAGGCTGCGAACAGGCCGTCCTCGAAGCCGGTGCGGGTCACGCGCTTGAGGTAGACCGCCGGGATGATCTGGTCGGTGTCGACGTTGCTGCGCTTGAGCGGGACGCCGAGACCGGTGTGGGTCGTGAACTTGTCCATGGGTCAGACCTCCTGCAGGTCGGCCGGGCTGGAGAGGGTGCCGCGGATCGCGGTCGCGGCTGCGACGGGGACGGAGACGAGGTGCGTGCGCCCGCCCTTGCCCTGGCGGCCCTCGAAGTTGCGGTTGGACGTCGACGCGCTGCGCTCGCCGGGAGCCAGCTGGTCCGGGTTCATGCCCAGGCACATCGAGCAGCCCGCGCCGCGCCACTCGGCGCCCGAGGCGATGAACACCTTGTCGAGCCCCTCGGCCTCGGCCTGCAGCCGTACGCGCACCGAGCCGGGCACGACGAGCAGGCGGGTGTCGTCGGCGACGTGGCGCCCGTCGAGGATCGACGCGGCCAGGCGGAGGTCCTCGATGCGCCCGTTGGTGCAGGAGCCGACGAAGACCGTGTCGACCTTGACCTCCCGCAGCGGCGTGCCGGCCTCGAGGCCCATGTACTGCAGGGCCTTCTCGGTGGCGATCTTGTCGTTGGGCTCGTCGAAGTCGTCGGGGCTCGGGACGCTGGCACCGAGCGGCGCACCCTGGCCGGGGTTGGTGCCCCACGTGACGAACGGCGTCATCGTCGCGGCGTCGAGCTCGATCTCCTTGTCGAAGACCGCGTCGTCGTCGGTGCGCAGCGTCCTCCAGTGCGCGACGGCGGCGTCCCAGTCGTCGCCCTTCGGCGCCTCGGGCTTGCCCTCGATGTAGTCGAAGGTTGTCTGGTCGGGGGCGATCAGGCCGGCCTTGGCGCCCCACTCGATCGACATGTTGCACACCGTCATCCGGCCCTCCATCGAGAGCTCCTCGATGGCCTGACCGCGGTACTCCACGATGTAGCCCTGACCGCCACCGGTGCCGGTGTGCGTGATCAGGGTGAGCACCATGTCCTTGGCCGTGACGCCCTCGGGCAGGCTGCCATTGATGGTGACGGCCATCGTCTTGGGCTTCGCCTGCGTCAGCGTCTGCGTGGCGAGCACGTGCTCGACCTCGGAGGTGCCGATGCCGAAGGCGATCGCGCCGAACGCGCCGTGCGTGGAGGTGTGCGAGTCGCCGCACACGATCGTCATGCCAGGCTGGGTCAGGCCGAGCTGCGGCCCGACGACATGCACGATGCCCTGCTCGATGTCGCCGAGCGGGTGCAGCCGGACGCCGAAGTCGGCGGCGTTCTTGCGGAGCGTCTCCACCTGGGTGCGGCTGACGGGGTCGGCGATCGGCTTGTCCCAGTCGATGGTGGGGACGTTGTGGTCCTCGGTCGCGAGCGTCAGGTCGGGTCGGCGCACGGTGCGGTTGGCCAGGCGCAGGCCGTCGAAGGCCTGCGGCGAGGTCACCTCGTGGAGGAGGTGGAGGTCGATGAAGAGGAGGTCGGGCTCTCCGGCGGCACTGCGGACGACGTGCTCGTCCCAGACTTTCTCGGACAGGGTCTTGCCCATGACACAAACTCCTTCGACTTCAACGTGCGGTGGGGCGACGCTACATCTTGCATCCCACTCCCTGAGATGACAATATCGGCATATGGACAACGGATCTGGCGTCGGCGTTCTCGACAAGGCCGCGCTCGTGCTCGCAGCGCTCGAGGCCGGACCGGCCACGCTGGCCGGTCTCGTCGCCGGCACCGGGCTGGCCCGACCCACCGCCCACCGCCTCGCCGTCGCCCTGGAGCACCACCGCCTCGTCGCCCGCGACATGCAGGGCCGCTTCGTCCTCGGCCCGCGGCTGGCCGAGCTCTCGGCCGCCGCCGGCGAGGATCGCCTCCTCGCGGCCGCCGGCCCGGTCCTGGCCCGCCTGCGCGACATCACCGGCGAGTCGGCCCAGCTCTGGCGCCGCCAGGGCGAGCACCGCGTCTGCGTCGCCGCAGCCGAGCGCCCCTCCGGCCTGCGCGACACGATCCCCGTCGGCTCGCAGCTCACCATGAACGCCGGGTCCGCCGCGCAGATCCTGCTCGCCTGGGAGGACCCTGAGCGGATGCACCGCGGCCTGCAGAACGCCGCCTTCTCCGCCACCGCCCTGTCCGGCATCCGCCGCCGCGGCTGGTCGCAGTCGGTCGGCGAGCGCGAGCAGGGCGTCGCGTCGGTCTCCGCGCCCGTCCGCTCCCCCGGTGGCAAGGTCATCGCGGCGGTCTCGGTCTCCGGTCCCCTCGAGCGCCTCTCGCGCCAGCCCGGCCGGATGCACGCACCCGCCGTCCTCGCCGCCGCCGACCGGCTCTCCGAGTCGCTGCGGCGCGCCGCGTCGGAGTAGCCGCCGCCCCACGACCGGCTCAGAGCAGCAGGCCGAGCCCGAGGCAGGTGAGGCCGAGGGCGAGCACGGTCGCGCCGGCGAACACCAGCGCGACGAGCCCGTTGGGCCTCTCGCGCCCCTCGCCCATCGAGGAGAAGAAGAACCCCGCCGGCATGAGGATCGCCGCGGCCGGGGCGCCGGTGCGGGCGAGCCATCCGATCGCGCCGTCCAGGTCGGCGGCGTCGGCGTAGGGCTGGATCGCGAGCCCGAGCAGCAGCAGGACCGCGGCGTGGGCGTGCCCGGCGCGCGCGAAGCCGATCTGGAACGCCGTCGCCGTGCCGGGCCTGCGCCAGAGCCGCATCAGGTAGAGGCCGCCCGTCTCGACGGTGACGAGCGAGAGCAGCAGGATCCCGGCGAGGGCCTGGGACTCAGCAGACATGATGACCTCCGATTGCTGGATAGCGTTGCTATCCAATATGGGACACCTGAACTATCCGATGTGTCAAGATGTCCGCATGCGCCTCGCCGAGCTGTCCCGCACCAGCGGCCTCCCCACCGCGACGATCAAGTACTACCTCCGCCTCGGGCTGCTGGCGCCCGGCGCGACCGAGAGCAGCACCTGGGCGTCGTACGACGACTCGCACGTGCGCCGCCTCGCCCTCGTCCGCGCGCTGACCGAGGTCGCGGGCCTCTCGCTCGAGGACGTGCGGCGCGTGCTGGGGGCGGTCGACGACGTCTCGGTCCCGCTGCACGAGAGCTTCGGCACCGCCCAGTGGCTGCTCTCCCCCGAGCCGGAGGCGGCCCCATCCCGGGAGGCGCTCGAGATGGTCGACGGCCTCGTCGCGCGGCAGGGGTGGCACCTCGCCGACGGGGGCCCGCTCCGGGCACGCCTCGCGGGCCAGCTCGACACCCTCGCGCGACTCGACTTCCCCGCGACCGACGAGCTCCTCGACACCTACGCCGACTCCCTCCGGCCACTCGTCGAGCTCGACGTGTCGCGGATCCCCACCGAGGACCGCACGCGGGCCGTCGAGCGGGTCGTGGTCGGCACCCTGCTCTACGAACCGGTGATCGCGAGCATCCGCCGGATGCTGGCGGAGGTGGTGTCCAGCGAGACCCTAGACAGCTGATTCCTTCTCACCGCCGTCGTTTGTCGGGCACAGTTGCGCCATGAGCGATCTCGTGGACCTCGGACCCGCAGGAGAACGGCTGGTGGCGGTGGCCGCGCACGTCACCGACGACCAGCTGGGTGGACCCACGCCCTGCGAGGGCCGCACGGTCGGCCAGCTCGTCGCGCACCTCGTCGGGCTGACGCTCGCGTTCCGGGCCGCTGCCGACAAGGACTTCGGGCCGCTCACCGACACGAACCCCGACGACAGCGGCTGGCCGGACCCCGAGCCCGGGTGGCGCGACGCGCTGGCGACACAGGTCCCGGCGATGACCCGGGCATGGCGGAACCCCGCCGCGTGGGACGGGATGACCCGCGCCGGCGGCGTCGACCTGCCCGGTCAGGTCGGTGGCCTGGTCGCCCTCGACGAGATCGTCCTCCACGGCTGGGACCTGGCGCGGGCGACGGGCCAGCCCTACGACTGCGACGACGCGACCGCCGAGGCCTGCATGGCCTTCGTCGGCGGCTTCGAGGAGTCGGGCACGCCCGGCCTCTTCGCCCCCGCGGTCGGCGTCACCGACGACGCCAGCCCCTTCGAGCGCGTGCTCGCCCGCTCGGGTCGCGACCCGCAGTGGTCGAAGGAGGGCCGATGAAGGCGGTCCTCTCCATCCTGCTGCGCCTCGCCGTCATCGGGCTGGCGCTGATCCTCTACACCGAGGTGGCCGTCCCGGCGATGAGCCGGACGAGCAACGACGCCAACATCGGCGCCGGCCTCATCGCCTTCGCGGGTCTCGCCCTCATCGGCTTCGCCGGTGGCCTGCTCGACGGCATCAGCCAGGGAGCGCTGACGTCCGCGCTCTGGTGGCTGGTCATCGCCGCCGGCATCGCGCTCGGCTGGTGGCTGGTCCCGCCGTGGCTGCGCAACACGAGCGACTACTCCTACACCACCTTGCTGCAGCAGAGCCGCGACGTCGTGCCCTTCATCTTCGGACTCGTCGCAGGACCCGCCGTCGTGGCGTCGGGCATCGGCGGCGTGATGGGTCGCGGTCGCTGAGGCCGAGGCGACTCAGAAGAGCGCGTCCTGCTCCAGCTCGAGCAGCTGCTGCTTGCGCTCCAGCCCACCGGCGTACCCGGTGAGCGTGCCGTTGGCACCGATGACCCGGTGGCACGGCACCACGATCGGGATCGGGTTGCGGCCGTTGGCCAGGCCGACGGCGCGCGAGGCGGCGTTGGTCATTCCGAGCCGGCCGGCGATCTCGCCGTAGGACGCGGTCTCGCCGTAGGCGATCTTCTCCAGCTGGGTCCACACCCGGCGCTGGAAGTCGGTGCCGACCGGCGCGAGCGGCAGGTCGAAGTCCGTGAGCTCGCGGTCGAAGTACGCCGTCAGCTGGCGCACGGTCTCGACCAGCACGGGGTCGTCGTCGGAGCGGGACCCGAGCGGCCGCCCGTCGGCGGGCTGGTTGAAGGGCGAGAACTCGATCGCGACGATCGAGCCGTCGCGCTCGACGATGCGCAGGTCGCCGATCGGCGAGGGCATCACGGTCCACATGTCAGGTCTCCTTCGGAGCGGGCGTGTCGGGCATCAGGGGGTTCCAGAGGTGCATCAGGGCGTAGGACCGCCAGGGCCGCCACCGCTCGGTGTCGACCGAGCCTCCCAGATCGGCGAGCACCCTGCGGACGGCGAGATCGGTGGGCAGGAAGGCGTCGGGGTGGCCGAGCGCCCGCATCGCGACGTAGTCGGCGGTCCAGGCGCCGATGCCCGGCAGGTCCATGAGGGAGCGGCGTACGTCGTCGCGGTCGGGGCCGCGGTCCAGCACCACCGAACCGTCGGCGAGCGCGGAGGCGAGGCCCACCAGGGCCCGGCCTCGCGCCCGCGGCATCGGCAGGGTCTCGGGGTCGACCCCGGCGAGGGTCGCGGCGTCGGGGAACAGGTGCGTGAGCCCGGCCACGGGCGAGTCGACGGGACGGCCGTGCGCGGCCACCAGCCGACCGGCGACCGTCCGGGCGCCGGTCACGCTGACCTGCTGCCCGATCACGGTCCTCACCGCCGTCTCGTCGCCGTCGACCTGGCCCGGCACCCGCAGGCCGGGCGTCGCCCGCACCAGGTCACCGAGGACGGGATCGGCACCGAGGTGCTCGTCCACCGCCCGGGGATCGCAGTCGGCGTCCAGCAGCCGGCGGACGCGCTCGCCCGCGGCCGCGGTGTCGCGCAGGTCGTGGAGCCAGAACTCGGCCCGCACCGACGCCGTGCCCGGGCCCGCGGGGATGTCGGCCAGCTCGAGCCGGACGGTGCCGGGGCCGTGGGGCAGGTCGAGCGTCCGGGCGTACCAGCCGGGCGCGGCGACCTCGACGCCCGGCACCAGGTGGAAGGCGAGGAAGTCGAGCAGCCGGCGTCCGGCGAAGGGCGTGCGCACGGGCAGCCGCATCGCGATGGCGCCACCCGACGAGCCGGCGGCGCGCGTGCCGCGGAGCTCGCTCGGCGAGGCGGCGTAGATCTCGCGCAGGGTCTCGTTGAACTGCCGCACGCTCGCGAAGCCGGCGGCGAAGGCGACGTCGGTGAGCGGCAGGTCGGTGGTCTCGATGAGGACGCGGGCACTCTGGGCGCGACGGGCCCGGGCCAGCGACAGCGGCGTGGCGCCGAGCTCCTGGGTGAGCAGCCGGCCGAGGTGGCGCGGCGTGTAGCCGACCCGACGGGCCAGACCCTCCACACCCTCGCGGTCCACCAGCCCGTCGGCGATGAGTCGCATGGCGCGGCCGGCGACGTCGGCGGCGACGTCCCACTCCGGGCTGCCGGGCGTGGCGTCGGGCAGGCAGCGCCTGCAGGCGCGGTAGCCGGCCGCATGTGCGCTGGCCGCGGTCGCGTGGAAGGTCACGTTGCGTTCGGCCGGGGTGCGCGCCGGGCAGGAGGGCCGGCAGTAGATCCCGGTCGTGCGGACGGCCGTGTAGAAGACGCCGTCGAAGCGGCGGTCCCGGCTCTGCACCGCGCGGTAGCAGGCCTCGGTGTCGAGGTGTCCGGTCGGTGTCATGCGTCCAGTGTGGCCCGCGCACCCTGGTCTCACCAGCGGAAAACGGACACGGCCGTCGGCGGCCTTCCGACGACCTTCAGCCGCCGCTGCGGTAGCGCCTCTCGGGCCGGCCGGCACCGCCGTACTGGAGGCGGACCGTGACCGACCCGCGCGCGACGAAGTGCTCGAGGTAGCGGCGGGCGGACACGCGCGAGATGCCGACGACGTCGGCGCACTCCGCCGCCGACAGCTCGCCCGCGTCCCGCAGCGCCGCCTCGACGGCGTCGGCGGTCTCCGGGCTCAGGCCCTTCGGCAGGCTCGCGGCGGGGACCGCGACGGTGGCCGCGCCGAACACCGCGTCGATGTCGTGCTGCGCGGGTGCGCCGGTGCCGGCCAGCGCCTGGTGGGCGGCGCGGAACGACTCCAGGCGCACGCGGAGGTCGTCGTAGTCGAAGGGCTTCACGAGGTAGTGCACCGCTCCCCCGGACGCCGCGGCGCGCACGGTGTCGGCCTCGCGGGCCGCCGTCACGACCAGCACGCCGACGTCGTCCCCACCGGCTCGCAGCCGGCGCAGCACGTCGATGCCGGTCATGTCGGGCAGGTGCACGTCGAGCAGGACGAGGTCGGGCCGCAGGCGCGCGACGTCGTCGAGGGCTGCCTGGCCGGTGCTGGCGACCCCAACCACGACGAAGCCCGGGGTGCGCTCGACGAACTGCGTGTGGATCCGCGCCACCATGAAGTCGTCGTCGACCACGAGCACGTTGACGTCGCTCACCGTGCGTCCACCTCCACGTCCTCCCACGCCCCCGGCAGCCGTACGTCGAACACGGCGCCGCTGTCGGCCCCCGACCGGACCTCGACGCTGCCGCCCCGACGCTCGCAGACGACCTGCACGAGCGCCAGCCCGACCCCCCGTCCGCCCACCGTCGGCGCCTTGGAGCTCCAGCCCCGCCGGAAGATCTCGCCGACCACCTCCGCCGGGACGCCGGGCCCGGTGTCGGTGACCGCCAGGTGCACCGTGCCGTCGTCGAGCCGGAGGTCGACCTCGACGGCCGTGCCGCCGACGGACACGGAGGCGTCCACGGCGTTGTCGACGAGGTTGCCGAGGACGGTGCCGAGGTCGGTGGACGACTCGTGGTCCAGTCGCGGCAGATCGCTGGCCTCGCTGACCCTGAGGTCGACGCCGCGCTCGGCCGCCAGGCTGGTCTTGGCGATCAGCAGCGCGGCGACCGCGGGATCCTCGACGTGCGCGAGGACGGCGTCGGAGATCTCGGCCCGGCGGCGACGGATCGTGCCGACCAGCCGCGCCACCTCGTCGTACTCCCCCAGCTGGACGAGGCCGGAGATGGTGTGGAGCTGGTTGTGGAACTCGTGGGTCTGGGCGCGCAGCGTGTTCGTGATCGACTCGCGGGCGTCGAGCTCGCTCTGCAGCGCGAGCAGCTCGGTGCGGTCGCGCAGCGTGGTGACCGAGGCGACGCGGCGACCGCCCTCGACGACCGGGGTGCGGTTGACGACCAGCAGCCGGTCGTCGACCACCACGACGTGGTCGCGGATCTCGGCGTCGTCGGCGAGCAGTCCGCGCACGGCCGGGTCGAGGTCGAGGTCGTCGACGCGCCGGCCCTCGACGTCACCCTCGATGCCGATGAGCTCGCGCGCGCTGTCGCTGAGCATCGTCACGGTGCCGTCGACGGCAACCGAGAAGACGCCCTCGCGCAGGGAGTGCAGGAGCGCCTCGCGCTGGTCGGCGAGCGCCGCGATGGCGGCGGGCTCGAGTCCGCGGGTGCGGCGCCGGATGAGGCGCGAGAGGAGCAACGACCCGGCGATGCCGAGCCCGAGGCCCAGCCCGGCCACCGGCACCACGTCGATCAGGACGCTCCGGGCCCGCTGTCGCCAGGTGGGGTACTCCTCGGTCACCATCGCGATGCCGACCAGCTCGAGGCGGCGGTTGATGATCGGCACCTGCGCGGCGATCGAGGAGGTGCCGAAGTCGTCCACGTCGCCGGTCCACGCACGCAGGCGCTGGGCAGGGCCTCCGAGCAGGTCGAGCCGCTCGCCGCGGCCGGCGAAGTCGCTGCTGACCAGCACCGTGCCGTCAGGTGCGGCGACGTAGACCCCGCTGGCCTGGTAACTGTCGCGTGTCACCTGGGTGATCGTGGCCAGGGCCCCGCGGTTCTCGGCGACCGTGCCGTCGCGGAAGGTCGACCGGACGAACCTGTCGTTGGCCAGGCGCTCCGCAGCGTCGCGCATCGCAGCACCCCGGGTGGCACGGAAGTCGGCGTCGCTCTGCTGCACCGAGACCACGCTCGCCACCACCACCACGACCAGCAGCACCGAGACCTGGAGCACGAGGAACTGGCCGGCGAGGGTCGCCGGACGCCATCGTGAGCGTGACCACAAGTTCCACAACCTCCATTGCTTTCCCAAGCGTGACGAGCACCACACGAAGTCTCCACCATCGTCGGGTCGGACTCTGTCGGGTCCGGCGCGAGACATCGAGAGATCGGAGTGCACATGGTGCGCCATAGGACGAGGCGAGTGCTCGCCACCGTCGTGGCCCTCAGCAGCGCGTTGCTCCTCGCCACCGGGTGCGGGGTCACCCGCGGTGCGGCGAGCAGCGACATGACGATGCTGATCCCCAACAGCCCCGGCGGCGGCTACGACCAGACCGGCCGCGCGGCTGTCGCGATCATGGAGCACGGTGACATCACCGGCGGCTCGTTCGAGGTCACCAACGTGATCGGTGCCGGCGGCTCGGTCGCGATGACGCGCCTCATGAACGCCGAGGGCGACGAGCGCACCATGATGACCGCCGGCCTCGGCGTCGTCGGCTCGCTCTACTCCTTCGGCGCCCCGTACAAGCTCGACGACGCGACGCCGCTCGCCCAGCTCATCGAGGACCAGGAGGGCGTGCTGGTCCCGGCCGACTCGCCGTACAAGACCATCGACGACCTGGTGGCGGCCTGGCAGGACGACCCGGGCTCGATCGTGGTCGGTGGCGGCTCCTCTCCCGGCGGACCCGACCACCTCTTCCCGATGCAGCTGGCCGGCACCGTCGACATCGACCCGCGCGACGTGCGCTACGTCGTCTACGACGGCGGCGGGCCTCTCACCAGCGCCCTCCTCGGCAACAAGATCGACGTCGGCTTCTCCGGCGTCGGCGAGTTCACCGGCCAGCTGGCCTCGGGCCAGCTCCGGCTGCTGGCCGTCTCCGGCGAGGAGCGGCTCAAGGGCGAGGGCATCAGCGACTCCCCCACCCTGACCGAGTCGGGCATCGACCTGGTCTTCACCAACTGGCGCGGAGTCTTCGCGCCCCCCGGCATCAGCGAGGAGCGTCGTGACGAGCTCATCGGGATGCTCGAGGAGATGCACGACACCGACGAGTGGCAGCAGGCCCTCGCCGACAACGGCTGGATCGACGAGTTCAAGACCGGCGACGACTTCACGGCGTTCCTGCAGGAGCAGGACCAGCGTGTCGCCACCACCCTCGAGGAGCTGGACCTGCTGTGAGCACATCACTCGACACCGACCGTCAGACACCTGACGCACCCCCGCCCGCGACACCCGACCGCGACATGGCCCAGCTCGGCCTGGCCGCGCTGCTGGTCGTGGTGGGCGCCTACACCTTCTACGACGCCACCACCCTGCGGATCGGGTTCGGCGACCCGGTCGGACCGCGCGTGTTCCCCTACGTCATCGGCGCGGTGACGGTCGCGCTCGGGCTGCTGCTCGTGCTGGCCACCCTCCGCGGCAACGTGCCCGAGGCCGAGGGCGGCGAGGACATCGACCTGCGGCAGCCCGCCGACTGGATCACGGTCGCCAAGCTCGTCGGCGTCCTCCTCTTCACCGTGCTGACGATCTCGTTCGTCGGCTGGGCGCTGAGCGGCGCGATCCTCTTCGTCGGCTCCGCCTGGGCGCTGGGCAGCCGGACGCTCGTGCGCGACGTCATCGTCGGCCTCGTGCTGTCCGTGGCCAGCTGGTACTTCTTCCACGAGGGGCTGGGCGTCATCCTCCCGGCCGGCATCCTGGACGGGGTGCTCTGATGGACAGCCTCAACCTGCTGATGGACGGCTTCGGCGCCATCCTCACCCCGCAGAACCTGCTCTTCGCCGCGATCGGCGTGCTGCTCGGCACGTTCGTCGGCGTGCTGCCCGGCATCGGACCGGCGATGGCCATCGCGCTGCTGCTTCCGGTGACCTACGGCCTGGAGCCGATCCCGGCGTTCATCATGTTCGCCGGCATCTACTACGGCGGCATGTACGGCGGCTCGACGACGGCGATCCTGCTGAACACCCCCGGTGAGTCCGCGTCGGTGATGACGGCCCTCGAGGGCAACCTGATGGCCAAGGCGGGGCGGGCGTCGCAGGCGCTGGCCACCGCGGCCATCGGGTCGTTCATCGCCGGGACGATCGGCACGATGCTCGTGGTCTTCTTCGCCCCCGCGCTCGCCTCGGTGGCGGTCGAGATCGGCGCACCGTCCTACTTCGCACTGATGGTGCTCGCGATGGTCAGCGTCACCAGCGTGCTGGGCGGATCGCCGCTGCGCGGCTTCATCGCGCTGTTCCTCGGCCTCACCATCGGCCTCGTCGGGCTCGACCTCAACACCGGCCAGACGCGGTTGAGCTTCGACCAGCCGCTCCTGGCGGGCCGCATCGACGTCGTCGTCGTGGCCGTCGCGATCTTCGCCCTCGGCGAGGCGTTCTGGGTCGCCGCCCACCTGCGCCGCAGCCCGGTGCGGATCATCCCGGTGGGCCAGCCCTGGCTGAGCGGCAAGGACCTCAAGCGCTCCTGGGGTCCGTGGCTGCGCGGGACGGCCTTCGGCTTCCCGTTCGGCGCGGTGCCCGCGGGCGGTGCCGAGATCCCGACGTTCCTCTCCTTCGTCACCGAGAAGAAGCTCGCCGTCCGGCGCGGTCAGGACGAGTTCGGCAAGGGCGCCATCGAGGGCGTGGCCGGACCGGAGGCCGCCAACAACGCGTCCGCGGCCGGCACCTTCGTGCCCCTCCTGGCCCTCGGCCTGCCGGTCACCGCGACCTCGGCGGTGATGCTCTCGGCCTTCCAGGGATACGGCATCGAGCCGGGCCCCAGCCTGATGACCGACCAGCCCGAGCTGGTGTGGGCGCTGCTCGCCAGCCTGCTGGTCGGCAACGCGCTCCTGCTGGTGCTCAACCTGCCGCTCGCGCCGCTGTGGGCCAAGCTGCTGCGCATCCCGCGACCGCAGCTCTACGCCGGCATCCTGTTCTTCGCCACCCTGGGTGCGTACGCCAGCAACCTCGAGGCCTTCGACCTCTTCCTGCTGCTCGTGCTCGGGCTGCTCGGGCTGATGATGCGGCGGTTCGCGCTGCCGGTGCTGCCGCTGATCCTCGGTGTCATCCTCGGCCCGCTCATGGAGTTCCGCCTGCGCGAGGCGATGGCGATCTCCGGTGGTGACGTCTCCGCGCTCTGGAGCGAGCCGCTCGCGGTGGTCATCTATGTCATCGTGGCGGTTGCCGTGATCGCTCCGCTCGTGGTCCGCCGGGTGCGTCCCGCGCCCGCCGCGGTGGCGGCCGACATCGAGGAATCGACCGAAGAGGAGAAGGTGCGATGACGACCATCGTGGTGGGCTGGACGCCCGACGAGTACGGCGAGGCAGCCCTGGCGCGTGCCATCGACGAGGCGAAGCTCCGCGACGGCAAGGTCGTGGTGGTCAACGCCACCCGCGGCGACGCCCTCGTCGACGAGAGGTACGCCGACGAGGACGAGCTCGCCGCACTGGCGGTCGAGCTGGGCGGTGCCGGCATCGAGGTCGACGTACGCCGCTCGATGGGCGCCGACGTCGGCGACCAGGTGCTCTCGGTCGCGGGCGACGTGTCCGCCGACCTGGTCGTCATCGGCCTGCGCCGGCGCTCGCCGGTCGGCAAGCTGTTGATGGGCAGCGTCGCGCAGCGCATCCTGCTCGGTGCGGACTGCGCGGTGCTGGCGGTCAAGCCGCAGGAGTGACGCACCTCCGCCCTCGGGGCGGTGCGTGAGGAGGGTTCCCGAGCCTAGAGATCCTCCTCACGCACCGCCCGTCGGTGCGTCTAGGGCTTGAGCCTGATGTTCTGGGTGAGGGTCGCCGTGGTGCCGGACCTCACCTTCACGGTGAGGGTCGCCTTCACCGTGCCCTTGCCCTTGAGCTTCTGCACGGCCCACTTCGCGATGCCGACCTTGACGCTGGCCTTGCCGGCGGACTTCAGCGACTTCCTGGCCGTGCCGAGCACCCGGCTCTTGAGCTTGAGGGCCTTCTGGACCTTCTTGCTCACCACGACCTGGGCGGTCGCCGTGCAGGCCGCCACGCAGGTGAGCGTGGCCTTCACGCCCTTGGCGCGGCTGGCCGTTCCGGCCCTGACGGTCGCGCCGTTGGTGTCCGGGTCGGGCACGGGGCCGATCCGCGTGACTGCCTCGCAGACCTGGAAGCCATCGGTCCCCAGGACGTCGTTGCCGTCGACGTACGCCTGGTCGGCGCCGGAGCCGCAGTTGACGGTGTCGACCTCACCGTCGGCGGCGCGCAGGACGTCGGCGCCGGCCGGGCAGCCGTAGGCCGAGCACGCGGTGTAGTCGCCGTAGAGCGAGTCGATGCCCGGGCCGCCGGTGACGTCGTCGTTGCCGTAGCCGCCGTAGAGGATGTCGTTGCCGGCTCCGCCGTCCATGACGTCGTTGTCGCTGTCACCGTCGATCTCGTCGTTGCCGCCGAGGCCCTGGACGGTGTCGTTGCCGGTGCCGGCCTTGATGTAGTCGGGGCCGTTGGTGCCGATGATGACGTCGGCACCCGGGCTGCCCAGGATCCGCTCGAAGTCGGAGTGGTAGTTGTCGCCCTCGCCCGAGTTGCCGTCGTTGGCCACGTCGTCGAGCGCGATGGTGGCGCCGGGCGTGTGGTTCCCGAGGTCGATGGTGTCGGTGCCGTTGCCGCCCCGCAGGTCGTCGGCTCCGGAGTCCGGGTCTCCCTGGTAGCTCGCGAGCAGGTCGTCGCCGTCGTCGCCGTTGGCCACGTCGTTGCCGGCGCTCGGGTAGATCGCGTCGTTGCCGGTGCCCCCGGAGACGGTGTCGTTGCCTGCTCCGGACTCGAGCTTGTCGTTGCCGTCGCCACCGCTCACCTTGTCGTCGCCGCCGTTGGTGCGGATGAAGTCGTTGCCCGGCCCGCCGTCGATCTCGTCGGGGCCGTTGCCCGTGACGATGGAGTCGTCACCGCCCTCCCCGAGGACCTCGGTCGCGGCCGTCGGGCAGTCGGTGTGCTCGAACGTGTCCGACCCGTCGCCGAGGGCCGCACCGACGTACTCCATGCAGACGCCCTGCACCCGCATGGTGTCCGAGCCCGCGCCGAAGACGCCGACGACGCCAGCCACGGAGGCGCCGGGACAGTAGACGTACTGTCCGAGAGCTGGTTCGTCGACCGACTGGCAGTTCGCAGGCCACGAGGCGATGCCTGCCGTCGAACGGAACCACACGCTGCTGGTCGAGACCTGGAAGCCGATGTTCACCACCGTCGACTGGGTACGGGAGTCGACGACGTGCAGGCCGCTGGCCGTGTCGAAGCTGACTGTGGTGCCTCCCGCCGCGTGCGCCGGAGCGACGGCGACGACGGTCAGGCCGAGAGCAAGGAGTACCGAGGACACGAGCGCCCCCACGCGAGATGTCATGCGCGGCAGCATCGCGAGGCCGCGACGTCGCGGGGAAGGCCAGGACGGGCAAAACCTGCCGGTGAGGCGCAAAGAGTGGTGCAGGCACCACCGGATCGGATCCCGCGCGGCACGGAGGTCTGGACCAGCTCGGCACCCGTCCGGCTCTCCCACACGGCCGCCTCGAGCGGTGCGTGAGCCACGTTCGACGGGCCCGGAATGTGGCTGTGCCACCGGCAGCTGCGCGTCGTACGACGACACGCGTGGCAGCGGTGTGTGAGCCACGTTCGACAGGCCCGGAATGTGGCTGTGCCACCGCTCTCCGAACACGAAGAGGCCGGAAATGGCTCGAGGCCCGGTCCGAAGACCGGGCCTCGCATGCGTGGTACCCCCGACCGGATTTGAACCGGCGTTACCGCCGTGAGAGGGCGACGTCCTAGGCCGCTAGACGACGGGGGCTTGCATGGTGCTGCTCGGAAGCAGCGGGTGAAACTGTAGCGACACCGGAGTGTCGCCACCAAATCCTGACCCGTGGGCCGGGATCCGCTGGGGTACTAGGACTCGAACCTAGAACAACTGGACCAGAACCAGCCGTGTTGCCAATTACACCATACCCCATGGGGGTATCAGTTCCGTCGACCCTGCGGGCAGGGCGACCGTTCCTGATTCCCACGTGGTCCCGGGTGGCGAACCTCCCCGAACCGATCCCGAACGTTACACGCGAGGTGGCTGGCCGACCAACTCGGGGTGGCCCGGCGGAGGCGGCAGCACCCGTCCGACCGGCGGTCCGGAGTCGACGAGGTGCATCGCCTTCGCGAGCCAGCTCGCCAGGGCCAGGTAGGTGAGCGACTGGGCGAGGGTGGAGGCGATCATCCACCAGCTCGACGGCCCGCTGGCGTTGAGCGCCTCGGTCATGTCGCCGAACGACAGCGCGAGGCCGTAGGCGACGAAGTTGTTGAGGACGTGCATCGCGATCGCCGCCTCGAGGCCACCCGTGCGGATCACCAGGATGCCGGCCACGACGCCGAAGGCGAACCGGTCGAAGAAGACCGGGACGCTCTGCCCGAGGCCGTGCGCGAGCGCGAAGAGCAAAGACGGCACGAGCACCGCGAGCACCAGCGAGACTCGACGGTTCGCGAACATCGAGCCGAACGCCTGGGTGAGGTAGCCCCGGAAGAGGTACTCCTCCCCCGCTGCCTGGAACGGCGTCAGCAGCGCGATCACGAGCAGGAAGTCGCGCGTGGTGGTCGTGAACTCGTTGAGCGACCCGGCCGTGCTGGTGCCGGCGACGTCGGCGCTCGGGACCAGCATCGCGACCACGAGGCTGGCGACGAGCGCGACCACCGAGATCGGCAGGCAGGCGAGCAGGAAACGCCAGCGGATCCGGGGCATCACCGACGACAGCCAGCGCGGCTTGAGCCGGTGCATCAGCCAGACGACCAGCCAGCTCGTCGGGATGGCGAGGCCGAGGATGATGTTGAGCGACGCCAGCCCGGCGGGGGTGACCCCGCTGGTGACGTCGAGGATCCTGGTCGCCTCGTCGACCGTGCTGCCCGTCGCCGTGAGGACCCCGAAGGCGACGAGCCCGGCGACCGCCGGCACGACGACGAACACCAGGAGCAGCAGCACGACCGCACCGACGAGCGAGCGCCACCAGCCGGGGCGCCCGACCCGGTGCAGCTCGTGGTAGCGCGGCCGGAAGTCGGGCGGGAGCGCGGTGGCCATGTCGCGGCGCCCGCTCAGTCGAACATCGCGTCGTGGAGCCGGGCGAGCGACCGGTCGCGGCCGAGCAGCTCCATCGACTCGAAGAGCGGCGGGCTGACCTTGCGCCCGGAGATCGCGATGCGCACCGGGCCGAAGGCAAGGCGCGGCTTGAGCCCGAGACCCTCGATCAGCGCGACGCGCAGCGCGTCCTCGATGGCCGCGGTGCTCCACGACTCGACACCGGCGAGGGCGTCGTACGCGGCCTTGACGACGTCCTTGGCGGTGCCGTCGAGCTCCTCCTCGCGGACGAAGTCGGCCTCGTCGACGAAGAGGAAGCCGAGCATCGGCGCGGCCTCGGTGAGCTTGTTGATGCGCTCGGCGACCAGCGGCATGGCAAGCTCGAGGAGCTGCGCGTCGGCGTCGCCCACCGGGTCGCCGACCACGCCGGCGTCCTTGAGGAACGGCAGCACCCGGTGGGTGATCTCGTCGAGCGGGAGCAGCCGCATCTGCGCGGTGTTGATGGCCTCGGCCTTCTTGAGGTCGAAACGGGCCGGGTTGGGGTTCACGTCGGAGATCTCGAACTTCTCGACCATCTCGTCGAGCGAGAACACGTCGCGGTCGCCCGAGATCGCCCAGCCGAGCAGCGCGAGGTAGTTGAGCAGGCCCTCGGGCAGGAAGCCCTGCTCGCGGTAGAGCGCCATGTGGGCCTGGGGGTCGCGCTTGGAGAGCTTCTTGTTGCCCTCGCCCATGACGTAGGGCAGGTGGCCGAAGGCCGGCGTGGTCGTCGCGACGCCGAGCTCCTTCAGCGCGTCGAAGAGGGCGATCTGGCGCGGGGTGCTGGAGAGCAGGTCCTCGCCACGGAGCACGTGGGTGATCGCCATCGTGGCGTCGTCGACCGGCGCGGTCAGCGTGTAGAGCGGGTCGCCGTTGGCACGGCAGAGCGCGAAGTCCGGGACGTGCTCGGTCTCGAAGGTGATGTCGCCGCGGACCAAGTCGTCCCAGGTGATCGAGCCGTCGGGCATCCGGAACCGCACGATCGGCGCCCGGCCGTCGGCCTCGAAGGCGGCTCGCTGCTCGGCGGAGAGCTCGCGGCAGAAGCCGTCGTAGCCCATCACCTTCGAGCCGCTCGCCTTGCGCCGCGCCTCGACCTCGTCGTTGGTGCAGAAGCAGTCGTAGGTGTACGACGACTCCCGCAGGCGGGCGAGCACGTCGGCGTAGATGTCGGTGCGCTCGGACTGGCGGTAGGGGCCGTAGGGGCCGCCGACGACGACGCCCTCGTCCCAGGTGAGGCCGAGCCACGTCATCAGGTCGATGAGCGAGTCGTAGGACTCCTCGGTGTTGCGCGCCTTGTCGGTGTCCTCGATGCGGAAGACGAAGGTGCCGCCGTGGTGGCGTGCGAACGCCCAGTTGTAGAGGGCGGTGCGGGCCAGGCCGACGTGCGGCGACCCCGTCGGGGACGGGGCCATGCGGACGCGTACGGGGGTGCTCATGTCGGGGCTCATGCTCTCTTGCTGACGGGGTTGGTGAGGGCGCCGATGCCGGCGATCGAGATCTCGACCTCGTCGCCGACCTCCATCGGCCCGACGCCCTCGGGGGTGCCGGTGAGGATGACGTCGCCGGGCAGCAGCGTCATCACGGAGGAGACGTGGGCGACGAGGGTCGGCACGTCGAAGATCATGTCGGCGGTCGAGCCGTCCTGGACGACGTCGCCGTTGAGGTGGGTCTGCACCGCGACCCCGTCGCTGAACGCCTGCGGGTCGAGGTCGGTCTCGATCCACGGGCCCAGCGGGCAGAAGGAGTCGAACCCCTTGGCGCGGGTGAACTGCACGTCGGAGCGCTGGAGGTCGCGGGCGGTCACGTCGTTGGCGATCGTGTAGCCGAAGATCACGTCGGTGGCCTGCTCGGCGGGGACGTCGCGGCAGATGCGGCCGATGACGACGGCGAGCTCACCCTCGTAGTGGAGGTCGCTCGTCTGCGGCGGGTAGAAGATCGGGTCGCCCGGGCCCACGACCGTGGTGTTGGGCTTGAGGAACATCAGCGGCTCCTCGGGCAGGTCGTTGCCGAGCTCGGCGGCGTGGGCGGCGTAGTTGCGGCCGATGCCGACGACCTTGCTCCGCGGGATGATCGGCGCGAGGAGTCGTACGTCGCTGAGCCGGAGCTCCTCCTCGACGAGCTTGATCCCGACGTAGAGCGGGTCTCCGGCGAGCGGCACGAC
Organism: Nocardioides exalbidus; assembly: GCF_900105585.1. NCBI lineage: Bacteria > Bacillati > Actinomycetota > Actinomycetes > Propionibacteriales > Nocardioidaceae > Nocardioides > Nocardioides exalbidus. The sequence goes on from NZ_FNRT01000002.1 coordinate 4,499,838, forward strand.
GACCGAGTCCTCGGCCGGCTGGCCGAACTCGTCGACCTCGCCGGTCACGACGCCGAAACGGGGCTCGTCACCCGTGGTGAACCTGCAGATGCGCATGGTCCGAGGCTATCCAACCGACCGGCACGCGCCCGCACGCGGTCGCACGACCCTGAATGTGGTCGGGATGTGGTCGGGGTGCGGTCGGCGTGCGGCCGGTCGGGGACGCCGGGGACGCCCGGGAAGTCGGGAGGTCCCTCCCCATGCGGGACCTCCCGTCCTTCCTCCCTGCCGCGTCGGGCGCACCAGCGCGCTGCGGACCAGACACCCCCGTGACCCGGTCCCAGGCAGCGCACGCGACGACGCGCTCGACCATCCTGTCCCGCGGGACGAGCGCCACCCACACCCGCGACGCGAACCCGAACAAGCCCGAACAGGCGGCACGCTCACGCCTCGGCGACCGACCACTCGAGCGGCCGCACCCGGGCGGGCAGCGACTCCAGGACCGCGAGCGAGACGAACCCGCAGATGCGGCGTCCACACGTCGGTCGTTCGCGGTGCTCACCTGCCACACGACAGAGGCGGCGACGGCCAGCGCGAGGAAGACCGCCAGCGCGACGACGGTCAGCGGCGACGGGGCGGCATCAGCCAGGTGTGGGTGCTCACGCGCCGCACCCTAGGACGACGCGCGGTGTCGCGAGTGCGGTTCCCGCGATGTCGGGACGAGGGGTCCTCACGAACTACCGTTGCGGCGTGCAGGTGCTGACCGGATCCGAGTGGCGCGCGCGGGCCGAGGCCCACGCCGCCCGCGTCGACGACTTCGTGGCGCCGCACCTCGCCCGCCGGGCGGAGAAGGTGAAGCACCCGGTCCACGACTTCCTCTTCACCTACTACTCCCAGCGCCCCGCGCAGCTGCGCCGCTGGCACCCGGGCTTCGGGGTCGCGCTGGAGGACGCCGGGGACTACGCCCACCTGAAGGGCTATGCGGGCGACCCGGTCACGGTGGCGCCTAGCTTCGTGGAGTCGCAGCTCCCGCTGCTGCGCCAGCTCCACACCCTGCTGTCGGCGACGGCCGGGCGCGCGCCGCAGTTCGGCTGCTTCGGCCTGCACGAGTGGGCGATGGTGCACCGCTCCGCCGACCACGGGACGCGGCACGACTGGCCGCTGCGGCTCGGCCAGGAAGGGACGGACGCCGTCGTCGAGTCGCACCGGATCGGCTGCTCGCACTTCGACGCGTTCCGCTTCTTCACGCCGTCCGCGCGTCCGCTCAACACCCTCCAGCCGGGCCGCGACGACCGTCCCGACTTCGAGCAGCCGGGCTGCCTGCACGCCGGCATGGACCTCTACAAGCACGCGTTCCGGCTCTCGCCGATGGTCTCCAGCGACCTGGTCGCCGACTGCTTCGAGCTCGCCCGCGACATCCGGGTGCTCGACATGAGGGCGGCGCCCTACGACCTCGCCGACCTCGGCTTCGAGCCCGTCCGCATCGAGACCGCGGAGGGAAAAGCGGCCTACGTCGAGGCGCAGCGGGGGTTCGCGGAGCGGGGTGCCCCGCTGCGTGCCCGCCTGGTCGCCGCGTGTGAGCGGCTGCTGGGCGTCGTACCCTCGCCGGTGTGAGCAGACCGCACGTCCGCACCGAGCTGCCATGGTTGCGGTCCGGGCCGATCCACAAGGTGCACACCAGCGTCGTCGGCGAGATGGACGCGCTGATCGAGCGGGCGGGCTACCTCCGCATCGACCTCGACGGGTCGGTGATGACCTCGCGCGCGGCCGCACACGCCGAGATCGGGCGGGCGCTGGGGTTCCCCGACTGGTACGGCCCGAGCTGGGACGGCTTCAACGACTGCATGGGCCACTTCGTGATCGAGCACGACGGCGCGCTGGTCGCGATCGTGGTCAACGACGTCGAGGCCGCGGCCGGGGCGGCGCCGGTGACGGCGATCGAGGTCGGGTGGGGCTTCCTCGAGGTGAAGTTCGGCGTCATCCCGACGCTCGGCGCCGGGCAGACCGCGACGATCGACCTCGACGTCTTCATGGTCGGCGACGGTCCCGACTTCGACCGGCCGCCGTCACTGGACGTCGGGCCTCAGAACTCGTAGCCGAAGGCCTCGATGGTGTCGGCGAAGACCGTCGCGACCCGCTCACGCGAGGCGTCGGTGTAGAGCTCGCGGTAGTGCCCCGCCGGCCGTGCGTTGCCCTTGGCGCGCGGGAGGTCCGGCGTACCGGGCAGGGACAGGTGGTCCCAGACCTCCTGCAGCTCGGTCGCGAGGTTCTCGTAGCGCAGGACCCGGTCGAGGGCCATCGTGCCGCGGATCCGGTAGAGCCGGCGGTTGTTGGCGAGCTGCTCGATCCAGATCTCCCGGACGTAGGTCTCGAAGTCGGGGAGCTCGGGTCGGTCCTTGTACTTCCAGAAGTAGAGGGAGACGACCGCGTCCCACGGGTTCCGCTCGATGGCGAAGGTGAAGTAGTCGCGGAACGCGTCCTCACCGACGAGGTCGCGCGTCGCCTTGGCGCCCATGTGGTTGTAGGCCTTGCGGGGCAGCGGCGGCGACTGGAAGTTCTGCGGCGCGCGGCCGCCGGCGGCCTGGCGGAGGGCCTCGTCCTCGGGGCTGATCTCGGTGATGACGTCGTCGGGTCCGCACACCTTCGACAGCGCGATCTCCACGCTCGTGCCCGCGGTCTTGCGGGTCTTGAGGAAGATGAAGCGGTGCTGGTGGGACGCGATCACGGGCACGACCCTATCCGCCGGCCCACCGATACGGTGGGCGGCGTGACCGTCCCTCAGGAAGCCAGCGGCGAACACTTCAGGGGCGAGGACTGGTACGGCGACGACCTCGGCGCCGCCCGCTTCGTCGAGTGCACCTTCACCGACGTCGACCTCTCCGAGGCCTCGACCGCAGGCGCCGTCTTCGAGCGGTGCACCTTCCACGGCGGCCGGTTCAACGCCTCGACGCACACGGCCACGGCCTTCGTCGGCTGCGACTTCCGGCGCACGTCGTTCTTCGACGCGACGCTCGACGGCTGCAAGCTGGTGGGCTCGACGTTCGCCGAGTGCGTGCTGCGACCGGTCACCGTCACCGGCGGGTCGTGGCTCGGCGTGACCGTCCGCGGCGCCAACCTCTCGCGCGTCGACCTCAGCGGCGTCGACCTGCGCGAGGCCGACCTGTCGCTGTCCGACCTCACCCTCACCGTGCTCCGCGGCGCACGCCTGGACCGGGCCCTCCTCCGCGAGGCCACCCTCGACCGCGCCGACCTCCGCGGCGCGAGCCTCGACGGCGTCGACCTGTCGGCCGCCTCGCTGAAGAAGACCAGGCTCGACCTCGCCGGCGCCGTGCTGCTCGCCGAGCTCCACGGGGCCGACGTCGACACGAGCACCTGACGCCTGCGCCCGATCCGGGCGCAGTGCCCGGTCAGGACAGGCGGGCGCGGAGGCCGTCGACCACGAGGTCGAGGCCGAGGTCGAAGTCGGGCAGCGAGTCGAGGGAGCGCTCGACGGCGCCGAGCCGGACGGCCTGGCGGGCGGTCTGCTCCTCGAACGCGTGGCCGAAGACGTAGTGGACCAGCGTGCGGGAGGCGACCGCGACGAGCTCGGCAGGCGCTCCGGCGTCGGTCAGGACCTTCTCGAGGTCGGCGACGGGCGCCGCGGCACCGAGGCCGAAGGCCCACACGGTGGCGACCACGTCGGCGCCGTCGGTGCAGGCGAGCATCGCCTGCCGCAGCTCGACGCAGATCTCCCGGAGCTGGTCGGGCCACTCGGCGGCCGTGCGCGGGCGCGCGCCGCGGGCGAGGATCTCGTCGGCGACGGCGGCGAGCAGCACCTGCTTGCTCTCGAAGTGGTGGTAGATCGCGCTCGGCTGCACCTCGAGCTCGGTGCCGAGCCGGCGCATGGTCAGCGACGCCAGGCCGCCCCGATCGAGCAGCGAGATCGCGTGGTCGAGCACGTCGGAGCGGTGGTGGGGCACGTCGCCCTCCCCTCTCGTCGTTGACGTGTGGACCCGGCGACCCTAACCTGAACACCGTTCAACTGATCACCGTTCAGGTAGAGGATCCCCCGCATGAGCACTCGTCGCAACCCCGGCACCGACATCGCCCTGATCGCCGCGTTCGCCGCCCTCGTCGCGGCCTGTGCCCTGCTGCCCGCGATCAAGGTCGCCGGCCCGGTGCCGATCACCCTGCAGACCTTCGCGGTGCTGCTCTCCGGCGCGGTGCTCGGCAGCCGCCCCGGCTTCCTCGCCGTCCTGCTCTACGTCGCCGGCGGCGCCGCCGGGCTGCCGATCTTCTCCGGCGGAGCGGCCGGCCTTGCGGTGCTGACGGGCCCGACCGCGGGCTACCTCGTCGGGTTCGTCTTCGCCGCCGCGCTCTGCGGCGCGATCGTCGAGCGGCTCCCCCGCCGCTCGCTCGTCAGCCCGGTCGCCATCTTCTGCGCCGGCCTGCTCAGCTCGGCACTGTTCATCCACACGCTCGGCATGGCCGGTCTCGTGCTCCGTGCCGACCTCACGTGGGGCCAGGCGTGGGACATCGACAAGATCTTCTGGATCGGCGACCTGCTCAAGAACGTCGCGATGGCGCTCGTCGCCACCGCCGTCCACCGCGCCTTCCCCGACCTGCTCGGCCGGCCGGTCACCGCGACCGCCGAGGCGCGGCCCCAGGGCACGCCCGCCACGTGAGCGAGATCCGCCTCGAGCAGGTCACCGTCACGGTCCCGACCCACGACGGCACCCGCGAGATCCTCCACGAGACGACGCTCCACCTCACCGAGCGGAGGGTCGCCCTGATCGGACCCAACGGCTCGGGCAAGTCGACCCTCGCCCGGCTCGTCAACGGGCTGGTCCCCGCGACCACCGGCCGCGTGCTCGTCGACGGCCTCGACGTGGCACGGGAGGGACGCGACGTACGACGCCGGGTGGGGTTCATGTTCACCGACCCCGCCGCGCAGCTGGTGATGCCGACCGCGCGCGAGGACGTGGCACTATCGCTGCGACGCCAGGTGAAGGACAAGGCGGACCGGCTGGCCCGGGCCGACCGGGTCCTCGCGGACCACGGGCTCGAGGGCTTCGGCGACCGCAGCGTGCACGCGCTGTCCGGCGGCGAGGGCCAGCTGCTCGCGCTCGCCGGCGTGCTCGCGACCGAGCCGTCGATCCTCGTGGCCGACGAGCCGACCACCCTGCTCGACCTCGGCAACAGCCGGAGGATCGGCGAGCTGCTGCTCGGCCTCTCCCAGCAGGTCGTCGTCGTCACCCACGACCTCGAGCTCGCCGCGCGGTGCGACCGTGCGCTGCTGGTGCGCCACGGCCGGGTGGAGCTCGACGGAGACCCGGCCGACGTGGTCGAGCACTACCGGCGGTCGGCGTGAGCGCCCAGCTGCTCGGCCTGCACCAGCCCGGTACGACGCCCCTGCACCGGCTCCCGGCCGGCGCGAAGCTGCTCGGCCTGATGGTCGCCAGCCTCGTCGTGGTCGTCGTACGCGGGCCGGGGTCGGCGGTCGCGTTCCTGGCTGTCGCGGCCGGGCTGCTGGTGTGGTCGGGTGCCCGGCTCGGGCTCACCCTCCGGGCGATGCGGTGGCTGCTGCTGACGGCGGCGATCCTCGGCGCGTGGACGGTGTGGCAGAACGGCTGGCCGCGCGCGGTCGAGGTCGTCGGAGACCTGGTCGCGCTGATCCTGCTCGCGACGACGCTGACCGTGACGACGCCGGTCGACGAGGTGCTCGACGCGGTGTCACGCGGGTTGCAACCGTTGCGGCGGGTCGGGGTCGATCCCGAGGCAGTGGCCCTGGCCTTCTCGCTGATGCTGCGGGCGATCCCGACCACGATCATGCTGGCCGAGGAGTCGCGCGACGCCGCCGTCGCGCGGGGTCTCGAGCGCTCACCCCGGGCTCGGTTGATCCCCTTCGTGATCCGCGTCGTCGCCCGGGCCCGCGACACCGGCGACGCGCTCCACGCGCGCGGGATCGGCGACTGATCGCTGACCCGGGAGTCACCGGATATCCGGTGACCACCCCGCTTCGTAGGCAAGATCTCGGCCGACAACCGGGAGACTCGGGTGCACAGCCCTTCCGATGGCCCCTCAGCCCGTCGGCCGGTTGACGAACCAGCGGTGCCCGAAGGGGTCGCGGAAGACCGCCACCCGACCGGCGGGCGGGCTGTCCTCGGGGCCGCGGTCGAGCGTCACGCCCGACGCGACGACGCGGCCGCACACCGTGTCGACGTCGTCGACCTCGAGGTGGAGCGAGACGCTCGCACCGCGGGAGGCGTCGGGCGCCGCGACCCCGGCGGAGTCGAACTCGTCCGACATCATCCAGCGACCGCCACCGACGGCGAGCTCGACGTGGCCGACGCGGCCGTCGTCCATCAGGATCGGCTCGAGGACGACCTCGGCGCCCAGGACGTCGACGTACCACTCGATCGCGGCACGCGCGTCCGCCACGCAGAGGTACGGCGTCAGCTGGCCCATGGCAGCCATGTCACCAGCCGGGCGGCCGCCTGTCCACCCACGGCGCTGCCTCCTCGACCTGGGCCGAGAGCGCGAGCAGCAGCTCCTCCTCGGCCGGCCGGGCGGCGAGCATCACGCCGACCGGGAGCCCGTGGTCGGTCCAGTGGAGCGGGAGCGACACCGCCGGCATGCCGGTGACGTTCCACGCGCTGGTCCAGGGCGTGAAGTCCTTCTGGTTCGCGAAGTCGCGCGCCGGATCGGCGTCGTCGCGCAGCTCGCCCACCAGCGCCGGCGGGCGGGCGAGGGTCGGGGTGAGGACGACGTCGTACGGCGCGAGGGCGGCAAGGGCGGCGGCCGCGTGGCGACGCAGGCTGCCGATGGCGAGGCCGAATTCGGGGCCACTGACCGCGCGGCCGCGCTCGCCGAGCCAGCGGGTGAGCGGTCGCAGTCGGTCCTCGCGTCCGGGCGGCGCCGGCGACAGGGCCGTCAGCACGGCCCAGCAGGTCTCGAAGTCGGCGACCGCCGCCGGCGGGATCGGGACCGGCACGTCCTCGACGTCGTGGCCGAGGTCGGCGAGCAGGGCCGACGCGGCCTCCCAGGCGGCCACGCTGGACGGGGCGACCTCGACGTCGGCGATCACGGGCGCGATGAAGCGGGCAACCCGGAGCCGGTCGGGCTCGCGGTCGCAGGCATCGAGGAAGGAGGTGGTCGGCTCGGGCGCCCAGAAGGGATCCCCGACGCGACGGCCCTCGAGGACGTCGAGGAGGGCGGCCGCGTCGCGGACCGTGCGGGCGAGGGTGCCGGGCGTGGCGAGGCCGATCGGGTCGCCGTACATCGGCGCGCCGCTGATCCGCCCGCGGCTCGGCTTCAGCCCGACGAGGCCGCAGCACGAGGCGGGGATCCGGATCGATCCACCGCCGTCGGACCCGGGCGCGACCGGCAGCAGGCCGGCGGCCACCGCGGTTCCGGCGCCACCGGACGATCCGCCGGCGGTGCGGGTGGTGTCCCACGGCGTGACGGCCGGTGGAGCCACGTCCGGCTCGGTGTAGCAGGGCGACCCGAACTCCGGGGTGTTCGTCTTGCCCAGGCTCGGCATCCCTGCTGCCTCGACGGACAGGACGACGTTGTCGGAGGCGTCGGGGACGAAGTCGTCGTAGGCCGCCGAGCCGAAGGTGGTGCGGACGCCCGCCGTCGGGTGGAGGTCCTTGATGCCCGTCGGGACGCCCCACAGCGGACCTGCGTCCGTGGGGCGTCCCGTGTCGGCGAGCCGGCGCGCGTGGTCGCGGGCCTGCTCGACGGTGGTCGTGATGAAGGCGCCGACGTGGTCGGCGCGTCCGGCGTAGTGCTCGACGAGCTCGAGCGGCGACACCTCGCCGCGGCGGACGGCGTCACCCTGCTCGAGCGCGGTCAGGTCGTGGAGGCTCACTCCACGAACCTACTCATCCTTGGTTTCGACACGGGCTCGTTCCTCGCCCTGCTCAACCAGCGGAGTGGGTCAGGCAGCGGCCTCGACCTCGTGCGCGACGAGGGCGTCGAGCGCGCCGAGGAAGCGCTGGATGGCCTCCTCGTTCTGCAGCGGGTCACCCTCGACGGCGGACTCGTCGACGACGATGCCCTCGACCACGACGGCACCGGCGATGGTGGCGGAGTGGCGGGCGTGCTCGTGCGACCACTTGCCGCCGTACGGCGTCGGGGTGGCGCCGATGGCCGCGAAGGGCTTGCCGACGATGGCGCCCTGGCCGTAGGGGCGGGACAGCCAGTCGATGGCGTTGTTGAGCACGGCAGGCATGGTGCCGTTGTACTCCGGGGTCACGGCGAGGACGCGGTCGGCGGACGCGACGGCCTGGCGCAGGGCGGAGGCGCCGGCGGGCACGGTGTCGCCGTCGATCTCCTCGTTGTAGAACGGGATGGTGTCGAGGCCCTCGACGACGTCGACGGTCACGCCTTCGGGGGCGTTGTCGCGGAGGTGCTCGGCGATGCGGCGGTTGAGCGAGCCGGCACGGAGGGAGCCGAGCAGGACGGCGACACGGGTCTGGTGGTGAGTGGTCATACCGGAAAAACGGACCGTGGTCCGTTTTCATTCCCGATGTCCAGATCTTTTTCCGGACCCTAGGGTGGCGGCATGACCAACCTGCTCCCGATGGCGGACGGCCCCGCCCCGGAGCGGGCCGACGCGGCTCGCAACCGCGAGGCGATCCTCGCGGCAGCGCTGCACCTCGTCGAGACGCGGGGGGTCGACTGCGTGACGATGGACACCGTCGCGGCCGAGGCCGGCGTCGGCAAGGGCACGCTCTTCCGGCGCTTCGAGAGCCGCGAGGGCCTGATGGCGGCAGTACTCAACGAGTCGGAGACCGCGTGGCAGGCCAGCGTGCTCTCCGGTCCCCCGCCCCTCGGGCCGGGCGCCCCGGCCTACGACCGGCTGCTGGCCTTCGGGCACTCGCGCCTGGCCACCAACCTCAGCCACGCCCGGTTGATCGCCGCGGCCGGACGACCGGGCGCACGCTCGGTGGCCGCGCTGTCGTTCGCCAACATGCACGTGCGCTACCTGCTCGGCGAGCTCGGCGTCTCCGGTGACCTGCTCATGCTCGCCACCGCGGTCCTGGCCCCGCTCGAGCTCGTCGTGCTCGACCAGCAGGTCAACCACGAGCATCTGTCGATCGAGCGGGTCGAGGCGGGCTGGCAGGACCTGGTGCGCCGGATCGTCGGCGCCTGAGGCGGAGGACCGGCTACCAGCCGACGGCGCCGAAGGTGATCAGCGCCCCGATCCACCACGTGCCGGCAGCCACGAGGGCCGCGACCAGCGGGACC